>JAJYKX010000036.1:0-15798 GCA_021788175.1 Chloroflexota bacterium
GAAGAGGTGGAGGAGGCCGTCATCGAGGGGCCGTGGTCACGGGTCTGGGACGAGGCCGAGAACCGGCTCTGGACCGAGCAGGCCGTGATCTACGCGCTGGTCACGGGCGACTGGCGAGGCGATCAGTCCAGGTAGGAGGACGCTCCGGCCGCGACGGGTCACGCTGCCCGGGCCGCCAGGGAGCGGACGCCGCAAACGGCCCCGGGCCGCCAGGGACCGGACGCGCGAAGGGGCCGGCCGCTCTGGCCGCGTCGGCTCGTCTCGGGCGTCAGCTCGTCTCGGGCCGCCGCGGCTGCTTCACTCCTCTTCGGAGCGGGCCTCCGTGCCGTTCTCGGTGTCCAGGAACGGGAGGATGACCCGCTCCTCCTGCTCGAAGTGCGCGCTCATGAGGGCGTGCAGCCCGTAGAGCCGAGCCCGCAGATCCACCAGCTGTCGGTGCGTGGGCTCCCGGCGCAGTGCCAGCCAGTCCGCCTCGAGGCGCTCCACCGACTGCCGGACCTGCTGGTGCTGAAGCCGCAGGAGCCGCGTGGCCCACGGCGTCCCCGCCAGGCGGTCCATCTCGGGGAAGCAGAAGTTGTCCTCCCAGTCGAGGTGGGGGAGGAGCGTCTTCTCGACCGAATCCAGGAGGCTGCGAAGCGCGCTGGCCAGATCACG
Organism: Chloroflexota bacterium; assembly: GCA_021788175.1. GTDB lineage: Bacteria > Chloroflexota > Limnocylindria > Limnocylindrales > CSP1-4 > JAJYNJ01. Next base: position 655 of record JAJYKX010000036.1, read on the forward strand.
GGCAGCAAGGTTCCCCGCCATCTCCGCGGTCGCCTCGATGCGGCCCACGACGTGCTCGATCTCGCGATGCTCGTGGCTCAGGATGCGGCGCTCGACCGCCACCCCCTGGCGCTGTGACATGGCCATGACAGCCTCCCTGGGACGTCATGCTCGCCCCGAGCGAGAGTGTCCCGGCCGACGGAACAGGCTGCCAGTGCCCTCTGGCATCGTTTGAGGGGCGCGATGCCCCGTGCCACCCGGCCGCCTGATGTGCCCCACGCGCACCCGGCGCGGCGTCGTGACGGGGCGGGACCGGACGGCGCGCGGAGCGAGGTCAGGCGCCCGGCTGCGTCAGGCCGTGTCGGGCATCAGGCCGCGTGTCAGGCTGCGCCAGGCGCCCGGCCGTGTCAGGCATCAGGCCGCGTGTCAGGCTGCTGCCTCCCCGTAGGCAGGCGTGCGGCCACGAACGGCCTGCGTGGCGAGGCTCCAGACGACCACCACGACGAGGTTGATCGCGAAGGCAACCAGCCCGATGTACAGCTTGGTCCCCGCGTGACCGCCGATCGGGAAGGTCGCGAGCGAGCTGGCGAACTTGCCGGCCACCAGCCAGTAGGTCCCCGTGGCCATCCCCGCCAGCCATCCGAACGTCACCGCCCAGCGGTCCAGCCAGCGCACGTACAGCGCGAGGAAGACCGCCGGGAGCGTCTGCAGGATCCAGACCCCGCCTGCCAGCTGCAGCGTGATCGCGTACTGCGTCAGGTTGGGGATGAGGATGAAGCCCACCGCCCCCAGCTTCACCAGCAGGGAGACGATCTTGGAGACCTGCGCCTCCTCCTTCGGTGACGCCGCCGGGCGGATGTACTCCGTCCAGATGTTGCGGCAGAACAGGTTGGCCGCCGCGATCGACATCACGGATGCGGGCACCAGCGCACCGATCGCGATGGCGGCCAGGGCGAACCCGGCGAACCAGCCGGGGAACGCGAACTGGATGAGCTGCGGCACCGCGCTGTTCGCCCCGTACGGCGCGAGCGGCTTGATCCCCGCCGCGATCGCCATGTAGCCGAAGAGCGCGATCAGGCCCAGCAGGAACGAGTACGCCGGCAGGAACGCCGCGTTGCGGCGGATGGTGTTCTGGCTGTTCGACGCCAGCGTGCCGGTGATCGCGTGCGGGTAGAGGAAGAGGGCCAGCGCCGAGCCGAGCGCCAGGGTGGAGTAGCCCGCGAACAGGGTCGGCGGCAGGTCGAGCTTCGCCGCCGGTACCTTGGCGAAGATCGCCGGGAAGCCGCCGAGCTTCGCCGGGATCACGATGATCGCCACGATGACGGTGATCCAGATCATCGTGTCCTTCACGAGCGCGATCAGCGCGGGCGCGCGCAGTCCGCTCACGTAGGTGAAGACCGCCAGCACGAGGAAGGCGATGATCAGCGACACCTCGATGTTCACGCCCAGCACCTGGATGACCACGGCGATCCCCAGGATCTGGAGGGCGATGTAGGGCATGGTGGCCACGATGCCGGTGATCGCGATGAGCAGCGCCAGCCCCGGGCTGTCGAAGCGATCCTTGACGTAGTCCGACGCGGTCACGTGGCCACGCTCGCGGGCGATCTGCCACAGCTTGGGCATGATCAGGAAGACGAGCGGGTAGACGATGATCGTGTAGGGGAGCGCGAAGAGCCCCAGCGCGCCCGATCCGTAGACCAGCGCCGGCACGGCCACGAACGTGTACGCGGTGTACAGGTCCCCGCCGAGCAGGAACCAGGTCACCACGGTCCCGAACCGGCGTCCGGCGAGCCCCCATTCCTCGAGCGCGTTGAGGTCGGCGCGGTGCCATCGGGACGCGATGAAGCCGATCCCGGTGACGAGGAGGCCGAGGACGACGAAGACGGCGATCTCGTCCGGGTGCATCAGTGTGTCTCCTCCCGCGATTCGGCCCTGGCCTCGGCCCTGTCGGCGTTCGTCCGCACCCGGTACACGAAGATGGTCAGCGCGGCCGTGACGATCGTCCACGCGAACTGGTACCAGATGAAGAAGGGAACGCCGTCGAGCCGTGGATGAATCCCGTCGTACAGCTGCGGCAGCAGCACCGCGGCGAACGGGATGAGGAGCAGGACCAGGACTCCGTTCCGCGCTTGCATCGCACCCTCCCGGCAGCAGAATGGATGGGCAGGAGGGTGCTGTGGGTGCTCGTCGAGGGGCAGCACACGACGCCTTCGTTCGTGTATCAATTCGCTAACACTTTCCGCGCGAAGCCGGGAGCGTGCCGCCGGCAGGAACGCCCATGGATCGCGGGCCAGATTGCTCTGGCGCAGGGCGGGTGGTTCGCGGTTAGCTCCGGCCGACGGTCCTCCGTGCCGACTTGGCGATCTGCGCAGGCCGCCGGGAGCACGTGGAGAGCATGGCCAGCAGAATCGGGAAGCACGGATCAGGGATCGGACGCGACACGGTCGCCGGGATGGCCGGGGGGTGGGCTCCAGGGGCGTCGGACAGGTGACGATCTCCGACGGCGACCTGGTGGTCGTGGGCATCGGCAACATCCTGATGCGCGACGATGGGGTGGGCGTCCGCGCCGCCGAGCTGATCCTCGCGGCCGCGGCTGACGATGCCGCCGCGCTTCCCCCGCAGACACGGGTCATCGACGGCGGCACCCTGGGGCTGGACCTGCTCCCGGTGATCGAGGATGCTCGCGCGGTGGTGCTGATCGACGCCGTCGACCTGCGACGATCGCCCGGGGACGTGGCCGTCCTTCGCGGCGACGATCTCCACGTGGCCCTGTCCGGCCACGTCTCGCCGCACCAGGTCGGCGTGGGGGATCTCCTGGCAGCCGCGCGGCTCACCGGCCGGTTGCCCGCGCAGGTGGCGCTGGTGGGGATCCAGCCGCGCGAGATCGAGGTGGGGCTCGAGTTGACGGAGCCGGTGGCCGCGGCACTGCCCCGTGCGGCGGCAGTGGCCCGCCAGACGGCGTGGGAGCTCCACGACGGCGCCGGGTCGGCGGGCACCGGGCCGGCAGCGGCCCGGCCGGAGGGCGCGGACTACCCCGACGCCGGGTCGGGGACGATCGGTCGCACCGACGGGCCCGACGGGCCCGACGGGCGGGGAGGCGCCTGATGCACGAGGCGGGGATCGCCCGATCCATCGCCGGTGCGCTGCGCGGCCGGCAGCTCGACGGGCGCCGGGTCGTGCTGCACGTCCACGGTGGCGACCACGACCCCGACGCGTTCGAGGCGTCCCTGCGCTTCCACCTGCAGCTCGAGGCCCCGGAGCTCGCGGCGGTGGCGCTGGAGCTCGTCCGCGACCCGGCACCCCGTCTCTGCGTGCGGTGCGGGGCCCGGTTCTCCGCGGCGCGTCCCGACCAGCCATGCCCGGAGTGCGGAGGCGCCAGCCTCTCCCTCGAGGAGCACGAGCAGGTCGAGATCGAGCTGGTGGGCTGACCCGTGGCCGAGACGGAGGCGGGCGCCGGGGCCGTGCGGCCTGGCGAGGAGGGCCGCCCCGCAGCCCCTGACGCACGGGCTCGCGCCGCGACTCCAGGCGGGCCGACGAGCCTGGCGTCCCCGGACGGAGATGGGCGCGTGGCACGGCGCATCGAGGTCTCGGGAATCGTCCAGGCCGTCGGGTTCCGCCCGTTCGTCTACCGGCTGGCCCGCGAGATGGCGCTCGACGGCCGCGTGCGCAACGCGGCGGGCCGGGTGGAGATCGAGGTCGCCGGCCGGCCGTCGGCGATCGACGGGTTCGTCCGCCGCCTGCGCGCGGAGGCGCCGCCGCGGGCACGGGTGGAGTCGGTCGAGGTCGGCGGGCTCCAGGCGGACCGCACGCCGGCGCCGGGCAGCGGGTTCCGAATCCTGGAGAGCGTGGCCGCGGCCTCGGGCGAGCGGCTCTTCCCGCCGGACATCGCGACCTGCGACGACTGCCTGCGCGAGCTCTTCGACCCGTCCGACCGGCGCTACCGCTACCCGTTCACCAACTGCACCAACTGCGGGCCGCGCGCGACGATCATCGAGGACCTGCCGTACGACCGGGCACGCACGTCGATGCGCGAGTTCCCGCTCTGCCCCGAGTGCGAGCGGGAGTACCGCGACCCCGGCAACCGCCGGTTCCACGCCGAACCGGTGGCCTGTCCCACCTGCGGGCCCCGGCTCGCGTACCGGCGCCCGGGAGACGCCGCCCCCCGCGAGACCCGGGAGGCAGCGCTGCAGGCGGCGATCGCGGACCTCGCGGCGGGGCGGATCGTGGCCGTGAAGGGGCTCGGCGGCTACCACCTGGCCTGCGACGCCACGGACCCGGTGGCCGTGGCACGGCTGCGTGACCGGAAGCGGCGCTGGGCCAAGCCGTTCGCGGTCATGGTCCGCGACCTCGATGCGGCGAGGCGCCTGGCCCTGGTGACCGACGACGAGGCGGCGTTGCTGACCTCCCCGTCGCGCCCCATCGTCCTGGTCGAGCGGTCCGACGGCAGTGCGGCGGACGGCCCGGCCATGGCGGCGCGCCCCGCGGGGCGGCCGCTGGCGGAGGGCGTGGTCAACGGCGATCGCCGCGTGGGACTCTTCCTCCCGTACGCCCCGCTGCATCACCTCCTGCTGGACGGCTTCGGCGGGCCGATCGTGCTGACGAGCGGGAACCTCTCGGACGAGCCGCTCGCCACCGACGACGACGACGCGCTGGCGCGCCTGGGCGGGATCGCCGACGCGTTCCTGCTGCACGACCGGGAGATCCGCGCCCGCTACGACGACTCGGTCACCCGCGTCGTCGCAGGCCGCGAGTCGATCGTCCGCCGCGGACGCGGCTACGCCCCCGATCCACTCGACCTGCCCGTCGCGGCACCGGAGCCCCTGCTCGCCGTGGGCGCCGAGCTGAAGCACACGTTCACCCTTGCGTCGGGCGACCGCGCCTACGTGGCGCCCCACACCGGCGACCTGGAGGACATGCTCACCTTCCGTGCGTTCGAGCACAACCTCGGGCACCTGCGGCGCCTGCTGGCGCTCGAGCCGGACCTCGTCGTCCACGACCTCCACCCCGCCTACCTGTCGACGCAGTACGCGGCCCGCCATTTCCCGGCCGATCACCGGATCGGCGTCCAGCACCACCACGCCCACGTCGCCTCGTGCGCGGCCGAGGCGGGCCTCGCGTCGCCGGTCATCGGGATCGCCTACGACGGCCTGGGGATGGGCGACGACGGGACCTTCTGGGGCGGGGAGGTGCTCATCGCGGACCTGTCGGGCTACCGCCGGTTCGCCCGCTTCGCCCTGGCGCCGATGCCGGGGGGCGCGATGGCCGTGAGGAAGCCGTACCGGATGGCCCTCGGCTACCTCTTCGGCCTGGAGCAGGATGGCGCCGCCATGCGTCCCGACACGCGGCCGTCGTTCCAGGCCGGCACGGAGGGCACCGGCGCTTCTGCCACGCCGGCCGACACGCCTGCCCTGCTCGCCGGCGTGCCCGCCACGCTCGCGGGCATGGCGGAGCCGTTCCTCGCCCGGCTGGACCCGCGCGAGGTGGAGGTCGTGCGGACGCAGGTGGCGCGCCGTCTCAACGCGCCGCTGGCGTCGAGCGCCGGCCGCCTGTTCGATGCCGTCAGCAGCCTGCTGGGGATCCGCGACGTCGTCGAGCACGAGGCGCAGGCCGCGATCGAGCTCGAGATGCGCGCCGATCCGACCGACCCGGAGCGCACGTGCGCCGCACCCGGTGCGGTCGAGGTGGAGGCGGCGGCACGTGGTCCCGCCGTGGCGCCCGGTGCGGCGGTGGCGGCGGCACGCGGTCCCGCCGTCGCGCCGGGGATCCCCGGCGCGCGACCGACCGACTCGCTCCCGTACCGCGTGGCGCGCCGCTCCGGGCTGCTGGTCTACGACCCGGCCCCGACCCTCGGCGCGCTGCTGGAGGGCCGCGCGTCCGGCGCCCCGGTCTCGACGCTGGCCGCCCGGTTCCAGGAGACGATCGCGGAGGTGACGCGCGAGCTCTGCGCCGCCGCGCGGGAGGCCACCGGGCTGCGGCAGGTCTGTCTCTCCGGGGGCGTCTTCCAGAACCACTGGCTCGCCACCGCGCTGCTGGCCCGGCTCGCCGCGGACGGGTTCGAGCCGTTCGTCAACCGCAGCGTCCCGGTGAACGACGGGGGGATCAGCTACGGGCAGGCGGCGATCGCCGCCGCCCGCCTGTCGGGGGCGGCAACGCCCCGGTCGGTTGCCGGCGGGGCCCGGGACTGGCCCGCCACCCCCCGGCGCGCTACCGTGGAGCACTAGCAGGAGGCGATCCGCCATGTGCCTGGGCATTCCCGGCAGGGTCATCGAGATACGCGACGAGGCCGGTCTCGCCATGGGGCGGGTCGACTTCGGCGGGGTCCGCAAGGAGGCCTGCCTGGCATACGTGCCCGAGGTCAGGGTGGGCGACTACGTCATCGTCCACGTCGGCTTCGCCATCAGCACGGTCGACGAGGACGAGGCGCTCCGCACGCTCGAGCTCCTCGACCAGATGGGCGACCTGGTGCAGCAGGAGCTGGCCACCATGGGACCCGGTATGAGCGAACCCGCCGTGGTGGACCTCGGGCCGTCGGCGGCCGCCGTCGCGGGCGCAGGCGACGCGCACGGCACGGCCGCGGGGCGCGCGGCCGCCGCCGTTCCCCCGGCGGGCCCCGCCTCGTGAAGTACGTCGACGAGTTCCGGGACGGGCGCCGCGCCAAGGCGCTCGTCCGGGAGATCCACCGCGTCACCACGCGGCCCTGGACCATGATGGAGGTCTGCGGCGGGCAGACCCATACCATCGTCAAGCAGGGGATCGACGAGATGCTCCCCGAGGGCGTCCGGATGATCCACGGTCCGGGCTGCCCGGTCTGCGTGACGCCCCTCGAGCAGGTGGACAAGGCGCTCGCGATCGCCGCCGACCCGAACGTGATCTTCACCAGCTACGGGGACATGCTCCGCGTCCCCGGCTCGACCACCGACCTGCTGGCGCTCAAGGCGCGCGGCGCGGACGTCCGGATCGTCTACTCGCCGCTCGACGCCGTCCGCATCGCGCGCGAGCACCCCGACCGGCAGGTCGTCTTCTTCGCGATCGGGTTCGAGACGACCGCGCCCGCCAACGCGATGGCGGTCTGGCAGGCCGCGGAGCAGGGGATCGACAACTTCAGCGTGCTGGTCAGCCACGTGCTGGTGCCGCCGGCCATGGAGGCGATCCTGCAGTCGCCGTCCAACCAGGTGCAGTCCTTCCTGGCCGCGGGGCACGTCTGCGCGGTGATGGGCTGGACCGAGTACGAGCCGATCGCGGCCCGGTACCACGTCCCGATCGTGGTGACCGGCTTCGAGCCGCTCGACCTCCTCGAGGGGATGCTGATGGCGATCCGCCAGCTCGAGGAGGGCCGGGCGGAGGTGGAGAACCAGTACTCCCGCGCGGTCCGCCGCGAGGGCAACCGGCTCGCCCAGGAGACCGTCTTCCGCGTCTTCGAGATCGGCGACCGGACCTGGCGCGGGATCGGCCAGATCCCGGCCTCCGGCTATCGCCTCCAGGAGCGGTTCGCGCGGTTCGATGCCGAGCGTCGCTTCCACGTGGGGGACATCGCCACGAAGGAGCACCCGGCATGCATCGCCGGCGAGATCCTGCAGGGCACCAGGACGCCGCTCGACTGCACCGCCTACGGCGTCCTCTGCTCGCCCCAGCGGCCGCTCGGTGCCCCCATGGTCTCCGCCGAGGGGACCTGCGCGGCCTTCCACGCGGCTGGCCGAGGACTGGGGCCCACGGTCCGGCCGCTGGCGATGGCCGCGTCCCGCGAGGTGGCACGATGACCGACCGACCGACGACCGCCGACCCGCTGGCGGCCACCTGCCCGGCCCCCCTGGTCGAGCACGAGCGCGTCCTGCTCGGGCACGGCTCGGGCGGCCAGCTCTCCGCCGCCCTCATGCGCGACGTGATCGCCCCGGCACTGGCCCGGGCATCGGCGGGGGGTCCTCTCAACGACGCCGCGGTGATCGAGGTCGCCGCCGGCCGCCTCGCGTTCACCACCGACACGTTCGTGGTCAGCCCCCTGCGCTTCCCGGGCGGGGACATCGGCGAGCTCGCCGTCAACGGCACCGTCAACGACCTGGCGATGATGGGCGCACAGCCGGTGGCCATCTCCCTCGCGTACGTGATCGAGGAGGGGCTCCCCTTCGACGAGCTGCGCGAGGTGACCGAGTCGGTCGCCCGGGCCGCGGCCGCGGCAGGCGTGCGGGTGGTCACCGGGGACACCAAGGTCGTCGGGCGGGGCGCCGCCGATCGCCTGTTCGTCAACACCGCCGGCATCGGGATCGTGGCCGACGGGGTGGCGCTCGGCGCCGACCGCGCGCGGGCCGGCGACGCGGTCCTGCTCTCGGGGCCGATCGGGCTGCACGGCGTGGCCGTCATGAGCGTGCGGGAGGGGCTGGAGTTCGAGGTGGAGATCGCCTCGGACACGCAGCCACTCCACCGGGTCGCGGCGGCGATCCTGGCCGCCGCCCCGGACGCGCACGTCCTGCGCGACCCGACCCGCGGCGGGCTGGCCTCGGCGCTGAACGAGATCGCCGGGGCCTCAGGCGTCGGGGTCGAGCTCGACGAGGCGGCCATCCCGGTCCCGGGTCCCGTGCGGGCCGCCTGCGAGATGCTGGGCCTGGACCCGTTCCACGTGGCCAACGAGGGCAAGTGCGTGGCGATCGTCCCGGCGGAACGCGCCGAGGCGGTGCTCGATGCGATGCGGGCGCTCCCCGAGGGCGAGGGCGCCTCGATCGTCGGGCGGGTGGTGGCGGATCACCCCGGGATGGTCACCATCCACACGCTCGTGGGCGCGGAGCGGATCGTCGACATGCTGGTCGGGGAACAGCTGCCCCGCATCTGCTGACCCGGGCCGGCGGAGCCGGCGTCGACGCCTCAGCGGCCTCCGGCGGCGGCGCCCGCCGTCGCCAGCTCGCCCGCGATCCCCTCGGCCCACGCCTCGATCGCCGCCCAGTCGCGGAAGTCGCCGGCCGGGAGCGCGTTCCTCGCGGCGGGCATCAGGCCCACGAATCGTTCCGCCATCCCGACTGGTTTCGCATGGGGGTCGTATGCGCCGAAGAAGATCCGCTCGTCGCGCGGGCGGACGCGTGCGGCCAGCTCGTCGAATTCCTTCGGACGCGTCGTCGCCATCACGTCCTGGCCCTTCTCGTCGACCAGGTCGGTGCCCAGCGGGCCGCTGCTGAACAGCCACGTCGGTCGACTCGCGAGCGCGCGCTCGTTGTGCCGGACGAACGTCGTGCACTCCTTCGCCCAGTGGAACATGTACGCGCACCCGCCGACCACGAAGGCGTCGTATGCGTCGACCTGCCGCACGCGGTCGGCCTGTTCCAGGGTGACCTCGATCCCCTGCCGTGCGAGCCTCGCTGCCACGCGCTCCGCGATCCCCTGCGTCGCCCCGTGGCGACTCGCGTATGCCACCAGGACCTTCATCGCGCGCCGCCCGCCGTGGCCTCGCCTCGTGGCGACCGCGGCGCGCGCGCTGGGCTGCGCAGCGCGGCGGCGAGCGTGGCCGCCGTGAGCCGGATGGTGGTTCGAGCTGGGTGCATCACGTCCCTCCGCTCCCTCGGGACGCCGTCGACGGTCCAGTGTGGCGGCATCCGACGGGCACGGACAGGGCCATGCGTCCCCAGCGGCACCGGCTGCCGGAGCGGAGGGTGTCAGCTCCAGAGGGAGGAGATGGGGGCGGCCACGATCCGATCGCCCAGGGGGTAGGTTCGTGGGCCGGTGTGGAGGACCACGCCGCTGACGAAGGCATCGCCGTGGCGATCTCGCAGGGCGACCAGGTGGCGCGCGCTGTCGGCCTTGGGCGCGGCGTCGGCCTTGACCTCGATGGCGATCAGGGCACCTCCGCCGAGCTCGGCCAGGAGGTCGATCTCGAATCGGCCCTGCTGCTGGCGCACGTGGTACAGGCGCGGCCGGGCATCGCTCGCCGCTAGTTCCGCGCGGAGCTGGGCGGCGACGAACGTGTCGAGCAGGCGGCCCAGCAGATCTCCGTTGCGCAGCACCGCGTTCGTGTCCAGGCGCAGCACGGCAGCGGCCACCGCCGGGTCGATCACGTACCGTTTGGGGCCGAGAACGAGACGTTTCAGGCGGTTCGACGTCCAGGCGGGCATGGCCTCCACGATGAGCAGGTTCTGCAGCAGCCGGTCGTACGCGAGGGCAGTCTTGCGGTTGATGCCCGCGGCGTCGTAGAGGGTCTTGTCATCGACGACGCCGGCGGTATTGGCGGCAAGGGCCTCGACGTAGCGGCGCAGCCGAACCGGATCGCGACCGCCGTCCACCGCCTCGGCGTCCCGGGTCAGGAGATGCTCGACATAGCTGTCCAGCCAGCGCTGGCGGGCTGCTGCCGTCATGCTCAGGACGGGCTCGGGAAAGCCGCTCCGCAGGAGGAGGTCGACGTAGCCGCGCAGGTCCGGCGTGTCGTGCGCAGGAAGCAGTTCGATCCCCGAGGCGAGGCTGTCGAGGAAGGGGGGCGATGCTATCGCCCCGAGTTGCTCCCGCACCGTCATGCCGAACAGCGGAACGCGCGTGAGGCGGCCCGTCCCCGGCCATAGATCGCCTTCCAGGTCGGCTCGTATCGAGCCCGTGACGAGGAAGCGACCCGGGGTGGGACGCGAGTCGACGGATCGCTTGACTGCCCCCAGCACTCCTGGGACCAGCTGCCACTCGTCGAGAAGGACCGGCTCGGGGAGACCGCGCAACGCGCCGTCCGGATCGGCCCGAAACGCGACAGCCTCGGCCTCGCGATCGAGTCGTACGACGGTGCGGGCGTAGCGGGCCGCTGTCGTCGTCTTTCCGGCGGCCCGCGGTCCCACGATGAAGAGGGCCGGCATCTCCGTCATCAGCCGCTCGATCAGGGCATCGATGAGCCGAATGCGATACTCCACGGGCCGCACACTACCACTCTGCCGCATCGTGGAATACCGTTTTGCCGCATATGGCAGTGCCGTTCTGCCGCGGCAGCCCGCCGGACCGTGCCGCCGTACACTGCCGACCAGTCAACCCTGAGTGGCCGCGAGCGGGGTCAGCTGGGCCCGGATCGGCGTGAAGACGAACGTCCTCTACTACGGCGACAACCTGGACATCCTCCGGCACCACGTCCCCGATGCGTCGGTCGACCTGGTCTACCTGGATCCGCCGTTCAACTCGAACCGCGACTACAACGTGATCTTCCGCGACGAGTCGGGGCGGACGTCGGACGCGCAGCTGCTCGCGTTCGAGGACACCTGGCACTGGGGCCCATCGGCGGAGGCGGTCTACGCGTACCTGACGAACACCTCACGGCACGAAGGCCGTGTGCCGGACCGGGTGAGCACCATCGTGGCCGCTCTGCGGGCGGGGCTGGGCACCAACCAGATGACCGCCTACCTGGTCGAGATGGCGGTGCGCCTGGTCGAGCTGCACCGCGTCCTGAAGCCGACGGGATCGCTCTACCTTCACTGCGACCCGACTGCGAGCCACTACCTGAAGCTGGTGCTGGACGGGGTGTTCGGACCGGAGAACTACGTCGCGGAACTCGTCTGGCAGCGGACGAACGCCCGCGGCACGACCGGACGTTGGCCGCGGCTCCATGACGTGATCCTGCAGTTCGCACGATCACCGGCCTTTCACTTCTCGCCGGTACGAGTCGCAGCGGAGCGGTCACGCATGCCACATACGCTCGTGAGTGGACCCGATCACGAGCGGTACCAGTCGTACGAGCTTACGGCGCCTGGCGCCAGCGAAGGCGAGAGCGGCAGGCCGTGGCGAGGCTTCGACCCTGGGCGCTACGGACGACATTGGGCCAACGGTCTGGCGCAGATGGAGGACTGGGATAAACAGGGACTGATCCACTGGCCACCCAACGGGGGATGGCCAAGGCGCCGCGCGACCGTTCCCTTCCGTCACGAGGATCGAGTGGTTGTGGTGGGTGATGTGTGGACTGACATCGACAGGCTCAACCAGACCGCGAGGGAGCGTCTCGGCTACCCCACCCAGAAGCCCGTTGCGCTCCTCGAACGGATCATTTCGGCCTCCTCGAACCCGGGCGACATCGTGCTCGACCCCTTCTGCGGCTGCGGCACCGCGCTCGTCGCGGCACAGAAGCTCGACCGCCGCTGGATCGGGATCGACATCACCTGGCTCTCGATCGCGGTCATGCGGGCGCGCCTGATGGACAGCTTCGGTCTGGCCGACGTGCCGGTGATCGGCAGCCCGACCGAGGTGGAGGGCGCCCGCCAGCTCGCGCAGCAGGGGCTCGAGGGCCGATACCAGTTCCAGTACTGGGCGCTCTCGCTGGTGGACGCGCGACCGGTGGGCGGCATCGAGAAGAAGGGCTCCGACCGCGGCATCGACGGCAAGCTCACCTTCACCGGCCGCCACGGTGAGCTGCAGACGGTCCTCGTCAGCGTCAAGTCGGGCGCCGTCAACTCGGGCATGGTGCGCGACCTCAAGGGGACCCTGGAGCGGGAGAGGGCCGCCATCGGCCTGTTCGTGACGCTGGAAGAGCCGACTCGCGAGATGCGCCTGGAGGCGGACACGGCCGGCCTCTACGAGTGGGAGTTATTCAGCTCCATGGACGAGGGCGCCAGACCCGCCCGCCGCGACTTTCCGCGCGTGCAGATCCTGACCATCCGCGAGCTACTGGAAGGCAGGAAGCCCCAGCTGCCGCCGATGGTGTACTCGACCTACCAGCAGGCGGAGCGCATCCCCCGAGAGAAGGCTGCCGACCAGCAGGAGCTGTTCGGGTAGGCGACGCCGACGGCCACCAGGCGCCGCGTCTGCGACACTTGACCTCCATGGACGTTCGACTGAAGCGCGCCTACGAGGAGCCCGGCGCCGACGACGGGTCGCGCGTGCTGGTCGACCGGGTCTGGCCCCGCGGGCGTTCCCGGGAGTCCCTGGCGCTCGTCGCCTGGGAGCGCGATGTGGCCCCGTCCGATGAGCTGCGCCGCTGGTTCGGCCACGAACCCGCACGCTGGGACGAGTTCCGACGGCGCTACCTGGCCGAGCTGGCGTCGCCCGACCGGCAGCCTGCCCTGGACCGGCTCGCGCGCCTGTCCCGGGGCGGCCGGCTGACCCTCGTGTACGGCGCGGCCGACGCGGAGCACAACCAGGCCGTCGTCATCCGCGAGGCGCTCCTGGAGCATCCCGCCGGCGGGCAGGAACAGGGACCGCCATTTGACAGGCGCCGCGCCACGTCGTGAACTCCGCTCATGGACTACGCGGACGTCGAGGGGCCCGATCCGGTTGCGTCTCCGCCGGCCCCCGTGGCCGGCGACGAGCGGCGGCAGCTGGAGGAACTCCTGTTCCTCCACGAGGTCGCGCGCCTGGCGACCACCGCCCGGACCTGGGATGAGCTGCTGTCGATCGTGGTCGACGGGACGCGGGACGCGCTGAAGGCCGACGTCTCGTCGCTCTACCTGCTCGACCGGGACGGCCATCACCTGACACTCGCCGCCACCAACGGCCTGGATCGCCACCAGATCGGGCGCGCCCAGGTGCCGTTCGGCGAGGGGATCACCGGGCGCGTCGCGGCATCGAGGGAGCCGATGGTGATCCCGGACGTCCGCTCCGACGAGCGCTTCCTTTGGGTCCGTGGCATCGACCAGCGGCGGTTCGTCGCCTCGATGCTCTCGGTGCCGCTCTCCTGGAACGACCAGGTCGTGGGCGTCCTCAACGTGCAGACCGAGCAGCGCCGGGACTTCGCGCCGCGCGACGTGGCGCACCTGCGCGCCATCGCGGACCTCCTGACCGGGATCGTCGAGAAGGGCCGGCTGCAACGCGAGGCCGAGGCGCAGGTGGCCGCGCTCAAGGCGATCGAGCGGGCGCAGGCCGAGCTGGTCGCCCTGGTCACCCACGAGCTCCGGACGCCGCTCGCGGTCGTCCGCGCCTACCTCGACCTGCTCGCCGAGGCGGTCGGGGACGGCGGCGGCACCGTGCCGAGTGCCCTCGAATGGCACCGCCTGGCCGACGAGCAGGTGACGCGACTTGACCGGCTGGTGGATTCCATCCTGGCGTCCGTGCGCCCCGAGGAGCAGGCCCCGCTCGACCTCGTCCCGATCGACCTGACCGGGATCGTGGAGGACACGGTCGCGGAGATGGGCCCGTTGCTCCGGCGCCACCACCTGGAGCACGAGGGGCGGCGCGGGCTCCGCGTGCTGGGCGAGTCCGGCCGACTCCGCCAGATCCTGGAGCACCTGCTGGAGAACGCCGTCAAGTACGCGCCCCCGGGCACCACGATCACCATCCACACCGACATCACGGAGGGGATCGCCCGGCTGTCGGTGTCGGACGAGGGCCCGGGCGTCCCGGAGGAGTGGCGGGAACGCATCTTCGAGCCGTACGCGCGGCGCAGCGAGACCGGCGCGGCCCGCGGGTCCGGGATCGGCCTGTATGCGGCCCGGCGGCTCGGCGAGGCGATGGGGGCGCGGATCTGGTGCGAGCCCGCCCCCGGCGGCGGGGCGTGCTTCGTGGTCGCGCTGGCCGCGGCGGTGGCGCTGTGAACGACGCCCACCCCCTGCGCATCCTGGTGGTGGACGACGACCCGGCCATGGTCGGCGCCATCACCGCGCTGGTCGGGACGGAGGGCCACCAGGTCGTGACCGCGTACGACGGGCTCACCGCCGTCCGGCGCTGGCGGGAGGAATCCCCCGACCTGGTCCTGCTGGACCTGGCGATGCCGGGGCCGGACGGGTTCAGTGTCGCCCGCCAGCTGCGTGAGGACGGCGCCGACGTCCCCATCATCGTCGTGAGCGGCGAGCGTTCCGAGGCCGCCAAGGTGCGGGCGCTCGACCTGGGCGCCGACGACTACCTGGAGAAGCCGTTCGGCAAGCAGGAGCTGCTGGCCCGCATCCGCGCGGCGATGCGCCGGGCTCCGCGGGCGGCGGCCGGCGGGATCGCCGGCGAGGTCGGTGTCCCCGGTTGGCCGGGACGTCCCGCGGCGCCGCTCGCGTTCGATGACCTGGTCCTGGAGCCCGGGCGCCACGAGGCGCGCGTGGCAGACGTGCCGCTCGTGCTGACGCCGATCGAGTACCGGCTGCTCGAGGCGCTGGTGGTGGCGCAGGGCCAGCTGGTGGGCCACGCCGGCCTCCTGGCCGCGGGATGGCCGGGCGAGCGCGACCCGGACCCGCTGTGGCTGAAGCCGCACCTCGCGCGGCTCCGGCGCAAGCTGGACGAGGCCGCGGGCCCGGCGCTGGCCTCGGTGCG
>JAJYKX010000036.1:15898-19104 GCA_021788175.1 Chloroflexota bacterium
TCCCGGCACAGTCGCGGCCGCCGTCGCGGCCCGTAACCGTTCCGTCACCGAAGCGTATCCGGCACGATGCCGACGCCGGCGCGCGCGTTTCCTAGCCTCTGGCGAGGAGGAACGCCACCATGTACAGCTTCACCGACCCCGGCGCATCCGAGGTCCGGCGCGTCGACGGGCCCGTCACCTGCGCGGCCTGCGGGTGCCGCCTCACCCAGGATCCCGAGAACAGCCGCCTCTGGCGCCACTTCCACCCGTTCGGCGGCCACGACGCGCGCGGCTGTCGCGTCGCCTGCGTCGACCAGCCGCACGATCGGCAGGGGATCGCGCTCCGCGTGAGCTGAGCCCCGGCACACCTCGCACGTCGGCGACGGGCCCCAACTGGGACGGGCTCGCCGCGGACACCCACCACGAGACCGCGCTCCGACACCGGAGGGCGGTCTCGTCGCGTCCGGGGGCTGCCGGCGGCGCAACGCGTGCGCGGCGGCCGTGCCGATCAGAAGCCGGGGACGTTGTAGACGGCCTGGGTGCTGCTGCCCGGAGTCTGCGTGCCGTAGACGGTGTCGAAGCCGATCGCCCAGACGTTCGCGGCATCGAGGGGCGCCAGGCCGGTGACCGTGGTCGGCGCGTGATAGATGACGTCCCAGCTCGTGCCGTCCCGGAAGAGCACCTGGCCGGAGGAGGTGCTGGCCCAGACGTGCGCGGCATCTGTTCCCGCCACCGCGGTCAGCTGCTGGTGCAGGTCCGTCTCCAGCTGCCACACGGTGCCGTTCCAGGCGTAGATCGAGCCTTCCCGGCTCACCGCCCAGGCGTGCCGGGCGTCGGCCGCATAGACGGCCGACAGGGCGACGGGCACGCTGGCCTGCAGGCTCCACTCGAACCCGTTCCACGCGACCACCACGCCGCCGCCGTCGGGAAGCGAGCCGACAGCCCAGGCGTGGGACGCGTCCAGCGCGGAGATCGCGTCGAGGCGCGCGCCGTGCGCGGCGTAGGCCAGCGACCACTGGCTCCCGTTCCAGGCCAGGATGCCGCTCGCAGAGGCGGCCCAGGCGTGCGAGGGATCGAGCGCGGCGAGGGCCGTGACCGTGCCGTCGTGGCTGGTCAGCGACCACTTCGAGCCGGAGAGGTGGCGGATCCCGTCATCGCTGGACACCCAGGCATCGTGCTGGTTGACCGCCGCCATGGCCGCGATGTCATCGTCGAGACGGCGCACGTTCCACCCGGTGCCGTCCCAGGCATACAGGAGACCGTCCGAGCCGGCCACCCAGACGTGGGTGGGATCGAACGCGGCAACCCCGGTCAGCTGGACGGAGGGCGTGACCCACGCCACCTGCCAGCTGTTCGCGGATGCGGGCACGACCTGCCCGACCGAGGCGACCTCGTTCGCGAACGGGCCCCCCTGGGCGGCGGGAGCAGAGCCGATGGCGGCGCGATCGACCGCGATGACGCCGATCACGGCGACGGTCAGCACGAGCACGGCCGACACGATCCAGACGCGGGGTCCACCCCAGTGGATCCGTCTCACCGAACCCCCCGGTGAACCGCTCGCCATCGCGTCCTCCTGACTGTGCCCGAGGCACGCCCGCACTCTGGCCCGGACGTGGGGACGCGTCAACGTCCGGACGCCACGAAGAGTACATCAGCGAGGTTGCTTTTGGGAACACTGTGAAGGGCCGAAAGTCACATATGGGACTCACTTTTGGGGGCCCAGACCGGGTCTGGCCATGGGCCGAACGGCGCGCCCGCGCGCGGGGGCGACGCGCCGGCGGCCCGGGCCGTGCGGCATGGAGGATGACCCGGCGGGGATGGCGCGGGGAGGGCCGGGCGCCAGTGGCCCGGCGGGGGTGGCTCGCGCGAAGGCGCCACGATAAGCGGGCCGGCAGCCGACGGCCGGAGCGGCGCAGGCCGCTGCGGGAACGCCGCCGGCGCTGCGGCTCCTTCAGGCTGCGGCGCCGTCAGATCGCGTAACGCAGGCGCGCGTAGGCGGGCTTGATCGTCTCGTTGATGAGGGTCAGCCGCTCGTCGAAGTGGCAGAACGCGCTCTTCATGGCGTTGAGGGTCAGCCACTCCATGTCGTCCAGCCCGAGCCCGAAGGTCTCGGCCAGGAGCGCGAGCTCGCCGGAAAGGGTCACCCCGCTCATCAGCCGGTTGTCGGTGTTGACGGTGACCCGGAAACGGAGCCGCCGCAGCAGCTCGATGGGGTGCTCGCGGATGCTGGCCGCCGCTCCCGTGTGCACGTTGGAGGAGGGGCACATCTCCAGCGGCACGCGGCGGTCCCGGACGTAGGCGGCCAGGCGCCCGAGCACCGGCTGCCCGTCCGGCCCCGTGGTGATGTCGTCCACGATCCGCACGCCGTGGCCGAGCCGCTCGGCACCGCACCACTGCAGCGCCTCCCAGATCGAGGGGAGCCCGAAGCTCTCGCCGGCGTGGATCGTGATATGGAAGTTCTCGTGCTGGATCAACTGGAACGCATCCAGGTGGCGGCTGGGCGGGAACCCGGCCTCCGCGCCGGCGATGTCGAACCCGACCACGCCCTCGTCGCGATGGCGCACGGCGAGCCTGGCGATCTCCAGCGAACGGGCCGCGGTGCGCATGGCGGTGGCGATGAACCGGACGGTGATGCCGCGCCCCTCGCTGCCCTGCCGGAAGCCCTCCAGGATCGCGTCCACCACCTCGTCCAGGGAGAGCCCGCGCTCGGTGGACAGCTCCGGGGCGTGGCGCACCTCCGCGTACACGATCCCGTCGGCGGCCAGGTCCTCCGCGCACTCGGCAGCGACGCGGACCAGCGCATCCCGGGTCTGCATCACGGCCACGGTGTGCGCGAACCCTTCCAGGTACAGCTCCAGGCTCTTGCGGTCCGCGCCCCGCTGGATGATCGCCGCGAGCTCCCCCGGGTCCTCGGTCGGGAGGCCCCGGTACCCGACGTCCCGGGCGAGCTCGATCAGCGTGGCCGGGCGCAGGCCGCCGTCGAGGTGATCGTGCAGGAGGACCTTGGGCGCGCGGCGGATGGTGTCGATGGTGAGCACGCCGAGAGCGTACCTCCCGGACGACGCCGGCGAGCGGCGGCAGCGCCGTCCGGGGTCGGGGCACGCCCGTGCAGGCGGACGCTGGCGGACTTCTGGTACTCTCCCGGATGGCGTCCCGACACCTCGGCGACGCCGGCAGTCCAGCAGTCAGGCCGTGGCCCACGGAGCCACGGCCCCGCGTCTCGATCG
>JAJYKX010000037.1 GCA_021788175.1 Chloroflexota bacterium
TGCCGGCGCCGCGGCTGCCCGGCGCGGACCCGGCGCCCGGGACCCGCTCACCGCTCCGGCGGCTGCTGGTGGACGGGCCCGGCCGGCTGCTGCAGGCACTGCGGTACGAGCTGGTCGCGCGCCGCTGGGCCGCCGCCGTCGAGCGGGCCGCTCCGCCCGCGGACCTCTGGCAGGCCGACGGCCTGGTGATGCTCCCGGTCGCGCTGCGGCTGCGGGCCCGGCGGGGTGGCCGCGTGCTGTACGACTCGCTGGAGATCCACGTCGAGAGCGGCCGGTTCGCGCGCCTGCCGCGTGCCTGGCGCCGGCTCCTGGCGCGGCGCGAGCGCGCCTGGGCGCGGTCCGCGGATGCCGTCGTCACGGTGAGCGCGCCGTACGCCGATGCCCTGGCGCCCCGGCTCGGGTTGCGGCCTGCGATCGTCATGAACTGCCCGCCTGCGCCCCCGGTGCCGGCTCCCGGCGAGGCCGGCGGGCCCGCGCGGCCCCGGCGGTTCCACGACCTGCTCGGCCTGCCGCCCGAGGCCCCCGTGGTGCTCTACCACGGGTACCTGTTCCCGCACCGGGGGATCGAGCGGCTCCTCGACGCGATCGGCGCCGTACCCGAGGCGCACCTGGTGGTGATGGGCTTCGGGCCGCGCTTCGACGCGTACCGCGAGCACGCGGCCGCCCTGCCCCACGCCGACCGGGTCCACGTCGTGCCCGGGATCCCTCCGGAGTCGCTGCTCGAGTGGGTCGCCTCGGCCGACGTGGCGGCGATGCCGATCGAGGGCAACACCCTGAACCACCGGCTCACCACGCCCAACAAGCTCTTCGAGGCGCTGGGCGCGGGCGTCCCCGTGGTGGCGAGCGACCTGCCCGGGATGGCCGCGATCCTTCGCGAGACGGGCGCCGGCCTCACCTGCGACCCGGACGATCCGGCCGACGTCGCGCGCGCGATCCGGGCGATCCTCGATCTCCCCGAGGCGGAGCGCCGGGCGTACCGGGATCGCGCCCTCGCCGCCGCCTGGGACCGCTTCAACTGGGAGCGGCAGGCAGGGACCTACCTGGGCGTCGTGCGCCCGCTCGTGGGGCTGCCTACGGAGCCGCCGACGGGACCGGCTGCGGCGCCGCCGACGCCGGGGGAGCGAACGACCCGGGGCTGAGCGCGCTCAGCTGGTTCAGTGCGTCCTGGACGAGCTGCATCTCCTGGCCGTAGGCGACGAAGTCGCCCCGCGCCTGGGCCGCCTTGGCCGCCGCGAAGTGCTCGCTCGCGTACTGGATCAGGCCGGCCACGCTGGTCGGGAGACCGCCGGCGCCCGGTGCGGGGCTGGGCGAGGCGCCGGGGCCGCCCGGTTGCCCGGATCCGCCGGTCGAGCCGGTGCCGCCGGTCCCCGTCGCCGCCTGGCTCCCGGTGCCGACGCCGGTCACCACCTCCTGCAGGGCCTGTGCCAGCGTGTCGCCCCAGCCCACCGTCTGCGAGGAGGCGACGATCACCTTGGTCAGCTGGGGGAACGCCGAGCTGGTGGACTGCAGGTAGATCGGCTCCAGGTACACGAACGCGGTGCCCACCGGGATGACCAGCATGCTGCCGCGGATCACCTGCGAGCCGCTCTGGTTCCAGAGGCTGATCTGGGCGCTGATCACCGGGTCCTGCTCGATGCGGGACTGGACCTGGGTGGGCCCCTGGATGCTGGTGTTGGCGGGCAGCTCGTACACGGAGACCTGGCCGCGGGTCGCGCCGTCGTTGCGGGCCGCCACCCAGGCGATCATGTTCGGACGGGAGGCCGGCACCATCGGCTGCACCAGCACGAACTCCGGCTGCGCCTGGTCGGGGAGGCGCATCTCCACGTAGTAGGCCTGCGGCGGCAGGACCTGGGTGGTGCCCACCGTGACGGACGGGACCGTCCAGAGGTTGTCGCTCTTGTAGAAGCTGGCCACGTCCGTCACGTGATAGGTCGAGTAGATCTGGGTCTGGGCGTTGAACATCGACTCCGGCGTGCGCAGGTGCGCCTGGAGGCCGGCCGGCATCGCGGAGAGCGGCTCGAACATGCCCGGGAAGACGCCCTCCCAGGCCCGGATGAGCGGGTCGGACGGATCGGCCACGTAGAGGTGGATGGTGCCGTCGTAGGCGTCGACGGTGATCTTGACGCTGTTGCGGATGTAGTCGTAGGTCGCGCCCAGGCTCGTGTCGGTGTAGGAGGTCGCGTCCGGCATCCCGCCGGAGATGGTGTAGGCGTCCTGGACGTAGACGAGGTGTCCGTTCGGCGCGATCACCATGTAGGGGTCGGTGTCGAGGGCGAGGAACGGCGCCAGCGTGCCCAGGCGGTCCGCCAGGCTGCGATGGATCAGCAGGCGCGTCTGCGCGGTGACCTGGTCGCTGATCGCCAGGTTCAGGTCGCCCAGGTTCCAGGCCCAGAAGAGCCGCTCCGCGACCGAGCCGACCGGCAGGCCGGCGCTCCCCGCATAGCGCGTGTCGACGTCACTCCCGTTCCCGGTGCTGGACGGGTAGTCGAACTCCGCGCTCTTCGCGCCGACGAGGACCCAGGTGGACGGCCGCTGCCCGAAGTAGATGCGCGGCTGCGTGACCGCGGGCGCGCCGGGGGATTCGGTCACCGGGAGGTTCTGGATGATCAGGCGCGGCAGGCCGTTCGAGTCGACGGCGTTCACGGGCACCATCGCCAGGCCGTACCCGTGCGTGTAGAGCACGTGGGAGGCGATCCACGACGGGTTGGCGATCCCCTTCTTGAGGGCCATCTCCCGGGCCGAGAGCATGACCTCCGTGGGCTGGCCGTCGATGGTGTAGCGGTCGATGTTCACCGAGGTGAACGTGTAGTACTGGCGCACCGTCTGGAGCTGGTCCAGGGTGGACGCCAGTGGCCGCGCGTCCCAGAGCCGGGCGTTGTCGAAGGTGGCCTGGTCGCTGGTCACGTCCGTGGCGGTCAGCCCCGAGCGGCCCGGGTCGGACGTGACGCTCCAGGTGTCCAGCGCGAAGGCGCGCCGGGTCATCGCGATGTTGTTGGCGATGTACGGCGCCTCGGCCAGGTTCTGGCCGGGCTGCACCACGAGCTTCTGGTAGGCCAGCGGCAGCACGGCGCCGGCGACGAGGAGCACGATGTACAGCGAGCCGCCCAGGACGGCCACGCGGCGGGCGAGCCGGCCGTCGTGGACGAGCGCCAGGACCACGAGGGCCACCGCGCCGAGGGCCGTCACCGCCGCGGTCAGCGCGGCCAGCGGCAGCCGGATGACGGCGTCGGTGGCGCCCACGCCGGTCACGAAGCCGTTCTGCGCGTACGAGAGGTCGTAGCGGCCGAGCCACTGGATGACGGCCACGTCGGCCAGCAGCAGGGCGCCCAGCACGGCCACGTGGAGGAGGGGACCCCGGCGCGTGACGTCGGCGCCGCGCACGGCGGCGATGCCGTAGGCGGCGCCCGTCAGCAGCAGCCCCGCGACGAGCAGCGCGCCGACCAGGGCGGCCGCCAGGTGCAGGAGCGGCAGGCTGAACAGCCACCAGCCCAGGTCCATGCCGAAGACGGGGTCCGTGACGGCGCCGCCGGTCGGCGCGTAGGGCACGCGGTGCTGCCACAGCGCCACCGTCTGCCACGATCCCGACAGGTAGACGCCCAGGATCACGCCGATCAGCAGGGCCGCCAGGACCAGCACCCGGCGGACGGAGCGGCGCGGCAGGACGGCCGCCGCCACCAGCCACGCCTCGCCCCGGGCGTCGGCGGGCCGCGTCCGGCCACGCGTCGCGACGTCGGCGTCCGTGGGATCGCGGCCGACGCGCCAGGCGAGGACCAGGCTCGCCAGCAGGACGAGTGCCCCGCCCACCAGGCCGATCGCGAAGAGTGCCACCTGGTAGCGGAACTGGTCGGTCCAGGCGGTGCCGAAGCCCACGTTCTGGAACCACAGGTAGCCGGCCACCGGACCGGACACCAGGTTGAGGACGACCCAGGCCAGCACGAGCACGACGGCCACGCTCACCGCGGCCCGCAGCAGGCGGATGAGCCCGGCGCGGCGGGATCCCGCTCCTCCCGGGCGCCGCCGGGCTCCGCGGGTGAGGGCATCCTGGCCACGGCTCACCAGCCAGTCGCCGAGGCCCTCGAAGCGGGAGTCGTCCGGTGGACGCTGTGATGCCATGACGCGCTGCTACGCTCCTTCCTGGGGATCAGTGCGACACAGTACTCCGATGCCGGACCCGCCGCCCTGCGCCGACGGCGTCGCCGACGTCCCGCGCGCGGGCCGACCTGCGCGGGAAACGGGACACCGGGGTGGCGGCCACGTGCGGGCGCCGTGCGACCACGACGATCGGGCCGGGTCGGGACGCGCGTGCGCGGGCTGCTCATGCTACCGTTCCGGCTGCCGATGACGACTCCTGCCCGGGTGGCACCCGACGCTCGACCGGCCGTGGCCCAGCGGCCCCCCGGCTTCCGCGAACTCTTCATGCGCCTCGACGGCGTGCGCCTGGTCCTCCGGGGGCTGCAGGACCTGCGGACGCGCGGACGACTGCTGCAGTACCTGGTCGGGACCGATCTCAAGCGCACGCACGCGGATACCGTGATCGGCCAGCTCTGGTGGCTCATCGATCCCTTCTTCTCGATGGCCATCTACTCGATCCTGGTCACGGTGGTCTTCCAGAAGCAGATCGCGGACGCGCCGCTCTTCCTCTTCGCGGCGATCCTGCCCTGGCAGTGGTTCACGACATCGCTGCTGGACGCCACCACGTCCGTGACGGCGCGAGGCAACCTGATCCGGCAGATCCAGTTCCCGAAGATCGTCCTGCCGGCTTCCTCGACGGTTGCCGGGGTGATCACCTTCGGCTTCGGGCTGCTCTCGCTGGCGGTGCTCTATCTCGTCTATCCGGGCCGGATCAGCCCCTGGCTGCTGACCCTCCCGTTCATCGCCGCGGTGCAGTACGTCTTCACGCTCGCGCTGGCGATCCTCTTCTCCGGGATCAACGCGTTCTACCGTGACGTGCAGAACCTGCTCCGCCACGTCACCCGCATCTGGTTCTACATGTCGCCGGCGATCTACTCCGCCACCGCGCTGAAGGGGAGCGTCTTCGGCATCGTCCTCGGGATCAACCCGTTCACGTACCTCCTGACCTCCTACCGCAACATCGCCTACTACGGCACGGCCCCCGACTGGATCGGGCTCAGCGTGGTGCTCCTCCTCTCCCTGGTCCTCCTCGGCTTCTCGATCTGGGTCTTCAAGCGGATCGAGACCGGCTTCGCGAAGATCCTCTGATGCCCGGCACCGGCTACGCCATCGACGTCCGCGACCTGGGGGTGCGGTACAACCTGCACCTCACGCGGCGCACCACCATCAAGGGCTCCCTCGCCGAGTGGGTCGGACGCCGGCAGCGCGACGACCACTACTTCTGGGCGCTCCGCCACGTCGACTTCCGGATCCGGCACGGGGAATCGCTCGCCGTCCTCGGCCCCAACGGCGCGGGCAAGAGCACCCTGCTGCTGGCGCTGGCGGGGATCCTGGCCCCGGACGAGGGGTCGATCCGGGTGAGCGGCCGCGTCTCCTCGCTGCTCACGCTGGGCGCCGGCTTCGAGATGGAGGTCTCCGGGCGGGAGAACATCGCGCTGATCGGCGCGTTCATGGGAATCCGCCACCGCGTGATGCGCGAGCTGACCTCGGCGATCATCGAGTTCGCGGACATCGGCCCGTTCATCGACGCGCCGGTGCGGACGTACTCCTCGGGGATGCGGGCGCGCCTCGGCTTCTCGATCGCCACCGCCATCGCGCCGGACATCCTGCTGCTCGACGAGGTGCTGGGCACCGGCGACGAGGAGTTCCGCGCCAGGAGCCAGCAGCGGATCCGCGACCTCGTGGCGCGGGCGCGCGCCATCGTGCTGGTCACCCACGATCTCAACTCGGTGGCGGAGTACTGCCAGCACGCGATCCTGATGGAGTACGGGCAGGTGCTCTACCAGGGTGAGACACAGGCGACCGTCGAGTTCTACAAGGACCGCGTCCGCAAGCGGAAGGCGCGCCTCGCCGAGGAGGAGGCCGCCCGCGCGGCGGCCGGGGTGCCCTCGCCGGCCTCGCTCGACCCGCTCGCCTCCTCCTAGCGCCGCCTCCTCCCAGCGCCCGCCGGCAGCCGAGGCAGGCTGCGGTAGCATGCCCGCCGTGATCCACGCCGGCACGCCCACCCGGATCCTGGTCGTCACCCATTCCTACTACGAGGAGGATCCGCGGGTCCGCCGGGAAGGGGAGGCGCTGGTCGCCGCGGGCATGTCGGTGGACGTGCTCGGGCTGCGCAAGCAAGGCGCCACGGCGCGCGAGGTGGTCGACGGAGTGCAGGTGCACCGGCTCGCGGTGCAGCGTCACCAGGGGGCGGGGATCGGGACCTACCTGGCCGAATACGCGGCCTTCTTCGCTCGTGCTGCGCTGGCGGCGGCGCGACTCCACGCGCGGCGGCGGTACGCGCTGGTCCAGGTGGCGACGCTGCCGGATCCGCTCGTCTTCGCCATGGCCCCGCTGCGCCTGGACGGTGTGCCGGTGATCCTCGATCTGCACGAGGCGATGCCGGAGTTCTTCCGCAGCCGCTTCCCGGCCGCGTCCCGGGGCCTGGTTCGCGCCGGGCTCCTGGCCGCGGAGCGCGCCTCGATCGGGTTCTCCACGCGGGCGCTCACGGTGAACGACGCGCTCGCCGACCGGCTGACCTCGCTCGGCGTCCCGGCATCGAAGATCACCGTCGTGCTGAACAGCCCACGTGCCGACCGGTTCGACCCCGGAGCCCACCCCGTCCGGCCGTTCATGGCGGACGGCTCGCTGCGCCTGGTCTACGCGGGGGCGCTGACCCCCCTCTACCAGCTCGACGTCGCGGTCCGTGCGGTCGCGCTCCTCGCCGGCGGGGAGGCGGGCGCGGCCGCGGGCGAACGGTCGGACTCCCCCGCTCTGGCCGCGGAGACGCCGTCCGACGGCGGGGCCGGGGCGGCTCTCGCAGCGCCGGCGCGCCCGCTGGACGTCACGCTCGACCTGTACGGCCGCGGCGACGCCGAGTCTGCGCTCCGCGACCTGGCGGCCGGGCTCGGCGTGGCCGACCGGGTCAGGTTCCACGGTCGGATCCCGCTGGAGGAGGTTGCCGCCCGGATCGCCGAGTCGGATGCCGGCCTGGCGCCCACCCGGCGCGACCAGTTCACCGACTTCAGCCTCTCCACCAAGATCTTCGAGTACGCGGCGATGGGGAAGCCCGTGGTCGCATCGCGCCTCCCCACGGTCAAGCGCTACTTCGGAGCCGAGGCACTCGCCTACTTCGAGCCCGGGGACGCCTGGTCCATGGCCGACGCGATCCGCGGCCTGGTGGACGACCCTGACGGGCGGGCGGCCGCGATCCGGGCGGCGGAGGATCGCGTCCGCGAGCTGTCGTGGGAGCGCGAGGCGGAGCGATACGTGGCCCTGGTCAGGGAACTGGCGCGGGGCTGAGACCGGCCGGACACTTGGATAGAGAGTGGTGCTGGCCCCAGTCCGGCAGAAGGTGCTGTTCCTGTGCGGCAGGAGGTGGCCTTTCCGGCGACATGGCCCCCTGACGCAAACGGCTCCTGGCACGAGTCCGGCAGGCGGAGCCCAGGTTCGCCGGACTCGGGCGAACGACGACTGCCGACACTCGGACCTTGACGCCGCAGCTGCGTGGGACGAGCCTCGAAAGGAGGGGAACGCGCCTCTTCGAGCAGCGATCGGTGTCCGAGCAATGCGTCCGTTCGTTTCAGCAGTGGCGCTGGCGATGGTGGTGGCGGCCTGTGGCGGTGCGCCGGGCACGCCGACCAACTCCCAGCCACAGCCGAGGACGCCGCTGTCGTCGGCCGGCGTCGCCACTCCCGGTGCGACCCCGGCTTCTCCCTCGGCGTCCGCTCCCTCGCCGTCGGCAGTGCCGAGCCCTACGGCGACCCCGGAGGGGTGGCTGCCCGCCCTCGACCTGCCCACGATCGCGGTGCCCGCCAAGTCGTTGCACAGGATGCCGGGGAACCGAGCGCTCGCGACATGGAGCTCGCGGACCTACACGGTGGATGAGCCGCCACGGAGCGGTCGGGCGAGCCTCGTCGTGACCGATCTCGTCTCCGGCACGAGCGCACGCACTGCGATCCCGCTGCTCGCCGGCGAGACGACCGTCCCGCCCGACGGCCTGTGGGATCCGGCGACGATCGTGGCCGTCGACGCGCACTGGCTCGCGGTCGTCGTGTGGAGGCGCCTCGGCCCGACCGGGGGACCGATCGCCGTGCCGTGCTCCGGCCACGAGGAGCAGCCGGTGGCCTGGCGCCTGATCGTCGCGGCGCTCGATCCGGCCACGGGACAGCCGGCCGGCACGTTCCGGGTCCTCGATCACGGCACGAACACGCACCCCTTCACGCTCCCCGGCCAGGGCGAGGGCTGTGGCGGCCCACGCACTCCGCGCGTCTCGCTCGACGGGGACGAGATCGCCTACACGGTCGAGGAGACGGGCGCCGCGACACCGTTCGCGACACGGATCGAGGTCCGCACGCTCCCCGCGGGGTCGCTCGTCCGATCCGTCGAGCGGCCCCAGGAGGTGCTCTTCGTGGCCCTCTCGGGCGGCAACGTCGCCTTCACGGAATCGCAGGACGCGAGCACCATGCCGAACCCCACTTGGAGCGTGGGGCTCTCGACGGCGGCGCACGCCGTTCCGACGGTCGTCGTCTCGGGCACGCAGGATCCCGGCTACATCGCCCCGCCCGTGATCGCGCTCGACGGCGACCTGCTCGCCTGGCAGCTGTTGAACCGTCCCGAGGAGGGCGTGTGGATCGAGCGGATCGGCGCCTCGCCGGTGCAGGTCGTGCCCTCGCGCCTGACGTGCTGGCTCGGCGGTGCGACCGCGGGCTGGGTGGGCATGGGCTGCTATCCGACCGGCTACCAGACCGACAGCTTCATGCCCTACCAGCCGGTCGTCTGGTCCGCCGCGACGGGCTTGCGGCAGCTGGCCGGGTTGCCGTCGCTCATCGTGGGTGCCGCGCCGTCACTCGGCGGGGGCTGGCTCACCGCCGACGGCGGCTCACCGATCGAGGGCAGCGGGACCCTCATTGGCCTGTCGCTGCAAGGGCTGCCAACGGCACCCTGACCCTCGGAGCCATGACGTCAAGCGAAGCGGAGGGTCGCCGCACGCCGCGCGTCGGGGCCGGGATGGTGCCTGACCTGCGGGCCGCGGCGGACCGCGGCAAGGCGTAGGTCGAGCAACTCGCGGGTGCGCCGGAGGGCGATCCAGGCCGACGCCGTGGTGCCCTCGGGCCACCCTTCCAGGCCCTTCTCGCACGCCTCGATCGCGGCGCACGTTAGCGAGAGTCATGTCAGCCCGAAAGGCCACCTCCTGCCGCACAGGGTGCTGTTCGCCTCTTGCGGCTCGACGACCGTGGCCGTAAGGATGTCTGGCCACGGGAGGCGTTGACGCGCGGTCCGTGCCCTGGCCGCCGGGGCCGCGCCGAGCCACTGGCGAGACCGACCCGGAGCCACGGGGGGGGGAGTGGGGTCATGCTCATCAAGACTCGGCTATCGGGTCATATCGACGCTCCTGTCGAGCAAGCCTGGGCGTTCCTGCGCGACATCCACACGCTGCCCATGTGGCATGCGCAGGTCGCTGCTGCAAAGGATGTCGCCGGCACATTCGACGAGGTGGGTTCGACGGCGACGCTTGTCGTCAAGCTGCTCGACGGCCTGCACGACTTCCACATCGAAGTCACGGCCGCCGAACCGGGCCGCATGAGCAGGCATGTCGGTCAGCAGACCGACGGCCCCATGCGTTACACCTCGACGGTCCGATACACGCCCGCAGCGTCGGGTTTCGACTGGCGCTGGGACGAGGACAATGAACTCCCTGACGGTATGCCCGCTCCGTTCGGTAGCGAGGCGTTCCTCGCGCGGTTCAAGGAGCTGACGCTGAGCCAGTCGGCCGAGGTCAACAAGATGCTCCTGGAGGCGATGGTTCCGCAGCCGGCCTGATTGCTGGCACACAGAGGGAGCCTGGAGAGGGCCGTGCGCCGATGCGCGGCCCTCTCTGGCGTGTCTTCGGCGACCTGCAGCGGTTCCGTCTGGCGCGTGCCCGACCTGATCGAAGTCCACCACGAACAGCGCTCCTGCCGCACTTACGCGGGGCAGCGCCTCCTGCCGCACTTACGCGGGGCTGAGACCGGCCGCCCATCGGTCGGCGAGCCAGCGGACCGAGCCGGGCGCCAGCCGGGCGACCCCGGAATCGATCGCCGGTCCGGCGGCAAGCACGTCGTAGCCGTCCAGGCAGAGGAGATCGGGCACGGCCGCGGGGCGCTCGCCGGGTGACTGCCGCGCCGCCCGTGCTGCCTCCACCACCTGCCGTCCGGCGGTCTCCAGGCGGTATTCAGACCGGCCGGCGTGCACGGCCGCGATGCGGTCGGACGCACCGGGGTCGCGGGCGAACCGGACCACGCGTCCGACGAGCCCCCTCGGCTGGACCGGCCGCGCCTCGCGCAGCGCCGCCTGGTAGCCGGCGTCGAGGTCGACCGCGATCACCCGGCCCAGGCCCGCCGGGAGCGGCTGATCGCCGGGATCCTCGGCCGTGACCACCGTCAGGCCGGCCAGCAGAGCCGCGGGGAGCGGCGACAGGAGCCTGGCCGCCTGGACGCGGTTGAAGGCCACCACGAGAGGCAGCGGATGGGGCGTTGCCGCGGTGGCGGTGTCGCTGCCGGTCTTCGCATCTTCGGCAGCGGACGGCGTGCCGCCGGTAGCGGACGGCGTGCCGCCGGTAGCGGACGGCGGCACCGCGGCGTCTCCCACGGCCTCGCGGTAGATGGCCAGCACCTGCGAACCGACCGCACCGCCTCCGAACCGCTCGACTGCGCGGCCACGGAGGCGGTCGGGATCGAACGCCTCGCGGCGGGCGAGGGTTGCCAGGATCGCCGCCGCCATCGCCGCGGGATCGTCCACCGGGACCAGCGCCCCGACGGACGAGGGGTCCGCGCCCAGGATCCCCTCCACGCCACCCGAGCGGGTGGCGACCACCGGCAGACCGGACGCCAGCGCCTCGGCGGCCACCACCCCGAACGTCTCGTAGCGGCTCGCGTGCACGAAGACGTCCGCGCGCGCCATCGCGGCCGCCACGCCCGCCCGGTCGACGGGCGGATCGAACGCCACCGCGTCGGCCACCCCGAGCTCCTCGGCCCGTGCCAGCCAGCCGGCCTCGTCGGAGGGCGTCGGCGACCGGCCCACCAGCCGGAGCGTCAGGCCGGGATCCTGTGCCCGTGCCAGCGCGAAGGCCGAGAGGAGGGTCTCGATCCCCTTGTCGGGCTTGCGCGTGCCCACGTACAGGAGCTCGCCGTGCCGGCGATCGGCGGTGGCCGGGGCCCGGAACCGCTCGACGGGGATCATGTTGGGCACCACCACGAGGCGCTCCGCCAGCTCGGCGGCACATTCCGGCAGCGCGTCACGCAGCTCTGCGGCGAGCGACTCGGACACCACCATCACGCGGACCGCTCCGCGGACCACGGCCACGTACCGTTCCCGGACGGCCGGGTCGCGGAGCAGATCGCGGGTCCGCGATGCGTGCTCCGTCACCACGTAGGGGACGCCGAGCCGGCGCGCCGCGGCGGCGGCCAGCTCGCCGTCCGGGAAGCCGGTGTGGGCGTGGACCAGGTCGAATGGCCTCGACGGGCGGGATGCGGCGCATGCCTCCACGAACGGTCCGAAGGCCGCCAGGTGATCGTCGCCCTCGCGTGCCGCCGTGTCCTCCGGGCCGGACGCCACCGGCAGCCGGGCGACGGGCACGGCCCCGAGATGCGGCCACGTGCCCACGCGCGCCGGCCAGCCCCCCGGCGTGGCCGCGTCGACGCGCCCCACCGCCGCGCCGTACCGGTGGTGGATCGCCTCGCGCTCGGGCTCGCGGCGCTCGGGGACGCGGTTGAGGCGGACGAGCTCGAAGGATGCCACCTCGGGCACCACGTGCCCCGAGGCGACGAGCGCGTCCACCTGGTCGGCCACGAACGAGCCGCGCGCCGGATCGTCGACGGCGGGGTACCAGCGCGCGACGACGAGCACGTGCAGCGGCGCCATGGTCGGAGTGTACGGTCGGCGCCGGGCATGCGCCCCGACGCGCCCGGCCGCCGAGACGCCCCCGCGGCTCCGCCGTCGGGTCGGGCCCGACTACACTCGGCCCGTGACTGCCCGACGCCGGGCCATCGTGCTCGTGCACAACCCGGTCGCCCCCTACTCGCGCGCGCTCCGCATCGCCCGCTCCCTGGAGGCCGAGGGCTGGGAGGTCGTGATCGCCGGGACCGCTCGGCCCGGCCTGCCGGCCGAGGATCGCGACGGGACCATCCGCATCGTCCGTGCCCGCCCCGCCGGTCCGCTCGCGCCCCTCGTCGCCCCGCCCGGCGGTCGCCGCGCGACGCTCGTCGCACGGTCCGACGCCGTTGTCGCCACGCTGGGGCGGCGGCTCGCCCGGCTGCCCGGGCTGCGGCTCCTCCGCGCCGCCCGCACGCCGACCCCGCGCCGCGTCCTGGGCGTGCTGCGCTGGCCGCTCCCGGCGCGCGCGTGGACCGAGGGGCTGCGTCCCGTGCTGCCGCCCGCGGACCTGTACCACGCCTGCGGCATCGCGGCGCTGGTGGCCGCCACGGCGCTGGCCGCGGACGCCCGCGACCGCGGCCGCGCGGGCCGCGTGGTGTACGACGTGATCGACCTCTTCCTGGAGGGGAACGCATACGCCACCATGCCGCGGGCCCTGCGGCGCGTCTACGAGCGCCGCGAGCTGGGAATGGTGCGCCGCGCCGACGCCATCGTCACGATCAACGAGGCACTCGCTGCGGTCATCCGTGCCCGCTGGTCGCCCCGGGACGAGCCGGTGGTGGTCCGCAACTGCCCGCCCTGGGAGCCGCCGGCCGCGTCGGCCCCCGACGACCTGCGGCGTGCCACCGGGCTCCCCGCCGCCACCCGGCTCGTGCTGTTCCTGGGGATCCTGGGCGCCGACCGCGGCCTGCTCGAGTCGGGGGAGGCCGTGCTGCGGATACCGGACGCCGCGTTCGTGGCGATGGGGTTCGGCCCGTGGTATGAGCGGATGCGCGCCCTGGACCGCGACCCGCGCTTCGCCGGCCACCACGTCACGCTGCCGCCGGTGCACCCTGACGAGGTGCCGCGCTGGGCCGCCGGCGCCGACGCGGCGCTGATCGCGGTTCCGGGCGATTCCCTCAACCAGCGGCTCTCCACGCCGAACAAGTTCTGGGAGTCGCTGGCAGCGGGCGTCCCGCTGGTGGTGGGCCGGGACCTGGCGGTCATGCGCGGGCTGGTGGAGGCGCACGACCTGGGTGCGGTCGCCGACCCGGCCGATCCCGACGACCTGGCCCGGGCACTGCGCGAGGTGCTGGACGCCCCGCCCCAGGTCCGAGCGCGGCGTCGGGAGCGGGCACTGGCGCTTCACCGCGATCGCTACCGGTGGGAGGTCGAGGTGCGCGGGCTGCTCGAGCTCGCGGCCCGGCTCGTGCCGGAACCGACGGACGGTGCGGTAGACTACGGCGTCCGGCCGGCGGCTGGGTCCACCTGACGACCCCTGCGGGGACGGCCCGGCCGGGCCCCCTGGACCACGGAGCTCCTCTCTCTCGCCATGACCTTCAGGATCCAACCGATCGTGCGCCGGGGCCGGCGCCGCCCCGCGGCGGACGACCGGCACCAGCAGCGCATCGTGTCGCTGGGGCTCGCCGTCCTCGCGATCGTGGCCGTGGTCACCGTCGTGGGGGTGGGGGTCGCGAGCTACTACGGCGACCACATGTCGGCGGTCGCGTCCGTGGACGGCACCGGGATCACCCGCGACGCGTGGCTGGCCCAGCAGAAGGTGGACGCCTTCCGGTACGACCGCCTCGACCAGCAGATCCGGGCGGCGATGACGACCGGCCAGCTCGACCAGGCGACGGGCGAGCGGGATCTGCAGCACGTCGCAGCGGAGGTCGCCGCGATCCCGTCGGGCGCGATCCAGGAGTTGATCGATCGCACGCTCCAGGAGAAGCTGGCCGCGCAGATGGGGATCACCGTGACCGACGCGGAGGTCAACGCCCGGCTCGCGAGCGAGGGGAGCACCGTGGAGGTGCGCCGGGTGCTCGCGATCTTCGTCGCCCCCGGCATCAGCCCGGTCATCGGTCCGGACCCCGGCGCGTCCGCCCTGCCCGGCGTCCCCGGGGCGGCGGGTGCCGCGACCCCGTCGGCGTCGCCGACGGCTTCCCCGAGCGCGCCACCGGCGACGAAGCGGCCCTCAGCGACGCCGCGTCCCACGGCCAGTCCCCGGCCGTCGGCCCGCCCGGGCACCGCGACGCACACGCCGCGACCCTCTCCATCGCCCACCGGTGTGGCGGGTGCGAACTCCGGCGCCGCCACCGGCGCATCGGCCGCCCCGAGCGCGAGTCCCTCGGCGTCGGGCCAGCCCACCCCCGCCCAGCAGGCGCAGGCCCGGGCCGCGGCGGAGCAGGCGCTCGCGGCGCTCCAGGCGGGCGCCCCCTTCGCCCAGGTCGCCCGGACGTACTCCACCGACCCGAGCGCGACGAGCGGCGGCGACTATGGGTACGTCTCGGCGAGCGACGGCGTGGATCCGGCATGGATCCGCGCGCTCTTCTCGCTGCCCGTCGGCGGGACCACGGACGTCGTCGAGGGCGCGGACGGCGTCTACCGGATCGGCCGGGTCGTCAGCATCGTGCCGGCCCACGCCGATCCCAACTTCCAGCAGACGATCCAACGGGCGGGTGTGTCGCTCGCCGCGTACCGGGCCTGGATCCGCGGCGACCTGTACCGGCAGAAGCTCGCGGCGAGGATCCTGTCGCAGGCCACCAGCGGGAACGTCCAGCAGGTCCACGCCTGGGAGATCCGCATCGCCGTCCCCGCGGCGTCGGTGCCATCCGCGGCGGGGTCGCCGGAGCCCGTGCCGGCCGGCGGGTCCCCGCTTCCGTCGGGAGCGCCTGGAGAATCCGCGGCCTCGCCCGTCCCGGGCGCATCGGTCCTCGTTCCCGCGGTCCCCGCCCCCTCGGTCCCGGCCGAGCTCATCAAGCCGACCGCGACCCCGGCCCCCGGCACGTCGCCGGCGGTCGGAGCATCGCCCGGCGGGGCCACGTCTGCCGGCGCGTTGCCGCAGACCCCGGCCCCCGGCACGTCGCCGGCCGCGGCCGCTTCCCAGCCCCCCGGGGTGGCGTTCACCCCGCAGTCGGCCGATGTCCGCCTGCGCGACGTCCAGCAGGCGCTCGCACAACCCGGCGCGAGCTTCGCAGCCATCGCGCGCGTGGACTCCGACGCGCCCGACGCGAACGCCGGCGGTGACATGGGCTGGATCGCCCCGTACCAGCTGGACCCGGCCGTGGAGCAGGTCCTCCTCGCCCTCAAGGTCGGCCAGGTGAGCCAGCCCGTCACGCGGCCCGACGGCATCTACCTCTACATGGTCAGCGAGCGCGCGCTGCGGCCGGTCGATGCCGCCCAGCAGGCGGTCCTCGCCTCGACGGCGTTCACGAACTGGTACCAGGCGCAGGTCGCGGCGGCGAGCATCTGGCGCTCGCCGGGGCTTCCGGCCGCGTCCGCCGCGCCGGTCGAAGGGAGCGCAGGATGATCGACCAGCTGTTCGCCGAGGCGGCGGCACGCCACGGCGTGCGCCCCTCCGACGGCCTCCAGGTGGTGGGCATCGCCGCGCTCCCGCGCCGGGCGTTCGACCCGTCCTGGCCGCTGCTCCTCCTGCCCGACGGGACCGCCGGCACGGCCCTCGATGCGTCTGGCGCCACGAGCGACGATCCGGCCGCCGGGGCCACGGGTGCCCCTCCGGCCGCCGCGGCCACGAGTGCCCCTCCGTCCGCCGCGGCCGTGCCCGCCGCCGGGAATGGCTCCGCGCCCGACGAGTCGTTCGAGCCCCGGGCGCTCCCCGGACGCGCCAGCCACGGGTCCTCCCCGGCAGAGATCCTGGGGGCGCTCTATCCCGCCACGCACCCCGTGCTTGGCCTGGGGGGAGCCCCCGACGCGACCGTGGGGACGATCGACGAGGCCGTCCTGGCGTCCGCGCCGCACCTCCTGCCCGCCGTGGACCCCCTCGCCAACCTCGCGAGCCCGCACGGCCTGCCCTGGATCGCGGCACGGCTGCGTGCGCCCGGCGGGTGCCCCTGGGACCGCGAGCAGGATCACCGGACGCTCCGGCCCTTCCTCATCGAGGAGGCGTACGAGGTCCACGAGGCGCTCGAGCACGGCGCCACGCCCGACCTGGCCGACGAGCTCGGGGACCTGCTCCTCCAGATCGTGCTGCATGCGCAGATCGCCTCCGAGGAGGGGCTCTTCGACCTGACCGACGTGTACCGGCACATCGCCGGCAAGATCGTCCGCCGGCACCCACACGTCTTCGGGGACGCGCAGGCCGCCACGGCCGACGAGGTGATCCAGAACTGGGAGCGCATCAAGGCGGCGGAGCGTGCCGAGCGCGGCGGCGAGCCGCGTGCGCGCCACGACCTCCCGGAGGCATTCGCGGGCCTCGCCCGGTCGCTCCCCGCGCTCGCCTACTCCCAGGAGATGCAGGTGCGCGCCGCGGCGCTCGGCTACGACTGGCCGGACGTGGAGGGCGTCATCGAGAAGCTCGGCGAGGAGGCCGTGGAGCTGCTGGAGGCCCGCACCGACGCCGAGCGAGCCGAGGAGTTCGGCGACCTCCTGCTGGTGCTGGTGAACCTGGGACGCAAGCTCGGCATCGACGCCGAGTCGGCGCTGCGTGACGGCAACGCCAAGTTCGCGCGGCGCTTCGCGCTCGTCGAACGCTTCGCGCGGGCCGATGGCCGCACCCTCGATACCATGACGTTCGAGGAGCTCGACGAGCTGTGGGACCGCGCCAAGGCCGTGGAGCGGGCGACCGGAACCGGGGAGGGTGAACCATGAGCATCGGTGCGGCGCCGCATCGTCACGACGGCCGCCTCGCGGGTCAGCTGCGTCCGGTCGAGCTGCAGCTCGGCGTGCAGAAGTGGGCCGAGGGATCGTGCCTGATCCGCGTGGGCGACACCCACGTGCTGTGTGCCGCGACGCTCGAGGACCGCACGGCCCCGCACCTGCGCGGCAAGGGCCTGGGCTGGGTGACCGCCGAGTACTCGATGCTCCCCCGCGCCACGGCGGAGCGGACGCCGCGGGAGGCCGTGAAGGGCCGCCAGGGCGGCCGCACGCAGGAGATCCAGCGGCTGATCGGCCGGTCCCTGCGCGGCGTCGTGGACCTGGCGAAGCTGGGCGAGCGCTCCGTGGCGATCGACTGCGACGTGCTGCAGGCGGACGGCGGGACGCGGACCGCCTCGATCACGGGCGGCTACGTGGCCCTGGTGCTCGCGCTGCGGAGCCGCGGGCTCGAGGGCGCGCTGGACGGGCGCGTCGCCGCCGTCAGCGTCGGGCTGGTGGACGGCCGACCGGTCCTCGACCTCGACTACGAGGAGGACTCGCACGCCGAGGTCGACTTCAACGTGGTCGGCACGGACGCCGGGACCTACGTGGAGGTCCAGGGGACCGCGGAGGGCAAGCCGTTCGACCGAGCCTCGATGGCGACGCTGCTGGCGCTCGCCGACGACGGGCTGCGCGCGCTCTTCGAGGCGCAGGCGGAGGCCCTTGCCCAGGTCCGTCGCTGAGGTGACGGCCGAGGGGATGCGGCTGCTCGTGGTGGCCACGCGCTCGCCGCACAAGCTGGCCGAGCTGCGCCAGCTGCTGCACCTGCCCGCCACCCGCCTCGTCTCGCTCGACGACGTGGGGGTCGCCGACGAGGCGCCCGAGGACGGCGACACGTTCGATGCGAACGCGCTGTTCAAGGCGCGCTTCTACGCCGAGCGGACCGGGCTGCCCACCCTGGCCGACGACTCGGGCCTGGAGGTCGATGCGCTGGGGGGTGGGCCCGGCGTGCGCACCCGCCGCTACTCGGGCGAGCAGGCGACCGACGAGGAGAACAACGCCAGGCTGCTCGACGCGCTGCGCGGCCTGCCGCCGGAGCGCCGTGGCGCGCGGTACCGGTGCGTGCTCGCGCTGGTGGAGCCGGACGTGGACGGACACGGCACGCGGCTCCCGGAGCGGGGGATCCTCCGGCGAGGCTCCTTCGAGGGGCGCATCGCGACCGAGCCCAGGGGCACGGGCGGGTTCGGGTACGACCCCATCTTCGAGCCCGCCTGGGAGGCGCCCGGCGGACGAACCGTCGGACTGTACTCGGCCGAGGAGAAAAACCGAGTCTCGCACCGCGCCGCCGCCGCGCGCGCCATGCGTCGCGTCCTCCGCGCCCGCGGGTACTGACCGTGCCGCCGGCCGACCCGCTCGAACGTCGGCCGACCTGCCCGATCGCCGGCCGATCCGGCCCGCGTGGATCCTGACGGGCACCCGGGGTGAGCCTCCCCGATCTCGTCCTGGTGGTGGTGGCGTCGTTCCTGGCCGCCACCCTGGCGGCGGTCGCCGGGTTCGGCGGCGCGGCGGTGCTGCTCCCGGTCCTGGTGGCGGCGTTCGGCGTGCGCGACGCGATCCCGATCCTGACGGTGGCCCAGCTGATCGGCAACGGGAGCCGCGTCTGGTTCAACCGGCGCGAGCTCGACCTGCACGTGGTCGGCTGGTTCGCCGTGGGCGCCGTCCCGTTCGCCTTCGTGGGCGGGCTCCTCTTCGCCGCCGCCCCGCTTTCACCGCTGACCCGCCTCCTGGGCGCCTTCCTGCTGCTCACGGTGGCCTGGCGGCACCTGCGCCCGGGGCCGCCACGGCGCCCGCCGCTGCGCAGCTTCACGCTGATCGGGGCGATCTTCAGCTTCCTCTCGGCGCTGCTCGGGAGCGTCGGTCCGCTGATGGCGCCGTTCTTTCTCGCCTACGGCCTGGTCAAGGGGGCGTACATCGGCACCGAGGCGCTCTCGACGGTGGTGATGCACGTGACCAAGCTGGTGGCCTACGGCCAGGCGTCGGTGCTCACGCCGCGGTCGCTGGCGATCGGGGTCGCCCTCGGGCCGCTCATGATCCTGGGCTCGGCGCTGGGCAAGCGGATCGTGGACCGCCTGCCGGAGCACGTGTTCGTCTGGATCATCGAGGGCGTGCTCGTGGTGGCGGGCATCGCGTTCCTCGCGGGCGGGTAGCGGAGGAGCG
>JAJYKX010000225.1 GCA_021788175.1 Chloroflexota bacterium
CACCAGACCCTCGAGCCGGACGGACTGCCCTGCACGTGCGGCAACCGCGGATGCCTGGAGGCCTACGCGCGCGCGGACCGGATCGCGAGCCTGTGCGGGACCGCAAGCGTGGAGGAGGCCGTGGCGAAGGCGTCCGCGGGCGACCGGCGGGCACGCGACGGGCTGGCCGAGGTGGGGCGCTTCCTCGGGATCGGGGTCGCCAACATGATCGTCGCGCTCACGCCCCAGCGCGTCGTGATCGGTGGCGGGGTCTCGGGAGCGGGCGAGCTGATCCTGGAGCCGATCCGCCGCGAGCTCGCGGACCGCGTCCGGGTGACGAGCCTGGAGGGCGTGCAGGTCGTGGTCGCCGAGCTCGGAACATGGGCGGGCGCGATCGGGGCGGCGATCTACGGCGCCGAGCACGCCCTGCCCCGGCGGCGGATGCCGCGCCGGTCATTCCGGGAGAGCCCGCGGCGGTGACCGAGCGGAGGGCGCCGAAGTACCGGCACATCGAGGATGCGCTGCGGGATCGCATCGACGCGCTCCGGCCCGGCGACGCGCTGCCATCGGACACGCAGCTGTGCGAGATGTTCGGCGTGAGCCGGATGACGGCGCGGGCCGCGGTGCAGCGTCTCGCCGACGAAGGCCTGGTGCGGCGGGAGCCGGGACGCGGGACGTTCGTGGCCGAGCCCCCGAGTCACCGCCGCGCGAACCGGCTCATGACCTTCTCCCGGGAGATGCGCCGCCTGGGCCGGCAGCCCAGCTCGCGGACGCTCGCCCGCGCGATCCGGATGTCGACGCCGGAGGAGGCCGCGTGGCTGGGGCTCGAGCCGGGAGAGACCGTCGTGGCACTGCGCCGCCTCCGCCTGGCGGACGGCCGACCCGTGGCCATCGAGGACGTGCTGCTCGACGGCCGGTGCGCGGCCGCCGTGCTGAACGCCGACCTGGAGACGGGCTCCCTGCACGAGGCGCTCGGGCGTGCGGGCTATGTCCTCCGCCAGGGGATGGCCACGATCACGGCCGCGGTGGCCGATGCGAGGGACGCCGCGCTGCTCGAGGTGGCGCCGTCATCCCCGCTGCTGGTCGAGCGGCGGGTGATCATCGACGCCCGCGGCCGCCGGGTCGAGGCGACGGAGTCCCGCTACTGCGCCGACCGCTACGCGCTGGACGTCCGCTTCGACGTGGACGAGGGACCCGAGCGCCGATGACCGGCGCCCCGGTCGGGGCCGGGACGGGATCCCGGTGGCCAGGATCGGTCAGTATCGTTCGCCGTTCGCCGGCGCCCGTCCGGGCTCGCTGACCCCCCAGCCGGCATCGACCTCCACCACCTGCCCGGTCACCATCCGCGCCTCGCGGCTCAGCAGGAAGGCCGCCGTGCCGACCGTGTCGGCGGGATCGATCGGCCCGCCCGCGAGGGGCTGCTTCTCACGCAGGTAGGCCAGGATCGCCGGGTCGCCCTGCGCGCGCCGCGACATCGGCGTGGCCACCAGGGCCGGGGCGATGACGTTCACGCGGATCCCGTCGGGCGCGTAGTAGGAGGCGAGCGCACGGCTGAAGGCGATGATCGCGCCCTTGCTCGCCGCGTACGCGTGGGTCGCGAAGTGCCCGGGCGACGGGTGGAACGCCAGGGTGCTCGACATGGTCACGATCGCGCCCCGCAGGCCATCGTCGCCCGGTTCCTGGCGAAGCATCTGCCGGACGACAGACCGGCAGACGAGGAATGTGCTGGTGGCGTTGCCGTTCATCACGGCCTGCCAGCCCTCCAGCGTCATCTCGTGGAGCGGCCCGTCGCCGTAGCGGCGCCCGCTGATCCCGGCGACGGTGTACGCGCCGTCCACCCGCCCGTAGGCCGAGACGCACGCCTCGACCACCGTGTCGGCATCCGCCTCGCGGCTCAGGTCGGCCGCCAGCCAGTGGCACCGCCCGCCCTCGGCTTCGATTGCCCCAGCGAGTTCCCGGGCGTGCTCCGCGGTGCGCGAGGCCACGAGGACGCGCGCTCCCTCGGCGGCGAACCCGTGCGCCGCCGCCGCGGCCATGCCCGTCGCGCCGGCCACCAGCACGGCCCGGTCCTGCAGCCGTCCGCCGGTCATGCGCGCACCCCGGCAGCGATCATGCGGCGCCCCCGGCCCGAGTCACGCGGCGCCCTGTCCCGTCGCCATCCGCGCCCGATCGTCGGGGCGCCTCGCCGCCCCGCGCACCGCGGCCAGGATCGCGGCGCGGTCCGCCGGGGAGCCGCCGCTGAGCGCCCCTCCCACGCCGACCGCCACGGCACCGGCCTCCAGGAACGCCGCGGCGTTGGCCGCCCCGATGCCGCCGGTCGGGAGGACCTCGATCTCCGGGAGCGGCCCGCGCAGCTCGCGGACGAACAAGGGACCCACGGCCGACGCGGGGAACAGCTTGACGAACGTGGCCCCTGTCTCCCACGCCGCGCGGATCTCCGTGGGCGTGAACGCGCCCGGGACGAAGGGCAGGCCCGCCTCCAGGGCGGCCGCGAGGATCTCGCGATCGAAGAGCGGCGAGACTCCGAACTCCGCGCCGCCCCTGACCGCGCCGTCGAGCTGGGCCCGGGTGAGGATCGTCCCCGCGCCGCAGGCGAACGGGCCATCGGCGCGGCCCGCCAGCCGCCCCCGGATCACGGCCAGGTCGGCCTCGGCGGAGGGCGCGTCGAAGGTCACCTCGAAGACGCGGACACCGGCGTCGGCGAGCTCCTCCACGAGGTCGACCAGGCGTTCCCGGGGCTCGATCCGCCGGAGGACCGCCACCAGTCGCTCGCGGCGGATGAGCGTCGCGGGGCCGCCAGAACGGAGCGCGCGCGCCTCTGCCGGCGTCATGGGACCGTGCCCGTGGCGGATGCGTCCGGAGCACCCTCCGACGCTCCTCGCCCTTCGTCGGGCAGATCCAGGATGGCGCCGTCCCGCCGGAGTCGCTCCCGGAGGTCCCGGGCGTCGAGCGCACGCGGCGGGATGCCCCGCGCCGCCGCGAGCGCCGCGGCCGTCCCGGCGGCCTGGCCCATGGCCATGCACGTCGCCATGGAGCGCGCCGAGGCATGGGCATCGTGCGTTGCCGAGAAGCAGCGACCGGCCACCAGCAGACCCTCGACCGTCTCCGGGACCAGGCTGCGGAATGGGATGCCGTAGACCCCGGACTCACCCACGTAGCGCCACTCCGTGCCCGACCCCGCGCCATGATCCTCGATCGGCGCGCCGCACAGGGCGATCTCGTCGGGAAATCGCCGCCCGCCCAGGACATCGTCGCGGGTGAGCCGGTAGTCGCCGTGCACGCGCCGGCTCTCGCGGATCCCGATCGACGGGCTGGTGCCGACGAGAACGGCCTCCTCGAAGCCGGGGACGCGGTCCCGCAGGAAGCGCAGGTACTCGCCGACCTGCCGGCGGCCCTCCACCTCCGCGGCTGTGAGCTGGACGGGATCGGTCGCATCGACGTTCGGGACCCGGGTCATGTGGATGGTCACGATCCCCCGATCCGGCGTGCGGTGCCACGACCCGTCCAGACGCGGGAGCCGGTACGCCCCCGACGCGGCGGCCTCGCGCATCATCGCCCACAGGTCGCGCTTCGGGACCGCGGACGCCCGCTCGACGTCCACGTTGGCCAGCCGGAACAGGGTGGAGAGCGACTGCGCGGTGCCGCTCGAACGCGCGTCGTCGTACGGCACCCCGGCCATGGCGCAGACGTCCGCGTCGCCGGACGCATCCACGATCACGCCGGCGCGGACTGTCCGTTCGCCCCCCTTGTTCCAGAGGCGGACCGCGCGCACGCGGCCGTCCTCGACCACGATCCCGGTCGCCCAGGTGTGCAGCAGGAGGTCGACCCCCGCCTC
>JAJYKX010000226.1 GCA_021788175.1 Chloroflexota bacterium
GCTGTCGCGTCCCGCGCCGACACGCGCGCCGTTGACCGCTCCCCGAAAGTCGCCGAGAGTGGCGGTGAACCGGACGGTCCTCGGCCGCATCTATTGAGCATGGTGGCCATCGAGCGGCTGGAGGGAGTGATCGGCGTGGGGCCTGTCGTGTCCGGGGGGACCGCGGCCGAGCGACGGGTGGCGTTCGAGCGCTTCTCGCAGGAGCGTCTCGAACGGGCCTATCGCCTGGCCAGCGTCATCCTGCGCGACGGTGCCGAGGCCGAGGACGCCGTGCACGACGCGGCGGTGCAGGCGTGGCTCCACTGGGCCGAGCTGCGCGACCGGGAACGCATGGACGCCTGGTTCGACCGGATCGTCGTGAACGCGTGCCGCGCACAGCTGCGCCGCCGCACGATCCGTCCCCTCCCGGTGGACCCGGCCGATCCTCCCGGCTCCGACCCCTTCGCCGGCGTCCTCGACGCGGATGTCCTGAACCGCGCGCTCGCGGGCCTCGACGCCGAGCACCGCATCGCGGTCGTCCTGCGCTACATCGCCGATCTCTCGCCGGCCGAGATCGCGGCCCGCACAGGCACGCGCGAGGGCACCGTGAAGTCGCGCCTCCACTACGCCCTGCGCCGCATGCGCGCGACCCTCCAGGATGCCGAGCGCGCGAGCGCCGGAGGTTCCCGATGAACGACGAGCGCCTCGAGCGCCAGGTCAAGGCCGCCCTCGAGCGGGACGCGCGTCCGCTTCCCTCGGGCCTGCGCGCGCGCGTCTCCGCCATCCCCGACGAGTTCCCGCGCGGTCGCCGATCGCCGCGCTTCACGCAGCTCGTCGCCGCCGCCGGTGTGATCGCCGCCGTGCTCGTGCTCGCCGCCGCGGCACTCGTGCTCATGGGCCTCCACGACGCGACCATCGGGCCGGCGTCCACGGCGACCCCCTCGCCGCAGGGGACCGGCCCCGCCGTCGTCGCGCCGGCCTCTCCATCGGCCTCGTCGGCCATCGCGCCGTCCGTCCTGGCCCCGGTCTCGGGCGCCTGGTCCGGCCTGCTGTGGTCGGCGCCGACGGACTTCCCGGGCCCGATGGGGGCGGACGGCGTCGTCGCGTTCGGCGGGCAGCTCTACGCGATCGGGCAGCTTCAGGTGGGTTCGGAGCACGAGACCGCGGTCTGGCGTTCGGCCGACGGGCTGTACTGGACGACGCTCGTGCAGGGCGGCCGGGCGTTCGCCGGCGCGGGCTCTCTCACCCTGCTGGCCACGCCGTCGGAGCTCCTCGCGTGGGGACAGGGAGTGCCTGCGTGCTCGGGCCCGGTGACGAGCCAGACTTGCAGGCCTGCCCCGCAAATCATCATGACTTCGCAGGACGGCGTCACGTGGACGCGCGCGCCGGATGTCTCGGCACTCTCGGGCGCGACGATCCAGGGTCTCGCTGCGGGCGCGTCGGGCCTCGTCGCGGTCGGCGAGACAGCCTCTGGCGCGGCCGTGATCTGGACGTCCGCCGATGGCTCGGCCTGGGTGCGCGAGCCGCTCGGTCCCACCTTCGCCGACGCGCATTTCTTCTCCGTCCGTGCCGCCGGCCCCGGGTTCCTGATCAGCGGGGGGACCGGCAGCCAGGAGGTCAGCGTGACCGGTGGCCCGGCCGGAGTGGTGCCGGTGGACGCGGCGATCTGGTGGTCTACGGACGGGCGCGCCTGGACGAAGGCGACCCTGCAGCCGAGCAGCGCCGGTGGCGCCTACGTGTCCGAGATCTTCGTCGGCGCCGACGGCCTGGTCGCCGTCGGTGCGGCGACCGGCGCCAGAGGAGAGGGGGCGGCCTGGACGTCGAGCGACGGCCGCACCTGGGCCCCTATCGCGATGAGGGGCAGCGGGCTCCCGTCGCCCGCGCCGGGCCAGGCGGTCCTCCCCTCGTCCTACATCGTGGACGACGGGACGCACATGGTGGCGATCGGCACGACCACGGGCCAGGTCGCGACGTGGTGGTCCTCGACCGACGGCACCACGTGGACGCCGCTCGTGGCGTCCGGGTCCACCGCCACGACGCCCGTGCAGCAGGGTGACAGCGCCTACGTCGATCGCTGGTTCAACCGCGCGTTCGTCGTTCCCGGCGGGCTGGTTGTCGTGGGCCCCGGGACCGGGTCGCCGGACGCGCCCGGCCGAGTGTGGGTCGCGGCCGCGGCGCCCGGGACGTTCGTGCCGCCCACCAGCATGCCGAGCGCGCTCTCCACCCCAGCGATCGCGTCCGCTGCGACGACCGTCGTCGGCCCTCCCTGCCGGACCGCCCAGCTCCAGATCTCGATGGTCGACAGCTACGCGGCCGCTGGCACCGTCGGGGCATGGCTGCGCTTCCTCAACACGAGCACCACGACGTGCATGCTGGACGGCTGGCCGACGCTGATCGGCGTGACGGCCACGGGTGCGCAGACGACGGCGCGGGAGGCGGGTGTTCAGCTCCCGGCGGTGGCCCTCAAGCCCGGCGAGGATGCCTTCGCGAACTACTCTGCCGGCGACAACCCGGTCAATGGGAGCCCGTGCCCCGAGCCGTATCACACCCTGCGCGTTGGACTCCCGGGCACCGACAGCTTCGTCTCGCTGCCCGCCTACAACGCCTGGTATGGCGGCGACCAGCCGGCCTGCGGTGGATTGCAGGTGACGCAGGTCGAAGCAGCGTCCGCCGCCGCCTTGGTGCTGCCCTTGCGCCCCTGATCCTTCGCGCCATGCCCTGGCGATGCTGGGCGGTGCAGCGCGGTCCGGCGCGGACGCGCGTTCGGTCCGGATGCGGAAGGGCGCTATGGCCCGCCGCCACGCGCCAGACGCTTGATGAGCGGCCTGCGCGCGCACGCCTCCGCCGCCCCCGGGGACCGACGACGATCCCGAGACCGTCGGATCAGCCTGGCGGGCAGCGGACCGAGCCAGCGAGAGCTGTCGCGCCACCACGCGTCGATGCGCCGAAGCCGGTCGCGCCTCCGGTCGCGTCGTGACCCACGATGGCGCGGCCTCGAAGATTGAACCTTCCGCCCTCGCCCACGAGTCTTCTGGTCGGGATGCACAGGATCGGGGCATGGGA
This sequence comes from Chloroflexota bacterium, assembly GCA_021788175.1. Taxonomy (GTDB): domain Bacteria; phylum Chloroflexota; class Limnocylindria; order Limnocylindrales; family CSP1-4; genus JAJYNJ01. The sequence continues at coordinate 3,043 of JAJYKX010000226.1, forward strand.
GACGAAATCGGTGGGAGCCCTGGCCGACGTCATGGGTGAGATCGAACGGGAGACCGTCTTTGCACGCCTCGTTGATCGCCACCTCGACGACGCCTGCCGGCTCGCCACGGTGATCCTCGCCGGCGATCGCATGGAGGCGGAGGATGCGGTCCAGGAGGCCGCGGTGCGCGCGTGGCGCCACTTCGGCGAGCTGCGCGATGAAGACCGCTTCGCCTCGTGGTTCACGCGCATCGTCGTGAACGCCTGCCGTGACCGACTGCGTGCCCGGCGCGTCCGTCCCATCAACCCGGCGGGGTTCGATCCGGGCACAGTCCCCGATCACGGCACCGCCGTCGACGAGACCGAGACCCTCGTCCAAGCCCTCCGCGCGCTGCCGGCCGATCAACGCATCGTGGTTGCCCTCCGGTACTTCGGCGACTGCTCGCTCGAGGAGATCGCGGCACGCACCGGCGAGCGCACCGGAACCGTGAAGAGCCGGCTCCACTACGGCTTGCGCGCGCTGCGCGCGGTCCTCGATGCCGACGCCCGGGAGGTGTCGCGATGAACGATCAGCTGCGCGACGACGAGTTCGACCGCCGGCTGCGCGAGGCGACCCGGCGGCTGGCCGGTGGCCCGGCGTCCGCCGGCCTGCGCGCCCGCATCGCGGCGATCCCGCGCGAGCAGCCGGGGCCCGTGAGCGGCCGACGCCACTTCGGGCTGAGCGTGCGGTTCGTTGGCGCCACGGCCGCGCTGCTCGTCCTGGCCGTGGTCGCGGCCCTCCTGTGGGGAAC
>JAJYKX010000227.1 GCA_021788175.1 Chloroflexota bacterium
CAGACGCACGGGCGAGCCGGATCCTTGCGAGGTCGGCGTTGCCATGCGTGCGACATTCACTCCGACACCCTGCGAGACGGAGGGCTGACGTGGGAATCGACGCCGCCCGGCGATCCGTCGGGGAGGCGTGCGTCGCGGAGCGCACCGCGCTCTACCGGACGCTGCTCGCCGTGACCGGCGACCCGGACCTGGCGGACGACCTGGCCCAGGAGGCGGTCGCGCGCGGCATCGAGCGGGCGGCGCAGTACCGCGGACCGGCGCCCGTCGGCGCGTGGCTCCACCGTATCGCCCTGAATGCCTGGCGGGACCACCTGCGGCGGCGCCGCCTCCGGCGCTGGATCGGTCTCGACCGACCCGACGCCGTCGCGGCGCCGGATCGCCGCGCGAGCGACCTCGCGGAGGCTGTCGACCTGCGCGCGGCCCTGGCCCGCCTCCCGGAGCGGCAGCGGGCCGCCATCGTGCTCCGCTACTACCACGAGTACGACTACGCGGCGATCGCGGAGGCGCTCGGCACGACCGAGGGAACGGTCGGGTCGCTCCTCTCCCGCGGGCTCGAGCGCCTGCGAAACGACCTCGGCCGGTAGGCGTTCGCCCGGTCACCGCGCGTCCGGCCGGTACCATACGCGGGTGCCGAAGCTCGAAGCCCTCGACGTGCTGCTCCTGGTGCTCTTCGCGGCCGGAGCCCTGAGCGGCTTCCGGCAGGGCGCCGTGGCCCAGGCGCTCGGGCTGATCGGGGCGGGCGTCGGGGCCGTGCTGGCCGTGGTCCTCCTCCCGGAGGTCGCCGTCCTGCTGCCGACGGGCGACCGGTTCCTGCGCGCCGTGCTGCTGCTCGCCTTCCTGCTCATCGCGCTCGCGCTCGGCCAGGCTCTCGGTGGGACGATCGCGATCGCCGTCCTCCGGCGCATGGGCCACGGGCCGCTCGCCTCGGTCGATCGCCTGTTCGGGGCCGGCGTGGGGATCGCGCAGGTGCTGCTCGTGGTCTGGTTCCTGGCGCCGATCCTGGCGGTGGGCCCGTCGCCGTCGCTGGCGCAGCAGATCGACCAGTCAAGTGTCATCGCCGCCGTCCAGGCGAACCTGCCATCTCCCGCGCCCGTGCTCGGCAGGCTGCGCGCCTTTCTGTCACCGGCCGGGCTCCCGCAGGTCTTCCAGTTCCTCGAATCGCCGGTCGGTCCGCCGGTCGCCACGCCCGCGGACGCCCAGGTCGCCGGGCTGGCCAGGGAGATCGCACCGTCCACCGTGGCCGTCGTCGGCGACGCCTGCGGGCTCCGCCTCACCGGCACGGGGTTCGCGATCGCGCCGGGCTACCTCGTCACCAACGCGCACGTGGTGGCCGGGGAGCGGGGAACGACCACGGTCGTCTCCGAGACCGGCAGCGTCGCGGACGCCACCGTCGTCTTCTACGACCCCTCCATGGACGTCGCCCTGCTCCACGTCCCCGGGCTGCGGCTGCGGTCGCTCCCCCTCGCGACCTCGGAACCGACGAGCGGGGAGGTCGGGGTGGCGCTGGGTCATCCGGGCGGCGGCGGCCTGGCCATGATCCCCGCCGCGGTCCGGGACGTCTTCACCGCGACCGGCTTCGACATCTACGGCCGATCGACGGTGACCCGCGCGGTGATCGAGCTGGCGGCCGACGTGCAGGCGGGTGACAGCGGCGGGCCGTTCGTGACGACGGACGGACGGGTGGCGGGCGTGGTCTTCGCCAGGGCACAGACCACTGCGGGGATCGGCTACGCGCTGGAGATCGGCGAGGTGCGCGCAGACGTCGCGAAGGCGATCGGCCGCGCGGCCGCCGTGAGCACCGGGGCCTGCACGCCCTGACGCCCGGCGGCCGGCCCGTTCGATCCGCCGGTGACCCGGCGGGGGCGATGGGGGAGTCCGCGGACGAGGTTCAGTCCGCCGGGTAGTGCCGCCGGCGCGGATCGGGGGGATCGAAGACGTCCCGGGCCGCGCGGCCCTCGACCTCCTCCTCTGCCTCGCCCCCGGCTCGGGACGCGCCGCGCCGCGCCCGGGACTCGACCATGATCGCGATGGCCTCGTCCACGTCGTCCGTCACGGTGAGCAGGTCGACGTCCGCCGGGTCGATCTTCCCCTCCGTGGCGACCCGTTCGCGCAGCCATCCCAGCAGCCCCGACCAGTACGAGCGGCCGATCAGGACCACCGGGAAGTGCTCGATCTTGTCCGTCTGTACCAGGGTGATGGACTCGAACAGCTCGTCCAGGGTGCCGAACCCGCCCGGGAAGATGACGAACCCCTGCGCGTACTTGACGAACATCGTCTTGCGCACGAAGAAGTAGCGGAAGCTGATCGACAGGTCCGTGTAGTCGTTCACCCGCTGCTCGCGCGGCAGCTCGATGGTGCAGCCGACCGAGAGCCCGCCGCCCTGCTGGGCGCCCTTGTTGGCCGCCTCCATGACCCCCGGGCCGCCGCCGGTGATCACGGTGAAGCCGGCCTCCGCGAGCCCGCGGCCGAGCGCGACGGCGGCGTCGTACATGGGGTCCTCGCGCGGCGTTCGCGCCGACCCGAAGACCGTCACGGCGGGGCCGAGGCGCGCCAGGGCCTCGAAGCCGCTGATGAACTCGCCCAGGATGCGCAGCGACCGCCAGGCGTCGGTCTCCAGGAAGGAGACGTCCTGGTAGGGCCTGGTCTGCAGCAGCTTGCGGTCCGCCGTTGCGTGGGGCGGAACCTGGGACTGCGGGCCGCGGTGCTCGGTCATCCCCGGCAGGATACCGCCGAGGGGGTCACCGGGCCTTGCGCTGGCACTCCAGGTCGTAGAGGGCCCAGGGGAGCGCCTCGAGCCGTGCCGGGTCGATGGGACGGCCGCAGGCAGCGCACAGCCCGTAGGTGCCGGCGTCCAGCCGGGCGATGGCCGCGTCGACCTGGGCCAGCTCCCGCTCCGCCCGCTCCCGGAGGGCACGGGCGCGGTTCTGGTCGAAGACCTGGGAGGCCGCGGCAGCCTGCGAGCCGTAGGTCATCGGCTCCGGCGCCTCGATCTCGACCGCGGCGATCTCGTCCAGCAGCCGCGCACGTTCGGCATCCAGGCGCGCGCGTGCGTCCGTGTCACCCGCCATGCCGGGATGCTACCTCGCCACTGCACGTCCCGGAGACCCGACCTGCGCGCCTCGAACGCGAGCAGCCGGGCGCCGCCTGGGTCGATGCGCGGGGCGTCCGCCCGGCTCGGCCGATCCCGGCCTATACTACCGGGGAGTATCAGACCGTCGGTCCCGCCCGGATCCGACCCTCAGGAGGCAATGGCATGGCCAGCGCGATCGATCCCGTCTGCGGCATGGAGGTGGACCCCGCCACCGCGAAGTGGACGTACGAGTACGAGGGCACCACCTACTACTTCTGTGGCAAGGGCTGCATGCTCGAGTTCAAGGACGACCCGGAGAAGTACCTCGATCCGAACTACACGCCGCAGGGCATGTAGCCGCTCCGATCGCCTCCGCCGCGTCTCCCGCCCCGCGATAAGCGGTGATGCATGCGCGGTGAAGTCGCCGTGGAGCGCCCCCGTCTACCGTCCTCGCGTCGGTCATCCGGAACGGGAGCGGAGGTGCGGCACGGTGTCCGCGGAATGCCGGTCTGCGTGGCTGGGCCGTCCATGCAGCATCAGCCTGGCGTCGTGCCCGGCGGCGTGGCTCGTGGCCCTGCTGGTCCTCGGTGTGCTGCTGTCGCCGCTCCTGCAGGGCGGTCGTGCCGGCAACGGCCCGCCGTCACCCGGGCGCGCGCGGCAGGCCGCCGGCGAGGTCGCGGTGACGGCGCCGGCGCC
>JAJYKX010000228.1 GCA_021788175.1 Chloroflexota bacterium
CCTGCAGGGGCTGGCCGACGTGTTCGAGGCCCAGTTCCTCGTGGAGATCGCCACCGCGAACCGTGCGGTCATCGCACGCAGGGCCGTGACCGCCTCCTGCGGCACCGGCTGCTGGGGCGAGTTCGACATGACGCTCGCGTACCCGCTCGACCAGGCGCAGCCCGGATGGGTGACCGTGTACGATCTCTCGGCGAAGGACGGCTCCCGCGAGCACGTGAGTTCGTACCCGGTGACATTGACGGCCTCCCCCTAGCGGAGGGCAGGACCGTGACGTTCTCTCTGCTGGCCTCTGCGGCACTGCTGGCCCTGTTCATCATCGGCGTCGAAACGCTGGCGGGTGACGGCCCTGGCGGCGGCTCGCCCGCCGGGGTGCTCGGTGCGCTCTTCGACCGGACCTCCGAATGCGGATGGCCAGGTGCCTCCGGGGGCGCCGAGTCCGACAGCTGGTCGCTGGCGGGCCGGCCCGCTCGACTCGACGAGGCTGAGGCTGATCCCGAGGTGGAACCCGCGGGTCGGCCAATCGAGCTGCGCCTGCAGCGGGTGGAGGCCCGTGTACAGGTGCGCCGCGGAGGACGACCCGAACGGCGGGCTGCGTGATCACGGACGCGGGTGTCTCCACGCGATCCCTGTCGGCGGGCAGGCGGGTGTCGGGCCCGGCCGACCCGGCCGTCCGACTCTGGACAGCGTCACGCGGGCGCTCTACAAGGGGGACACGGGGCATGCGCGCCCCGCAGGCAGGAGCGTTGAAGCGATGACCGACATCGAAGCGCGGCTCGCGGATCTCGAGCAGCGGTTGGCCGCCCTGGAGGAGCTCGAGGGGCTGGAAGGACGGATGCCCCGCGGCATGCTGAAGCTCTGGCGCGAGGTCGCTCCGCCGGAGGTCCGGCGGCACGCGCGTGCCGCCAGGAAGGAGCGGTTGCTCGCGGCCCGCGCCTTCCTGGACCACTGGATCGATCGGCTCGAACGGCAGCCCGAGACGCTGCCCCGCCGGGAGAGCATCCATCTCGACTGACCGGCGTCGGACGGGCGGGCGCCGGAGGCCGCCCCGGACCCTGGCCCGGGGCACCCGCCGCCTGCCGGGGGTGCACGACCGTGGAACGCCAGGCCGGGTCCTCGCACCGGCAGCTTCCCCACACCGCGGACGTCGGGTTCGAGGCCTGTGCCCCGAGCCTCCCGGCTGTCTTCGAGGAGGCGGCCCGCGCGCTGGCTGAGATCGCCGCCGAGACCACCGGCACCGTCGGGTCGCCGGTCGAGACGGGACCGCTGCGCGCCCACGATCTGGAAGGCCTGGCGTTCGCCTGGCTGAACGAGCTGATCGCCCTCGCCGACGCCCAGGGGTGTGTGCTGGTCGGAGCGACGGTGTCGCACCTGGCGCCGGTCGCGGACGGCTGGACGCTGGAGGGGCGGGCGACGCTGGTGCCGTACGAATCACCGGGGATCCGGACACTTCGACAGGTGAAGGCGGTCACCCTTCACCGGCTGGCCGTGGACCGGGGGCCGGCCGGCTTCACGCTGACGGCCTACGCGGACATCTGATGGCTTCGCACATGGTGCCGCTCGAACGGCTGGACACCTGGCGGTGGCGCATCCCGCGGGACGAACAGCGCGGAATGCGTGTGGATGGGATCGTCTTTGCCGACGACCGCCTGATGGGGCGCCTGCGCGACGATCCGGCGCTCGAGCAGGTGGCGAACGTCGCCGCGCTGCCCGGGATCGTGGGGGAATCGCTGGCGATGCCCGACGTGCATTGGGGGTACGGGTTCCCCGTGGGCGGCGTCGCGGCAACACTCGCCGACGACGGCGTCATCAGCCCGGGCGGGATCGGCTTCGACATCAACTGCGGCGTGCGCCTCCTCCGCACCGACCTCCGGCGAGACGACGTGTCCCGGGTTGCGGCGCGACTCGCGGACGAGCTGTTCCGGGCGGTCCCGACCGGCGTGGGGGCGCGCACCGGCGCCCGGCTCGCGCCACGGGACCTGGACCGTGTCCTCGAGCAGGGCGCGGCCTGGCCGGTCGCCCGTGGCCTGGGGAGCCACGAGGATCTCGACCTCACCGAGGAACGCGGCACCCTCGCGGCTGCCGACGCCGCCGCGGTGTCGCTCCGGGCGAAGCAGCGCGGGGCAGACCAGCTGGGGACGCTCGGTTCCGGCAACCACTTCCTCGAGGTGCAGGCCGTGGATCGCGTGCTGGACGTGGCCGCCGCCCGCGTGCTCGGGCTCGACGTCGGCCGGGTCGTCGTCCTCATCCACTGCGGGTCGCGCGGCCTCGGCCACCAGGTCTGCACGGACCATCTCGCCATCATGGACCGCTCCGCAGCGCGGCACGGCATCCACCTGCCGGACCGCCAGCTCGCCTGCGCCCCCCTCCGGACGCCGGAGGCGGACGCCTACCTGGCGGCCATGGCAGCCGCCGCCAACTTCGCCTGGGCGAACCGCCAGGTCATCGCCCACGACGTGCGCCAGGCGTTCGGGCGCTTGTTCGGGCCGCACGAGGCCGCCGCCATGGGGCTCGTCTACGACGTGAGTCACAACATCGCCAAGTTCGAGCGCCACGTGGTCGACGGGCGCGAGATGGAGGTCTGCGTCCACCGCAAGGGCGCGACCCGGGCTTTCCCGGCAGGGCACCCGGACGTGCCCGCGCGCTACCGATCCGTCGGACAGCCCGTGCTGATTCCCGGCGACATGGGGCGGTACTCGTTCGTCGCCGTCGGGACCGACGGTGCCATGGCCCGGGCCTTCGGCTCGACCTGTCACGGCGCGGGACGCGATCTCTCGCGCCACGCCGCGGTGCGCCAGCTGCGCGGCACGGACGTCGCGGCGGCGCTCGCCCGGGAGGGGATCGTGGTGCGGGCGCAGCGGCCGGACCTGCTGGCCGAGGAGGCCACCGTGGCGTACAAGGACGTCGCGGTGGTGGTCGACGTCGCCGCGGGCGCCGGTCTGATCCGCCCGGTTGCCCGGCTGAGGCCCCTGGTGGTCGTCAAGGGCTGACGGCCCGCGGGATCCGCCCGGGCGGCTGCGGATCGGTAACCGCCGCGCGCGAGGGGCACGCCGACCGGGGCCGGTCCCACGGTGCTTGGCCATACCGTCTGGCACTTCTGTCGGGGACCCCATGCCCCGAGTGGGTCATGCCCGCGAAGACGACCGCGGTCTAGCGTGGCGCTGTACGTCGCGCCGATGCGTCCCGACGGCGCCTGGAGAATCGTGCAGATGAGCGGAGGTAGTCGAGTGCAGGCGCTGCAAGAGGGGGACGACGACGGCCTGACGGGCCGGTTCCTCCGCACGTTCGGCGCGCCGGTCGTCAGCGACACGCCGCCTGACGATGCCGCCCAGACGCTTCACGATGGAAGCGACGAACCGTGGTCGGAGAGCGAGTCCAGCGACGTGGACGTCGAGGCTCCGGTCGTCATCGCACGCGTCTTCGGGGCACCGGATCCCGCCGATGAGTTCAAGGCGTCGGAGCCGGTGGTCGAGCAGGCCACGCCGGCCCAGGCGGACTCAGGCACCGACCCCGACGCGGCGTCGGAGGTCGTGAACGGCGCAACGAGCGCCTTCTCGACGGAACTCACCGACGCCATGCACGCCGTGGCCCGCGCCCAGCGCGACAGGATGCTCGAGGAGGCCCGCGAGCGCGAGGCCGTGTGCGTGGACGCTGCCCGAAGCCGGGCCGCAGACGAGATCGACGGCGCGCGCACAGAGGCCGACGCGTCGTCTGCCGAGATCGAAGCGTGGGCCGCCAGCGAGATCCAGCGGATCG
>JAJYKX010000229.1 GCA_021788175.1 Chloroflexota bacterium
TGGCGGGCACGGCGGCCGGAGGCGATCCGGGCCATTGCAGAAGGCCTGCGGGCCATCCACGCGATCGCCGTCGACGACTTCCCGGCACACTGGACGGCGGAGGTGTGGGTCGGGCGCCGACCGCCATCGCTGGAGCCACGCCCGCCGATCCACGAGCCCGTGCTCGTCCACGGGGACGCCTGCGCGCCGAACACGCTCATCTCGGCGTCGGGCGCCTGGACCGGCAACGTGGACTTCGGCGACCTCGCGGTGGGCGATCGCTGGGCGGACCTGGCAATCGCCTCGCTGAGCCTCGACTGGAACTTCGGCGCAGGGCATCAGGGCGAGTTGTTCGACGCCTACGGGATCGAGCCCGACGAGGAGCGCATCCGTTACTACCGCGAGCTCTGGCACCTCGCGTCGTGACGCCGCCGGCCGGCGGTCCGGCTCCGGACGCCCCACGCGCGGAGGCAGCTCGTCGCGTGGAGATCCTGGGTCTGCAGGACCTGACCGCCTTCGAGCGAGGGGATGACCTGGAGCGTTCATCTTGGATCAGACGGGGTCATACCGCTTACCCCGCTCGCTCGAGCCTCGTCCCCGTCTGCACCGCATCGAGGGCCCTGAGCGCGATCTCCCCCCTGACCTCGCCTGCCAGTCCGAGCGGTTCGAGCGGCAGCGTCATCTCCGGTGGGACGATCCGGTCGAGCCCGTACCGGATCGCAGCCGCGGACCAGCGGTAGCGCAACTCCCGAAAGCCCAACACCGCGATCTCGTCGAGGAGCGCGAGGGCCAGCCCCTGGCGCGCACGGTCGTCACTGTCGCGCCAGAGCGCGCCGAGGTTCCGGATGTACGAGCGGATCTGTGCGCCATCGAGGTGGGCACCGCTCAACGCCGGCTCCCGGGCCGCTGCCTCCTCGGCGTCGAGCCGCCGCATCGTCGCCTGCCAGGTCGCGACGTCGCGGGTCTCCTCCAACCGGCGCGTCGCCTCGCTCCTCGCCCGGGCGATCCGCGCCAGCGCCAGCTGGTCGATCGTCTGGCCGCGCTCGGCGGCGAGGCCGGCGGCCACCCGCTCGACGAGCGCGTCGTCGACCAGTCCGACCTCTTCCAGCAGCCGTCCCACCAGCGCCTCGTACCAGGCCTGCGGGTACGAGTCGCCGGCGGTCGCGCCGTGACGGCCCCGCACGGCGCCCATCGTCGGGCGCGCCTCGCGAAAGGCATCGCACACCGGTGCCGCGTGCCGGTGGCGCGCGTTGTGCCCGTGCAGGGGCAGGCCGCAGGACGCACAGCTGAGCTTGAGCGCGTAGCAGCGGCGCTGCGCGATGCCCGGGACGCGCGTGCGCCGCGCCTCGCGCCGGCTCTGCACCAGGTTCCAGGTGTTCATGTCGATCTCGGCGCCGAGGTGGAAGCCCTGGCCGTCGGTGAGCCGGCCGAGGTAGATCGGGTTGCGCAGGACGTGGCGGACGGTGTGGACGGTTAGGCCCAGCGTCGCCGCCACCTCGTGGTCCGGCTGGCCGGCCGCGCTCAGCTCGAACGTCCGGTGCACCGTCGGCATGGCGGCCTCGTCGACCGTGAGCAGCTTGGCCGCGTCCCTCCGGTACCCGAGGGGTGGCTGCCCGCCGGGGTCGCCCTTCGAGCGGCGCTTCTCCGCGAGGCCGGACCGGATGTTCCGCGCCAGGTCGCGGGAGTACACCTCGGCCGCGGTGAGCTTGTCGACGAGGCGCTCCCAGTCGTCCGGGTCGGAGGTGAGGATCTTGTCATCGCAGATCAGGATCACCACGCCCGCGCGGTGGAAGAACCGCCGGTAGTGGAGGGCGAGCTGGAGATCCCGCAGAAACCGGGAGGTGTAGCCGACGAGGAGCACGTCGTACAGGCCGGCCTCGGCCGCCCGCAGCATGGTCTGGAAATCGATCGTCCGGGTGGCCGGCGGATCCTCCATCGAGTCGGCGCCCGACCAGCCCGATTTCAGCACCATCCAGGAGCGCCCCGTGTCGAGGAGGCCGTAGCGCTCGATGGCGCGATCCTGCATGGTCCGCTGGGCGCCCGGGCCGTACTTATCCTGCTGCCTGGCGGACGACTCGCGCAGCCAGCGCGCGGCTCGCAGGCCGCGCAGGTCCTCGAGCCGTCGGGGCAGGCCAGCGGGGTTCACGCCGCCTGCTCCCGACCGTCAGCGCCGCTCACCCGCGCGCTCCCCTCGCTCTCGGCCGCGCGTTGCTCGATCGCGCGGAGGGCGCGCACGATGGCCACCAGGAGCGGGTCGAGGGGTGCCGGCTCGGGCTGCATCTCCGGTGGCTGTGCTGTCACCCGGGAACCTTGTGCAGGTTCCGCGTCCTGTCAAGAGGGGAGTCGGGCCGATTTTCGAGGGCCGGCCGCTGGCATCCGCGGGCCGGCTCCCGGGTCGGGTGGTCGTCCCGCCCGCCGCGCGCAGCGCAAGCTCCGCTCCGGCCCCGGCCAGGCGCCACATCACCGGCCGAGCACGCGGCTCGCCGCGAGGTGGCCGAGAGCGACTTCGACCTCCGACGAGGTTGTCTCGGCTCCGGATGTCGTCCGCTCCGGTGTGGGCAGCCGTTCGGTGCCGCCCGCCTGAGCTGTCGGCCATGTCGTGCCACCTGCCTGCGTCGCAACGCCTGTGGGACAGCACACACCAGTCGGGCGTGGGTCGCCAACCGCTCCCTTGGCTCGTTTGGCTGGTGCGCCTCATGCGGGCCGTGGTCGCCGGTGCGCCCGCCGCTCCGCCGCCGTCCGACCGATGCGACGGGATCGCTGCAGAGCAGGCATGGAGACGCGGTTCACTTGACACGGGCTCGGCGGCGGCCGACATCGGTCGCATGCCACCGACCGATCCGTACCTGACCACGCGCGAGGTGGCCGATGCGCTCGGCGTGACGACCGAGCGTGTCCGGCAGCTCATCCGCGCGCGACAGCTACGAGCATCGGTCCGACGGACCGGCACCCGATCCCTGTTCAGGATCCGACGGTCCGATCTCGATGACTACCTCGCCGGTCACGTCCTGGACTCGTTTCGCGACGATTGGGAGTGACAGCCGCGCCGACGTGGCGGCACGCCCGCTGGCCCTGTCCTCCTGCGACCGGCCTCCGCGGCGCCGGAAACGGCCGCCAGGCCGAAGTGGGGCGAGCAGCGGGGACGCCCCCGCACCCCACGACGAGGCGCTCCGTGGGTGGCGACACTGATCCAGGCAGCACGTCGGCTGCTCTCTCGGGATTGTCGCGGCACCTCGCCTGTGCGACCCTTGGCCCGGTCACCCTTCGAGCCGGTGCAGTGAGCATGCGACGGATGCCCTCGGTCAGCCCTGCGCGCCTTGGCCCGCTGCTGCTCTCGGCCGCGCTCGTCGGCGCCTGCGGTGGTGCGTCGCCGCGGGCCGCCCCGCCAGGGACTACACCGCTGCCCGCGGCCAGTGTCGCGCCGATCGCCCGCGCCGCCGGGGCGCCGACCGGGGTGCCGGCCGCGCTCGGCAGCGCGCCGGACCCGACGCCGACCGCGCGCACGACCCCGCCCTGCCCGGATCCGTCGCTCGATCGCGCCGGGTCGTCGGTGGTGATCCTCGACTGCTTCCCGGGACCGTCGGCCCGCCAGCCGGACGGGGCACGGGTGACGGTGCCGCAGGGCGCCGACACCGCGGCCTCGGCGAACCTGGCGGTGAGCGGCACGCGCCTGGTGATCGCCAACGACTCGTTCCTGGCCGTCTACACGCGGACCGGTGTGCTCCTCGACACGACCTACTGGGA
>JAJYKX010000038.1 GCA_021788175.1 Chloroflexota bacterium
CGCCGTGGCCCGTTCCGACGCGAATCCCTCCCGGCAGGCCACGGGCGGCTACCTGCGCATCGCCGAGGCGGCGGCCATGGTCGGCGCCAGTCCGTCGCGCCTCCGCCAGTGGGAACGCGAGGGCCTGATCCGTCCATCCCGCGGACCCGGCGGCCAGCGGCGCTACGCGCCGCGCGACGTCGATCTTGCCCGCGAGGTGGCCCGGCTCCGCGCCGAGCGCCTGAACGCCCCGGCGATCCGTCGGCTGCTGACCGCGGCCGACGGCCCGGCATGGGACGGGCATGCGCATCACCCACCGACCGAGCGCATGGGCGCACGACTCCGGGAGATCCGACTCGGGCGGGGCCTCACCCTGCACGACGCCGCCGCCAGGACGGGCCTCTCGGCGAGCTTCATCTCGTCGTTCGAGCGCGGCCTCTCCGGCGCCTCGCTGGCCGCCCTCCAGCGGCTGACCGCCGCCTGCGGCACCACGGTGTCCGAGCTGACCCGCGAGGACCCCCCGACCGCCGGCCGCGTGGTGCGGGCCGGGGAGCGGCGCGTGGTGGAGCTGGGCGGGCCCGCCATCCGCATGGAGGACCTGTCGAACGCGCCGACCGCCCTGGAGGGGCAGCTCTTCGTGCTGGCCGCCGGAGCCCGCAGCAACGGCTGGTACGCCCACCCCGGGGAGGAACTGATGTTCGTGCTGGCCGGGCGCCTGGGCGTCTGGCTGGGCGACCAGGAGTACTACGAGCTCGCGGAGGGGGACTCGCTCACCTTCCCCTCGACGCTGTCGCACCGCTTCCGGGCGCTCGCCGCATCCGAGACCAGGCTCATCTGGGTCAACACGCCACCGACCTTCTGAGGAGGCAATCGTGACCGAGGCAAAAAGGATCGCCGCCACGCCGCTCGATCGCTCGGTGATCCCCGCCGTCTGGTCCCGCTACACCGACCTGGTCGTGGACCGGGGCGAGGGGTCCTGGCTGATCACCACCGACGGCGAGCGGTACCTCGACTACAGCTCGGGGATCGGGGTCACCAACACCGGGCACGCCCATCCCCGCGTGGTGGCGGCCATCCAGGCCCAGGCCGCCAAGCTGCTCCACGGCCAGCAGAACATCGTCTACCACGAGCCGGGGCTGCGGCTGCACGAGCGGTTGCGCCACGTGCTGCCGGGCGACGACTGGCAGGCCTTCCTGGCCAACTCCGGGGCGGAAGCGGTGGAGGCGGCGGTGAAGCTGGCACGGGCCGCCACCGGCCGGCCGGCGATCGTCGCGTTCCGCGGCGGCTTCCACGGGCGGACCGCCCAGGCGATGGCGCTCACCACCTCCCGGGTCACGGTGCGCGGCGACTTCGAGCCGCTGCCCGGTTCCGTGTACCACGCGCCCTACCCCTACTGCTACCGCGCCACCGGCGGCCCGCACGACCCGGCGGCGTGCACCTGCGACTGGGAGGCGCAGCTCGAGACGCTCTTCGCCCAGGTGGTGGCACCGTCCAGGGTCGCCGCCTTCGTCGTGGAGCCGGTCCTGGGCGAGGGGGGCTACGTGGTGCCGCCGCGTGGCTTCCTGCCGCGGCTGCGCGAGATCGCCACGCGCCATGGGATCCTGCTGGTCGTGGACGAGGTCCAGACCGGCTTTGGACGGACCGGCCAGCTCTTCGCCGTGCGGCACGTGGACGTGGCGCCGGACATCATGATCGTGGCCAAGGGGATCGCCTCCGGGCTGCCGCTGGGCGGGATCGTGGCACGCCGCGACCTGATCGCCCGCTGGGCGCCGGGGGCCCACGGCGGCACCTACGGCGGGAACGCGGTCGCCTGCGCCGCCGCCAACGCCACGCTCGACGTGATCGAGAGCCAGGGGCTGGTCGAGAACGCCCGCGAGCGCGGCAGCCAGCTGCTCGACGGGCTCGCGGCGGTCCGCCCGCGGTTCCCCCGGCTGGGCGACCTGCGCGGGCTGGGCCTCATGGTGGGACTCGAGTTCGTGCGCGCCGACGGCGACGATCCGCGCGCACCCGATCCGGACCTGGCCAGGCGCGTCATCGCGGCGGCGCTCGAGCGCCACCTCATCGTGCTGTCGGCGGGGAGCTGGGGCCAGGTGGTGCGGCTCATCCCGCCACTGGTGACCACGTCCCGGGAGGTCGACCACGCGGTCGCGGTGCTCACCGAATCGATGGAGGTCGCGGGGGCGTAGGCCCCGCGACCTCCGGGTTCGGCGGGTGGGATCGCCCACCCGCCGCTGGTGTCTGCCGGAGCCCCGTTCAGGCGGTGACCGCCTGGCGGAGCGCGTCGGGGAGCGGGCGATGCCGCTCCGGGGCGTGGATGTGGCGCCCCAGCAGGTCATGCGTGCCGTCGACGCGGAGCTCCTTGTAGAGCAGCTCGAGCTTGGCGGCCTGCGTGGCCAGGATCTCGTCCTTGGTCTCCAGCTCCCACAGGCGCCGCTTGAGCGGGCCGAGCGCCTTCTTGCGCGTCTTGTAGACGAACTGCTGCTCGGTCTCGCCGGGCGTGCGCTCCGCCTCGCAGTTGGCGTACACCCACACCTCGACCTCGTCGTGCAGCGCGCGCGGCGTGGCGGGGTGGTCGTACAGCGTGTTCTGGAAGCCCGTGGCCAGGTGGATCTCCGCCGTGTCCACCTCCGGGAAGTGGTGGAAGAGCTCGTCCGGCAGGGTGGAGGCGCCGTGCTGGACCGCGCCCGCGAGCCCGTAGTCGCGGCAGATCGCGGAGAGCCGGCGGATGGTGTCGAAGTCGACCTTCACCTGGGCGACGCCGCCCCCGGGCAGCGGCACGCCGCCGTGGCTCGTCCCGGTCTGGATGCTCACTTTCGACAGCCCGGGCACCCCGCTTCCTGCGCGGCGGTCGAGCTCGCGCCGGAAGCCGTCCAGGAACGCGCGGAGCTCGGGCTCCGTGGAATTCTGCTTGCCGACCTCGCCGATCTCACCGCCGATGCTGACGGTCAGCCCGGCGGGCTCGATCTCGCGGATCAGCGCCGCCAGCTCGCCGGCACGCTCGTAGTTGGTGCGCTGCTGCTCGTCGACGGTGGATCGCGACAGGTCCACCAGGGTGGAGCTGTCGATGTCGATGTTGCCGTAGCCCACCGCGATCGCGTCGCGGGTGGCCTTCCGCAGCGATTCGGTCACGCCCTCCGCGTCGGCGGCGTACTTCTTCGCGTTGAACTGGTAGTGGTCACCCTGGACAAAGACGGGATCCGCCCACCCGGCGGCGATCGCACCGGCCAGGCAGCTGGTGATGTACTCGCCGGGCCGCTGGAACGTGTACTCCTGCTCGCTGCGGGCGAGCTCCAGGATCAGGGGCCCCACCCCGTGGCGGCCCGCCGTCTCGTACACGGTGCGCGCCATGTCGAAGACCTGCGTGCGCAGGTTCATGGCCGGGACGGTGAACCCGCCGACCTCCCCGCGCCCGCGGGCCATGTACAGCTCGTGGATGCTCGCCGAGCGGATCCCCAGCTCCTGCGCGGCTTCCCACACGATCCAGCGGGCGGCCTCCACGGTCGCCGGATCCTCGCTGAACGTCGCGGTCCAGGCGAGGTCCCGGATCCCCCGGTCGCGAAACGCGCGCTCGTCGTCGATGACGAGCCGCTCGCCGTCCACGTGGGCGGTGCCGCGGAGCAGGTCGAGCAGTGCCGCCGGCGAGCCGGCGACGGTGGGCTGAGGCATTGGTGACCTCCGTTGGCGGGACGCCCGGGTTGGCGACGCGTGTCGCGTTCGTTGTCGGGGCGAATCCTACCGCGGCCCCGGCCGCCGACGGGGGTGCCGAATTTCGTTCCCGAGGCACTGGCGGCCGGCCCATGTCACGCCTACGGTCGACACCGATGATCCGTCACGGCCTCGCATCGCTGGTCCTGATCGCGGGCCTCGCCGCGTGCGGCGGCGCGGCGCCCACCGCACCCGCCACGGCCTCCCCCGCGCCGCCGGAGTCAGCGGCGTCTCCGTCGGCGCTCGTCCACGAGCCGATCCTCCTCTTCTTCTCGCACGGCGCGACGAGCGACGTCTGCGTGGCCGACCACCCGGTGGTGCGATGGGTTCCCGAGCGTTCGATCGAGATCATCGTGGCCCAGCTCGTCCGCGGTCCCACGGAGGCCGAGCGCGCGGCCGGCTACTCGAGCTGGTTCTCGCCCGCCACCTCGGCCGCGGTGGAGGGCGCGGTCCTCTCCGACGGGATCGCGCGGGTCGACTTCCGGGACCTCGATCTGTTGATCCCGAACGCGTCCAGCTCGTGCGGCTCCAGCGTGCTGCTGAGCTCCCTCGACGCCACCCTGCGGCAGCTGCCGGCCGTGCGCGAGACCCGGTATTCGATCGGGGGCAGCGAGGAGCGCTTCTACCTGTGGCTGCAGATGTCGCCCCCCGGCTCGACGTGACGGCCGGCTCGTGCCGGCCCGCGGTCCGCACGGTGGCGTGGCCCTGCGCCGACGGGCCTGCCAGGCGGTGGGCGCCTAGGCCACGCGGCGCGTCCGCCGTTCCAGGTAGTCCACCAGCACGAACTCCTCCAGGCGCTCGGGGCTCGCGTAGAAGGCGCGCCCGCGGTTCATGCGGCTGATGCGGTCCACGAACTCGCCGAGGGCACGCGATCGCTCGAGCATGAACGTGTTGATGGTGATCCCCTCGCGGGTGCATCGCGCCACCTCGCGCAGGGTCTCCTCGATGGTGCGCCGGGTGGGCGGGTAGCTGAACTCCACGCGCCCGTCCTCGATGTGCGCGGTCGGCTCGCCGTCCGTCACCACGATGATCGAGCGGTTGGCCGTCGGCGCCGTCGCCAGCAGCCGCCGCGCGAGCAGCAGGGCATGCTGCAGGTTGGTGCCGTAGCCGCGGCCCTGCCAGGAGAGAGAGACCAGGGTCCGCGGCGCGATCTCCTGTGCGACATAGGCGAAGCCCACGACGCGCAGCGTGTCCCGCGGGTACCGGGTCCGGATGAGGGTGTCCAGCGCGATCGCCACCTTCCTGGCGGCGACGTAGCAGCCGCGCAGCAGCATGGAGCGGCTCATGTCGAGCAGGAGCACGGTCGAGGCCGAGGTGGACTCCTCCGCGTCGTGGACCTGGAAGTCGGACGGGTCGAGGCGGAGCGGCGGACGCACCGGGCCGGCCGCCAGGGCCCGGCGGGCCACCGCGCGGTCCAGCGTCGCCCGCAGGTCCAGGTCGAACGGGCGGCCGAACTCGTAGGGTGACGACGTCCCGCTTCGCTCCCCGGTCCCGCCGCTCCCCTGGATGCGGTGACCGCCGAACGCGTCGCGGCCCAGCCGCCCGAAGACCTCGTCGAGTACCTTCTGGCCGATGCGGCGCCGTCCGCGTGGCGTCAGCTCCAGCCGGTCGCCCTCGCGGGTCGCGTACCCCGCGTCCTCCAGCGCCCGGGCCGCCTGCTGCAGCGCCGCCAGGTCGTCCGCCGACTCCGCGTCCAGCAGCCGCGCCACCTCGGCCGGGTCCACGGCGGCCAGCGCCGGCGGGTCGTCGGCGGCGGCCAGCTGCTCGCCGAGCCGGTCGAGCCGCTGGAGCGTGCCGATCTCGTCGAGGGCCTCCTCGAGCCCGAGCTCCTGGTCGCCGGCGAACGGGAACGCCTCTCCCAGGCCCTGCGGCAGGAGCCGGTCCAGCATCGCCCCGAGGCGCGCCAGGTCCCAGCGCAGCCGGTCGTCCCGCAGCAGCGCATCCATCAGCGAGCCCAGCTCGGCGCGCTGATCGGGCGTGAGGGACCGGAGGAGCGACTGCATGGCGGCCATCTGCTCGGCGAGCTGGGCGATCACGTCGTCCAGGTCCCGCGCGCCCGGGAACTGGTGACCGTACCGGGCCAGGAAATCCCCGGCATCCGGGTTGCTGCCCTCCAGCCGCTCCTGCAGCAGCCGCTCGAGGTCCCGCACCATCTCGCGCGTGGCGCGCAGGTCCTCGGGCGTGGCCGAGCGCAGCCGGTCGGCCAGTCCCTTGAAGGTCGAGTCCAGCACGCGGCCCCGGAGCCGGTCCACCAGGTGCTGGAAGTCGTCGCGGGCGGCGGGCTCGAGGAACTCGTACGCCTCGAGGGCGCGGATCTGCTCCCCCACGTCGGCAGGCAGGGCGTCGAGCGCCGCCCGGTGCCGACGCGCCATCTCGCGCAGCATCTCCCGCGTCGAGGCGTCGATGGTCGCGTCGCCGGTGCCGCCGTCACGTGCCTGCCCGGCCTCGCCGCCGGGCGGCTCACCGGAGGCCATCCGCCGATCGATCCCGGCACGTTCGGTGTCCACGATCTCCTGCAGCTGTCGCCGCAGGTCGCCCAGCACGTCGTCCAGCCCGTGGCGCCGCAGCAGCTCGCGACGCCGCTCGGCCAGGCGCCGCTGCAGCTCCCGCAGCCCGGCCCGGCCGCCCAATGGCGAGCCGCCCTCGTCGATCGCCCGCCGGAGCGCCTCGTCCAGGTCGCCGTCGGCCAGCACGTCCTCGGAGAGCGCGTCGAGCAGCTCGCCGACGTCGAGATCGTCGAGCCGCTGGCTGCCGTCCCACCGCGCGTACCGCGCCCGCCCGCGATCCGCCCCCCAGGACGTGCTCATCGCCGGTACGTGCCGCCCCCGCCGACGGCCGCGTGGCGTTCCTTGTTGAGGCGCCGCTGGAGGTGCAGCCCCTCCAGCACGAACTCCACGCCGGACGCGATCGCGGCGGGCGAGTCCCCGGCGCCCAGCCTGGCCACGGCCGCGCCGAGCCCCGGCACCTCGCGGGCGAGGTGCACGTACTCCCGGGACGGGACCATCTCGCCCGTCTCCACCTGGAGCCCGGCGTCGAACGCCGCGACCACCTCGTCGGTCGGGTCGCCGGAGAGCAGGCGCCCGAAGACGGCCAGCACCGAGCGGTTGACCAGTCGCTCCACGATCCGCTCCTCGGGGATGATGTCCCCGACGGTCTCCAGCTCGATCTTCCCGACCGTCGAGGGCAGCAGCGCCACCAGGTCGCTCACGCGCGGCGCGGCGCTCGGCTCGCCCAGGCGGACCGCCCGCCGGTACGCGTTGGCCAGGAGCGTCTCCAGGTTCGACGTGCTCACGCGCACGCTCACGCCGGACCGCTGGCTCACCTCGGGGGCGCGCCGCGCCAGGTGGGAGATCTCGGCCACCACCTCCAGCATGTGGTGCGGCTCCTCCAGGCGCGGTCCCCCCGGCACGTCCTCGAACCGCATCCGCTCCTGGCGCATGATCGAGATCTCGTCGTCCAGTGTGCGCGGGTAGTGGGTCCGGATCTGGGAGCCCAGCCGGTCCTTCAGCGGCGTGATGATCCGGCCCCGGCTCGTGTAGTCCTCCGGGTTGGCGCTGGCGACCACGAACAGGTCGAGCGGCAGGCGCACCGTGTAGCCCCGCACCTGGACGTCCCGCTCCTCGAGGATGTTGAGGAGCCCGACCTGGATCCGCTCGGCCAGGTCCGGCAGCTCGTTGATCGCGAAGATGCCCCGGTTGGTCCGGGGGATCAGCCCGAAGTGGATGGTGGTCTCGTCGGAGAGGTAGCGGCCCTCCGCCACCTTGATGGGATCCACCTCGCCGATCAGGTCCGCGATGGTGATGTCCGGCGTGGCGAGCTTCTCCCCGTAGCGGCGGTCCCGGGGCAGCCAGTCCACCGGTGTCCCGTCGCCGCGCGCCGCGACGAGCTCCCGGCCGGCGGCGCTCAGGGGGGCGAAGGGGTCGTCGTGCAGCTCGCTCCCGGCGACCACGGGGATCGCCTCGTCGAGCAGCTCCACCAGCAGGCGCGCCATGCGGGTCTTGGCCTGGCCGCGCTCGCCCAGGAAGACGAGGTCCTGGCCGGCGAGGATGGCGTTCTCGACCGCCGGCACGACGGTCTCCTCGTAGCCGACGATGCCGGGGAAGAGGCGCTCCCCGGCCGCAAGCCTCGCGACCAGGTTCGCACGCATCTCCTGCTTGACGGTGCGCGGGCGGTACCCCGCCGCGCGGAGCTCCCCGAGCGTGGCCGGTCGGCGGGCAGCAGCGGACGTCCGGGCACCTGCCCGGCTTCGGGCGGGTGCCTCCTTCCGGCCGCGCGCCGTGCCGCGCGCCGTGGCGCGCGCCGCCGGACCGCCGGCGCGGGCGGGTTCTCGGGCCGTCGCCGGATCGCGGGCGCCAGCCGGGTCGCGGGCGCCGTCTGCCTGCGGCTGGTCGTCTCCCCGGGCCCGCGTCACGCGTCGCCTCCCGCCCGCGGCCCCGAGCGACGCGCGCGCAGCGTCTCGAGCGCCTCGCGCGACGTGCGCCCGGACGCGACCAGCGCCGCGATGAGCCGCGACCGCTGCAGGTGCTCGTGCTCGAACTCGTCTCGGGCGAGGCCCACGCGCATGGCCAGCTCCGCGGTCACGCCCCACTCGAAGTGCTCGAGGGCGTCCCGGGCCGGGTCGAGCGTGGCCAGGATGGCCGGGGGACGCCGCTGCAGGTGGCCCGCCGCGTCCCGCTCGAGCGGTCGCACGTAGTGGCACGCCATCACCCGCCAGCGGGCGATCTCCGGCTCACCCGCGACGCTCGGGGCGAGCCGGCGCATCACCAGCACCATGCCCAGCCGGCGCAGCTCGTCCGGCTCCAGGGATGCGGGCGGCGCGCCCAGGCGCGCCAGGACCTGCTGGAGCGAATCGGCACGGATCGTCGCGGCGAGGCCGTAGCCTCGCTGCAGGGCCCGCACCAGGGTGCGAACCGCGATGCCGGACAGCCCGCCGGCGTCGTCCGCCGCGAGTTCTCCCGCCACGAGGTACGTCGTCTCCGGGGGAGCCGGCCTGGCCGGCGGGAGGGCGAGTGCGGGCTCCGGGACCTCCCAGCCGAGGGCCGCCGCGTCCCCCAGCCAGTCGAAGGTCTCCCCGGCGCCGCGCAGGTCCAGTCGCCGGGTCACCGGCGGAAGCAGGTCCAGGAACGCCGCGAGCAGCGTCCGCGGTCCCTCGCCGGGATCGGGGGCCACCGCCATCAGGGGGACGTTGGCCTCCACCGTGATCCAGAGCAGCGCGGCCAGTTCGGCGTCCAGCACGTGCCGGGCGACGAGCTCGGGAACGGTGACGGCGGGCGATGGCTCGCGCTCGGGAGGCCACCGACCCGCATCCTGCGGGGGACGATCCACGGCGCCTCCAGGACGACAGGCAGGAGATCAGGGCCGGGACTCTACGCGCCATCCCGAGGGTCGTCAAACGCTCGACCCCTCGGCCCCACCCGGCCCGGGATCCGGATCCCTCAGGCCGGGAGGCGCCCCTCCCGTGCCACGAGTTCGAGGAGCGGCCGTTCACGGCGGATCGTCGTGGCGGCCCCGTGGCCCGGCAGGACGCGGAGCGGGTCGTCGAGCCCGGCAAGTCGGGAGAGCGACTCCACCATCGCCTCGGAGGACCCGCCCGGGAGGTCCACCCGGCCCCAGCCACCGGCGAAGAGCGTGTCGCCGCTGAACAGGACCCCGTCGTCCGGCGCCAGCAGGCAGACCGAACCCTCCGTGTGGCCCGGCGTGTGGAGCACCAGCAGGCGGATCGCCCCGAAGCGGATCACACCGGCCTCGGCCAGCTCGACCGCCGGCACCGAGGGCGGGATCGGGAAGGGGGCAAAGAGCGGCTGCGGATCCTCGAGCCCGTGGCGGTCGAGCGGATGGCAGGCGATGGGCGCCCCGGTCGCCGCCTGCACCGCCGCGTTGTCGCCCACGTGGTCCCAGTGGCGGTGCGTGCTCACGATGAGCCGCAGCGTCCAGTCGCGGGCGGCCAGCTGCTCGCCGATCCACGCCGCCGAGGGGATGGCGGTGTCGATCGCGATCGCCTCGCGGGTTTCGGGATCCCCGAGCAGGTAGACGTTCGTCGCGAGCGGGCCGGTCGCCCGCTGGATCAGCTCCACGCGGCGCTCACGGAAGCCGGACGGGCGACGACCACGAGCCGGGCGCTTCGCGCCGGGTCGCCGTCGCCGGGTCGGCGGACCTCATGCGCCGGCCGGGCGCGGAGCTCCCAGCGTGCGGCCCGGGGTGGGCCCGGCCGCCGGCAGCTCGTCGCCGATCCCCCGCTCGGCGCGGACCCGTCGGGCGGCCTCCACCACCACGCGCATCTTCTCCCTCGCCTCCTCGACCGTGCGCGTCTTCAGCCCGCAGTCGGGATCGACGAAGATGCGCTCCGGCGGCAGGACCTCGAGCGCCCGCCGGATCCCGTCGGCGGCCTCCTCGACCGATTCGATCCGGTGGCTGTGCACGTCCACCACGCCGAGGCCGATCGCCTTGGTGAAGGGGACGTCGCGGAACCGCTCCAGCAGGTCGTAGCCCGAGTTCGCCATCTCCAGGTCCACCTGGTCGACGGGGATGTCCAGCATGGTCGGGTAGGCGCGCATGAAGTCGCCGTAGCAGATGTGCGTGATGGCGTGCGCCGCCAGCCCGTCGGTGACGATCGCCATCGCCTCGGCCACCAGCGGCAGCTCGTCCATCCGCGCGGACGCCGCGGGCTCGTCGATCTGCACGAAGCGCGCCCCGGCGGCGGCGAGGTCCATCGCCTCCTCGTGGATCGCCCTGGCCAGGTCGAGGACGAACTCCCGGCGCGAGCCGTAGTGCTCGTCGAAGCTCCAGTCGGCGATGGTGTAGGGCCCCGTCAGCATCCCCTTGACCGGGCGCTCGGTGAGCGACTGGGCGTATTGCCACGCCTCGACCGTGATCGGGTGCGTGCGGCGCACGGGACCCACGGCGATGGGCTTGTGGTAGTAGCGGTTGCCGTAGCTGCGGACCAGGCCGCCGATCTCGAAGCCGGCCATCTCCTCGGCGAAGTAGGTGGCCATGTCCCCGCGGTACATCTCGCCGTCGACCAGGATGTCGACGCCGAGCTCCTCCTGGAAGCGGATCCAGTCCTCCGTGGCGCGCCGCTCGAGCGCGTGCAGCTCCTCGTCACCCAGGCGCCCGGCGGCGTGCTCGGCGCGGGCCTTCACGAGCTCCGGCGGCTTGGGGAACGATCCGACCGAGGTGGTCCAGAGTCCGTTGCTCATGGCCGGCTCCTCCTCCGTGCGGCAGCCCCCGGTCGCTCGGAGGGCGGCTGGTAGAACCCGAGGGCGGCGCTCCGCGCGTCGACCGCGCGTGGGTCGATCACCTTCGCGAGCTCCTCCGGGTCCGTGATGGCCGCCTTGCGGGCGGCCTCGCCGAGCGCCCGGACCTTCGCCCTGGCACGGTCGCGGGGCAGGTACTCCAGGCTCGTGGAGGGAGCGAGCGCGACCCGCTCCAGCCCGCGCGACCCGGTGGAGGCCGCGTAGTGGGCCGCCCAGATCATCACCGGCTCGTCGTCCGGGCGCGTGTTGCGGGCGTCCGCGACGCCGCACACGATGCCGCGCTCGCGCGGCGCCTGGGCGATCAGCTCCCAGTTGCCCGGCCCGGCTATCAGGTCGAACAGGTAGCTTCGGAACGGCAGATCGAAGAGCAGTGCCGGGCCGGCCGCCACGGCGTCGCCCATCGTCACCGACAGGCACAGGTGGGCGTCGTCCAGTCCCGCGGTCGCGCGGCGGAGTGCCTCGGCCGCCAGGGCGCGTTCGGCGTCGTCCTCGGCCCCGATGAGCGTCAGCGCGTTCTCGTCGAGCTGGATCACCGGGGTGCCGGCGGCATGCAGCGCGCGCAGCTCGGCGTTCACGGCCTCGGCGAGGGCCAGCGTCAGCCGCTCGCGCCCCACGGTCCCCGCGTCCGAGAGACGCCCCAGGGTGTAGGGCCCGACCAGGCACTGCTTGACCGGCGGAGCGGCCGTCCCGCGCTCCGCGGCGAGCAGCGCCGCCGTCTCCTGCGCGAAGCGCCAGTCGTCGACCGTGACGGGGCGTTCCCAGCGGGGCTCCTCCGCGGCACGCGGCTGGCGGAAGTAGGTGTTGGTGTCGAAGTAGCGCAGGAGCCCCGTGATCTCGAACCCGGCGAGCCCCCGAGCGACCGCCGTCTGCTGGTCCTCCCAGCGGACCTGGCCGTCGGTGAGGAGCTCCAGGCCGGCGTCCATCTGCTCCGCCATCACCTCGCGGACCAGCTCGTCCTGCGTCTCGCGGAACGCGGCGTCGTCGATCTCGCCGCGCTCCAGCCGGGCGTGGGCGGCACGCAGCCGGAAGGGCTCTCCTGGAAGCGGCGTGCGCGGGTAGGCACCGACGAGCGTGGCGAACATGCGGACTCCTGGGCGACGGCGGACGACCGGGCGATTGTACGGGAACGTCTCCGGGAGTCCCGGCGCTGCCCACGGCGCCCATGCGGCGGATGTCCGACAATCCGCCGCATGACCATGCCTTCCGCCGACGCTTCCCCTCGCCAGCCACTCGTCCAGCCGGTCGCCGTCCGGGGTCTCCGCGGGGCGGTCGTGTCGCCGCACGCGCTCGCGGGCGAAGCCGGCCTCGGGGTGCTCCGGGCGGGCGGGAGCGCGGTGGACGCCGCCATCGCCACCAACGCGGCCCTGGCCGTGGTCACCAGCCACATGTGTGGCCTCGGCGGGGACGCGTTCTGGCTGATCTGGACGCCGCAGACCGACCTGGAGGCCCTGAACGGCAGCGGACGATCCGCCGCGGGCGCCACGCTCGAGGCCGCGCGGAGCGCCGGCCTCGAGTCGATGCCCCTGCGCGGCCCGTGGACAGTCACGGTGCCCGGCGCCGTCCGTTCCTGGGGCGACGCGCACCGGCGGCACGGCCGGCTGCCCTGGGCCACGCTGTTCGCACCGGCGATCGAGCTCGCGGACGGCTTCGCCGCGACAGCCGGGTGGAGCGCCGCGATCGAGCGCTCCGCCGCCATCTTCGGCACCGACTCCGGGTGGGCCGCGGTGTTCCGCCCGCACGGGCGTCCCTGGCGACCGGGCGAGCGGGTGTCGCTGCCGGCGCTCGCCGGGACCCTGCGCCGACTGGCCGCCGAGGGCCCCGACGACGCCTACGAGGGTGCCCTCGCGCGGCGTGCAGCCGAGTTCCTGGAGGCGTCGGGATCGCCGCTCCGATCGGTCGACTTCGCCGAACACCGTTCCACCTGGGCGGACCCGATCCGCGCCGGCTACCGGGGAGTCGAGGCCGCCTCGCACCCGCCGAACAGCTCGGGGGCGGTCGCGCTCGAGCTGCTGCAGGTGCTCGGGTCGTTCGACCCGCCCGCCGCGTCCGCGTTCGGGGCGTCCGGCGTCACCGACCCGGCCTGGACGCACCTGGTGCTGGAGGCGGCACGGCTCACCCTGGCAGACCGCGACGCCTTCCTGACCGACCCGGACGCCATGGCGGACGCAGCGCTCGCGATGCTGCTCGACCCGGCACATGCCACCGCGCTCGCCCGCCGGATCGATCCCGGTCGGGTCACCCCGCCGATGCCGCTGGCCGTCCCGCGCGGCGGTGGCACCGTCTACCTGGCGGCGGCGGACGACCGGGGCGGACTGGTGAGCCTGCTGCAGTCCAACTACGCGGGCTTCGGCTCGGGGCTCGTGGACCCGGAGACCGGCATCGCCTACCAGAACCGCGGGTCGTTCTTCTCGCTGGACCCGCGGCACCCCAACGCGCTGGCGCCGCGCAAGCGCACGATGCACACGCTGACGCCGGGGATGCTCTTCCGGGACGGCCGGCCGTGGATCGTCCATGGCTCGATGGGCGGCGAGATCCAGCCCCAGGTCTTCGCGCAGTTCGTCTCGGCCGTGGTGGACGGCGGGCGGCCGATCGCGGACGCGGTGGCGGCGCCCCGCTTCGCCGCGGACGCGGACGGCCACTACCAGCCCCCGTCGGTCACCCGGCTGGAGGGGGGCATCCGCCCCGAGGTCGGGGAAGCGCTGGCGGCCATGGGCCACGCGGTGGCGTGGACGCCGCCGCTCTCGAGCAGCTTCGGGCATCAGCACGCGATCGCCGTGCAGTGGGGAGCCGCGGGCGACGTGCCGGTCTCATACGAGGCGAGCACCGATCCCCGCTCGGAGGGGCTGCCCGGGGCCTGGTGACCGGCCCCCGGTGGGGGTCCCGGGACGGTGCCTCGCTATACTCTCGGTCGGCCGGTCGCGCCGCGCTCACAACCTCCGCGGCTGGCCATCCAGGCCGGCTGGCCCGCCCTCCCGCCTCCCACAGCACCCGGAGGAGTCGTCGCGTGAGCTCGAACATCGGGCAGAACTACCCGTATTCGCGAGAGACCGAGCCCGACCGGGCGGCGGCGGTCGAGCAGGCGCTGGGCGCGTTCGACGGGCTGCGCGATCGCGTCGCGGCCGAGGCCTCGCCGCTGCCGCCGGCCGCGCGCGACGAGCTCTGGTGGGTCTGGGCGTGCCCCGCGGACAAGGGCGCCGGACGCCTCCACGTGGCGGGCTATGCGCGGGATCGCCACGCCATCTACGCCGTCTGCGACCACTGCGGCGCGTCGTTCCTGCGCTGAACGGGGCCGCTCCCCGGCGTCCTGACCGGGGCGACCGCTCAGCGTCCCCCGGGCTCCCCGTCCGCCGCACGGAGCGGCACGGCCCCCTCCCCGATCGCCCGGATGAGCGCGGCCAGCAGCGTCACGCGCGGGACGATGGAGTCCACCTCCACGTACTCGTCGGGCGAATGATCGAGGCCGCCGATCGGCCCGAGACCGTCGAGCGACGGCAGTCCCTCCCCGGCGGTGGTGTTGGCGTCCGACGCCCCGCCCGTGGACGCGCCCCGCAACGGGAAGCCGAGCCGGCCGGCGATCCCGGCCGCGGTGGCCGCCAGGGCCTCCGCCGCGGCCGTGCGCTCCATGGGCCAGTGCCGGCCGCGGAGCTCCACCTCGCATTCGACGCCGGGGACCGTGGACCCGGCCGCGATCTCGCGCACCGCCGCCTCAGCCGCCTCGAGGTCGGCCCGCGACGGCGATCGCACGTCGACTTCGAGGAGTGCCTCCTCGGCCACGACGTTGGGGCGCGTCCCGCCGCGCACCACGCCCACGTTGCAGGTCACCGCCGGCCAGCGCCCGTTCAGCGCGTGCAGGGCGACGGTCTTGTGGGCCGCCTCGAGGACCGCGCTCCGGCCCTTCTCCGGCTCGACGCCCGCGTGCGCGGCGCGCCCCCGGAGGTGCAGGACCAGCGACAGGTTGCCCTTCCGCGCGGCGACGATGTCGCCGTTGGCGCGGGCGTTCTCCAGCACGAGCGCGGCATCATGCCCGGCGGCCAGGGAGCGGATCACCGGGGTGCTGGCCGGAGACCCGATCTCCTCGTCGGGATTGGCCACGAACGTGAGCGTGGCGCAGGGAAGCCAGGGCTGGATCCCGGGCTCGAGGGCGCGCAGGGCGCGCAGGGCGTACACGCCGGCCAGCAGCCCGGACTTCATGTCGCACACGCCCGGCCCGTGGGCGCGCCCCGCCTCCACCAGGAACGGGCGCTCCGCCGCGGTCCCCGGGTCGAAGACGGTGTCGGTGTGGCCGATCACCAGGATCCGGGCGGTGCCGCGCCCGTGAAACGTTGCGACCACCGTGTCGCCGAGCTCCGGGTTCGGCACCACCTCGATGCCACCACCCAGGTCCCGCAGGGCGTCGGCCATCCAGCCGCCGACCCGGTCCACGCCCGGTTTCGTGTAGGACCCGGAGTCGATGCCCACCAGAGTCGCGAGGTCCGCGAGGTAGGCGGCCAGCTCGGCCGAGACCTGCTCGCGCAGCCGATGCAGCCAGGGATCCGGGCTGCTGCCCGGTGTCGTCAGTTCCATGGCCCGAGTCTAGCGAGGCACGGCTCGCGCGGCCGCCACGGGCGGCGGTCGCGTGGCCTCCCGGCGCGCGCTACCATCGGCCGGCCGTGGTGCACCCACCGCGCGGCCCAGCAGCGGAGACCGACGTGATCGCCAGCACCGAGCGCTCCCTGGCCGACCGGCTGGCCCGGCCTACCCGTCGCCGGGCCGGCGTGTACGGCCGCGCCTTCCGCCGCGAACTGTCCCGCCTCCGCGAGCCCCGGCGCCTGCTGGCGATCGCACTGATCGGGATCGCCGGCGGGTTGCTCGCGACCTTCCTGATCGCCCGCGGCGAGCTCGCCGGCGCCGACGCGCGCGCCTACTGGGCCGGCGTGCGGATCTGGCTGGCCGGCGGCGATCCCTACCATCCCGGCGGTGTCTTCCTGCCGTACGTCTACGCGCCCTGGATGCTCCCGCTCTTCCTGCCGTGGGCGCTCCTCCCGTGGAACGTCGCGTGGGTCGTCTGGCGCGGCGCCAACATCCTCCTCTTCCTCTGGTCGGCGGAGTGGGCGTACCGGCGCCATCCGCTGGCGACCGCGGTCGTCTTCCTCGTCATGCTGCTGCCGCTCGCCGCCACCTTCGACACGGGCAACGTCACCCTGCTGCTGGCCCTGGCGATCTGGCTCGCGCAGTTCACCGGGCCGCGCGTCGGCGGGGCACTCTGGGCGCTCGCCGCCAGCATGAAGTGGTTCCCGGCGGTCCTCTTCGTCTTCCTGCCCCCGCGTGCCCGGCTGTGGGCGCTGGTCGGCGGCGCGCTGGCCATCCTGCTGGCGCTCGCGACCTGGCCGGAGACGCTGGTGCAGATCAACACCGCGCTGAACTTCCCGCGGCCGCTGCGCCTGGACTACGTGCTGATCTTCTGGGCCGCGGTGCCGTGGCTGTGGCGTCACGAGCATCCGCTCTGGTGGGCCAACCGTCGCGAGCTGCCCGGGGCCGTGCGGGCCGTGCGAGCCCACGTCGCCGCGACCTGGGAGGCGCTCCGCCACGATCCAGAGGCCGCGCGGCAGGCGCGCCGCGGGATCGGCGACCGGCTGCGGCGCTACTTCGGGCTGGCCTGACGGGCCCGGACCGCGGCGCGGATCGCCCCATCGACCGGGCCTGCCCGCGTCGCCTCCCTCCTCCCCCGGGTGTGGTCATCCCATGGCCGTGCCCGGCATGCCGGCCTGGCAGCCCGGGCACCAGTAGACCCGGCGGGCCAGCGGCCCGGAGACGCCGCTCCGGACCAGCGCCCCGCAGCGCCGGCAGGGCCGCCCGGTGCGGCCGTAGACCCAGAGTCGCTCCCCTCGCGACCGCCCCGCGGCCGATCCGGGCCAGCCGTCGAGGGGCCCGGGCACGGTGGTGCGCAACGGGCCGCCCACGTTGGCCCGCATGAGGTCGCGGCTTCGCTCCAGCAGCCGCCGCAGCGTCGCATCGTCGAGCGAGCCCACCGGCGAGAACGGGTCGACGGCCTCCAGGAAGCAGACCTCGCTCCGGTAGACGTTCCCGATCCCGGCCACCGCACCCTGGTCCAGCAGCGCATCGCCCACCGCCATCGTCGACCGCTCCGGGTCGCGCAGCCGGTGCAGCGCGCGGTCCGCGTCGAATGCATCGCGCAGGAGATCGGGGCCGAGCCGGGACAGCACCGGGTGGATCGCCAGGGCGCGGGTTTCCAGCACCTCGACGGTCGGTGCGGAGAAGCAGACGGCGACCGCCCCGGGGACCTCCAGCACGGCAACCGCCGAGCCCGGGCTGCGGCGCCAGGGCTCGCCCGTGCGGTAGCGGTGCCACGAGCCGTGCATCGCGAGGTGCGTGTGCAGGGTCAGCCCGTCGCGCGTGCCGATCAGGAGGTGCTTCCCGTGCGCCTCGACGCTCACCACCATCCGGCCCGTCATCCGTTCGACCGGCGCACCGCCCGGGCGACCGCGGGCGGCGGTGATCGTCCGTCCTTCCAGCACTGCGCGCAGCACCGCGGCGGTCCTTGCGAGCGTGTCGCCCTCGGGCACGGGACCGCTCAGTCCGGCCGGGCCGGCGCCGCGGTCCGGGATGGCACCGCGGTCCGGGACGGCGCCTCGCTCTGCGGCGGCACCGCGGGCTGCCAGCCGCGGTACCCGGGCCGGAAGCCCGCCGCCTCGAAGACGGGCCGATGCGGCGACGAACCGGGATCCGCCCCGTTCACCCGCGCGATCGCGAGCGACCGCAGGCGGCCCTCCGCCACCAGGCCGCCCAGCACCTGCAGGGCCGCGACGCCCGCCCCCGGGGCCTCCCAGCCGGGCAGCGTCCGCAGGGATCGCCCGCCCCGCTCCAGGTACGCGGCGGGTTCCCCGTCCAGCAGCACCACGTACGCGCCGGCGACGCGGGCCGGGCCGTGTGCCGCCTCCCCGGCGGCGGCCGGCCACGGCAGCACCGCTCCGTACGGCTGTGCCGGGTCGACCGCGGCCAGGACCAGGACCGCCGCCGGGTCGGGCTCGCCCCCGGCAGGCCGGCGCTCGGCCCGCAGCCGCTCGACCGCACCCGGGAGCGCGAACTGGGCACCGCCCAGGTGCTCCACGAAGTACCCCCGCCGGACACGCCCGCGCTCCTCGAGCTCTCGCAGCACCGGGTAGACGGCCGCGAACCCGCCGGCGACGTCCTCTGCCGCAACCGCATCACGCGTCAGGACGCCGTGCCGCTCCAGCAGGGACAGGGCCAGCGCGTGGACCCGCTCCGTGGGCGACGGCCGCGTGCCGTCGCCGCCCTCCGCCGGTTCGACGAGGGACCAGCGCCCTGCAGCCTCCGGCGGCACCGCATGGAGCCCGCGTCGCGCCCCTCCCCCCGGGGGACGGCGCCAGCGCAGCGCCCGCAGCGGCGCGAAGGTGTCGTTGGTGATGCGGCCCGCCCAGGCGAGATCCCAGAGGGCATCCAGGACGTCCCGCTCCGGCGGCGGCGTCTCGCCCGTCTCCCTGGCCGCGGCATGGACCGCCGCGAGCAGATCCCGGTAGAAGGAGGCGCCCCGCAGTGACAGGCGCGATTCCAGGGCCGCATGGATCGAGGCGC
>JAJYKX010000230.1 GCA_021788175.1 Chloroflexota bacterium
CCCCCGTCGAGTCGGCGGCCGGGATGCTGGGCGTCGAGGAGCCCACCGCCATCTTCGACGTCGCGAGCTGGAGACCGGGCGAGCCGGCCACCGTCCCGGACGATCGGGGCTGAGGGATGCGCATGACCATCGCCCCGTCCGCCTCGGTCATCGAAGTCGCCGGGCTGCGCAAGCACTACGGCGAGGTGCGCGCCGTCGACGGGGTCTCGTTCGAGGTCCGCCGCGGGGAGATCTTCGGGCTGCTGGGCCCGAACGGCGCCGGGAAGACCACCACGGTCGAGATCCTCGAGGGCCTGCGCACGCCCGACGCGGGCACCGTGCGCGTCCTCGGCATCGACGCCACCCGCCACCCCGACCGGATCAAGGAGCGGATCGGGATCCAGCTCCAGACGGCCGCGCTCTACCCCTTCCTGACCGTCAGCGAGGTCCTGGACCTGTTCCGCAGCTTCTACGCGCGGAGCCGCAGCACCGCGTGGCTGCTCGAGGCGCTCGACCTCGGTGAGCGCCGGCACGCCCAGACGCGCCACCTTTCCGGCGGGCAGCGCCAGCGACTCTCGGTGGCGCTTGCGCTGGTGAACGAGCCCGAGCTCGTCTTCCTGGACGAGCCCACCACCGGCATGGACCCGCAGGCCCGGCGCTCGCTGTGGGACCTGGTGCTGCGCCTGCGCGAGCAGGGGACCTCGGTGCTCCTCACCACGCACTACATGGAGGAGGCCGAGCAGCTCTGCGATCGGGTGGCGGTGATGGACCACGGCCACGTGCTGGAGCTGGGGACGGTGGAGGAACTGGTGACCCGGCGCTTCCACGAGCGGGCGGTGCACTTCGACACGCTGCCGGGGCTCGACATGGCCGAGCTCGGCGCGCTGCCGAAGGTGAAGCGGGCGGTGATCGAGGACGGCGAGACCGTGCTCTACACGTCCGACGTGGCGGCGACCATCGCCGCCCTGCTGGCCCGCACCGAGGTGCTCGGGCGGGATCCCACCAACCTCGGGATCCGGCGGGCCACGCTGGAGGACGTCTTCCTCGACCTGACCGGGCACGCGCTGCGGGAGTGATCGGATGCAGGCGCTGTTGAGGCTCACGATCGCCAACGTCCGCAGCTTCGTCCGGGACCGCAACGCCCTCTTCTGGACCTTCGCGTTCCCCGTGATCTTCATCCTGCTCTTCGGCGCGATCTTCTCGGGCGGCGGCAGCACCACGTACAGGGTCGGCTGGGTCGACCAGGACGGCACGGCCGGCTCGGCGCAGCTGCGCCAGGCGTTCGCGAGCGTGCCGCTCCTGCGGCTGCAGGACGACTCGCTGTCGGCCGCCCGGGCCGCGATGCAGAAGGGCGACGTCCAGGGGATCGTGGTGGTGCCGAGGGGCTACGGCGCCGCGGTGGCCGGCTCCGCGGGTGCCGGATACGCCGGGACCGGCTCAGCCGGCGCCACCGGACCCGCGACCGGCGCAACCGGGCCGGCGGTGCGCCTGGAGCTCTACACGGATCCCAGCCAGCAGACCAGCAGCACCACCATCCGGCAGGTCGTCGCCCAGGTCGTCGCCTCGCTCAACGTCGCGCTCACGGGCCGGACGGCGATCCTCGGGGTGACGGATCGCGCACTGCAGACCCAGGACCTGACCAGCGCCGCCTTCCTGGTGCCCGGGATCCTGGGCATGGCGCTCATGCAGCTCGGGCTGTTCGGCGCGGTCCCGCTCGTGGCGCAGCGGGAGAAGCTGATCCTCAAGCGGCTCGGCGCGACGCCCCTGCCGCGCTGGACGCTGGTCGGCAGCAACGTGGTCCTGCGGCTGCTGATCGGGATCGGCCAGGCGGTCCTGATCATGGGGATCGGCGTCGCCGCCTTCGGCGTCACCGTGCTCGGGTCCCTCTGGCTGATGGCCGGCATCGTCGTGCTGGGCGCGCTGACGTTCATCTCGATCGGCTACGGGATCGCCTCGTTCGCCCGCACCGAGGAGGCCGCGAACGGGATCGTGCAGGTGATCCAGTTCCCGATGATGTTCCTCTCGGGGGTCTTCTTCCCGCTCGAGATCATGCCGTCCGTGCTGCGACCGGTGGCGGCCGTGCTGCCGCTCACGTACCTCGGCGACGCGCTGCGCCAGGTGATGGTGGGCGGCTCGGCCTACGCGCCGCTGCCGCTCGACCTGGGGATCCTGGCCGCCTGGTTCGTGGTCTGCCTGGGCATCTCGGCCCGGTTCTTCCGCTGGGAGTAGCCGGGAGGGAACGCCCGGACCCGGTCAGTGCCCGGGGCCGGGTGCCCCCCGGCGGGCGGGTGGCCCAGGGGCGACGTGCCCCCGCGGGCGGGTGCCGTGGCTCGCGCGGCGCCGTGACGCGGACCGCTCCGGGAGACCGGTTCACCAGCTGCCGCGGCGCACGATCTCCTCGAGCGAGAGCCGACCGCCGGCCCGCGGCGGGCGGGTCAGATCCGCCGGATCGGCCGGGTAGCCCAGGCTGAGCACGTATTCGCAGTGCCGGTCGGCGGGGTAGCCGAGGATCTCGCGGGCCAGCTCCGGCTCGTAGACCGTCGCGGGCACGGAGCCGACCCCCACCTCCCACGCCGCCAGCATCATGTTCTGCGCCGCCCGCCCCAGGTCGAACATCACCGACAGCGGGACGCCCTCGGCGCGCGGGTCCGGGGTCACCAGCGCCACCGCGGCTGCCGCGCCCGCCAGGTGACCCGCCCACGGGCCCACGCCGGCCAGGCGCTCGAGTGTCGGCCGGTCGGTGACCACGATGAACTGCCAGCGCTGCAGGTTCTTGGCCGATCCGGCGTGCCGGCCCGCATCCAGGATCCCGGTCAGCACCGGCCCGGGGAGGGGATCGTCGCGGAAGTGACGCACGGCCCGGATCCGGCGAATGGCCTCGACTGTCTGCATGTCGACCTCCTCGATCAGTCTCCGGCGTCCCCGGTCTCCCCGACCGGTCGCCGACCGAGGATCACGTGGAACGTGCGGCGCACCACGAACGCCTCGCGCGGGAACGACGACAGATCCGCGACGAGCGTCCGCCGCAGCTCGGCGCGCCGGGCCCCGTCGAGCCCGGCCCCGCGGATGTCCCGCTCGGCGCGGGCCAGCATGGCATCCACGAAGGTGGGGGCATCGGCGTAGTCGGCGGCAAAGGCGTGCGCGCGCTGCCGGATCTCAACGAACCCGGCGCGCGTCATCACCTCGGCGATCCGCCCGGGACGCCCGTTGCGGTGCGCCAGCCGGGCGAAGGCCGTCTCGCACGCGACGTTCTCTCCGATCGACGGGACGAGTTCGAGCAGGCGCTCGTCGAACCGCTCGCGGATCGAGGGGGCGAAGCTGCCCCACGCGGTGAAGCCGGCCACGCCGCCCGGTGTGAGCACCCGGAGGACGCCGCGGAGGGCCCGGAGCGGGCGGGGGAAGTGGTTGAACCCGAACCCGCAGCCCACGCGCTGGAAGCTCCCGGCCGGGTAGGCGAGCCGTTCCGCGTCCATCACCCGGACATCGATCGCGGGGAAGCCCGCCGCGTCCAGCACGCTGCGCGCCTCCTCCACCTGGAGCGGCGCCAGGTCGCAGGCGGCCACGGCGCCCGGTCCGACGCGACGGGCGAACGCCCGCGCGATCAGCCCGGTCCCGCAGGCGAGGTCCAGGCAGCGATCGCCCCGGCGCGGCGCCAGGTCCGCGACCAGCCGCTCCGCGGGGACCCGGAAGTAGGGCCCCATGTGCGGTTCCCACCCGGCCGCCGCCGCGTCGTAGT
>JAJYKX010000231.1 GCA_021788175.1 Chloroflexota bacterium
CTCGCGATGGACGCGCCCGTCGACGATTGGGACGTGATGAAGGCCGAGATCATCCGTGGGGCGACGGGCGAGGAGTGACGTTCTTCCTCGACACGGCCGTCTTCATGTACGCCGGCGGACGCGACCACCCGCTGCGTATGCCCTGTCAGGCGATCCTCGAGCGCGTGGCCGCGGGCGCGCTCGACGCGACGACCTCGGCGGAGGTGGTGCAGGAGATCCTCCACCGGTTCGTGGCCATCCGGCGTCCTGACATCGGCACGGCGATGGCGCGAGACGTGCTCGATGCGTTCGAGCCGGTGCTGCCGATCACCAACGGCGTCGTTCGCCGGATGCCCGACCTGGTGGAGCGCTACCCGTCGCTCGCCGCCCGCGACCTGGTGCACGTGGCAACGTGCCTGGAGGAGGGGATCGAGACGATCGTCAGCCCCGATCGCGGCTTCGATGACGTCCGGGAGATCCGTCGGCTGGACCCGACTGGCCTGGCCGCCTGACGGGCAAGGAGTCTGGCGCAAACCGGGGCTCGCCTTCGCGCGGCCTGCGGCACCAAGCGCCCGGTCCGGTTCCGCCGCGCGATCCCTTCATTCTTCGGTTGACATTGAAGGCTTAAGCAGAGATCATCGCACCAACCCTTCACTTGCGACCCGAGAATGAAAGGATGCGGCCGAGGTGCCCCGGTTGGTCGAGCGGCGGTGGGAGGGGAATCCGGCTGCGCCAGGTGGCCGCAGGGCGCGGGCCTCGTTCGCGTATCGCGCGTTCGTCCCCGACAGCATCGGCGCGCTGAACCCGGCGGTGCCGTTCCAGACCGCCGGCGCGGCGGCGGATGCGGAACGATCCATCCGGACACTCAACGAACGGGCCAGCGCAGCGGGCCTCGAGGCGATCGGGCCCCTCTTGCTGCGGTCCGAAGCCGTTGCCTCCTCGCGCATCGAGGGCTACCAGGTCAGCACGCTCAACCTCGCCAGGGCACTCGTCGATCCGCGAGCCGCCCGCGGGAGCGCGCGCACGGTCGCCGCGAACGTCAGTGCGATGGAGGAGGCCATCGCTCGCGCCGAGGACCCATCGCCGATCCGCGTCGCCGACATTGAGGCGATCCACCGGACACTGATGGCGCAGGAGCCGGATGCCACGCCGGGTCGGGTGCGCGAGGTGCAGAACTGGTTGGGGGGACGCCTCGACAGCCCCCTCGACTCGGAGTTCGTGCCTCCTCCAGAGGACCAGGTCATGGGCCTTCTCGAGGATCTCGTCGTGTTCATTGAGCGTGACGACATCCCGCCCGTGGCCCAGGCCGCAATCGCGCACGCTCAGTTCGAGACCATCCATCCGTTCATCGACGGCAATGGCCGTGTTGGCCGATGCTTGATCCACGTCGTTCTGCGACGCACAGGTGTGGCGCCGCGGTTCGTGCCGCCGGTGTCGATCGTGATGGCGGCCCGCCCGACCTCATACGTGGGCGGCCTGGTCGGTTTCCGCGAAGGGCGGATCGCCGATTGGGTCGAGTCGTTCGCGAACGCGTGCCGTCTCGCGGCGGATCACGCCGCCGCGCTCGCCGCCCAGGTGGCCTACCTCCAGCAGGAATGGGTCCAACGGGCTGGACGCCCTCGCGCGGACTCTGCGGCGGCCAGGCTCATTGCCCTTCTCCCGGCCCAACCGATCGTGTCCGCTCCCACGATCCGCGCGGCGATCGGGACCAGCCAGCAGCAGGCGCTCGTCGGGCTCAAGGCGCTCGCGGAGGCCGGTGTCGTGCGGCAGATCAGCGAGGGGAGCTACGACCGCCAGTTCGCGGCGACCGAGCTGTTCGACCTGGTGACCGCGTACGAGGAGCGGATCGCCGGGGGAGCCCGAGCGTCCTGATCCTGCCACGGCGCCCGCGTCGAGATCCTCGGGAGTTCGGGATCCGTAACCCTTCCGCAAGGTGCCCGGTCCGAGACTGGCGTGCATGAACACGCAGCCGGCCCCGGACACGCGGACCGCGCCCCCGCCCGGCGAATCCGGCTCCTGCTGCGCACGCGTCCCGCCCAGCATCCCGCGCCCATAGAGATTCGGTGCGCCGCCATCGGCGCCACCGCCCGGCCGGGTGCACGGCGAGGCACGCAGGAACGACGAGAAGGGACATTCGATGAAACGCAGAGTGATCGGGGCGGCACTCATCATCGCCGTGGGTGCAGGCGCCGCTGGACTTGCCGTGTTCGGGCCGGGCCTCTCGAAGGGCGCCACCGCTCAGGTGCTGACCGCTACCGTCGCCAGGACGAACGTGACCGAGCAGGTGGTCGCGACCGGCAGCGTGTCCGCGACGGCCGTGTACGGCCTGAGCTTCGGCAGCGATCCGGACCTCACCAGCGGCTCGACTTCCACGTCGAGCACTGCGACCGCCAGCACGTCGATCTCCACGAGCAGCTCCACCAGCACGACGTGGCTGGTGAAGACCGTGGGCGTGAAGGTCGGCGATTCGGTCACGAAGGGCCAGGTGCTCGCCACGGCCGACACCACCGACGCCACCGTGCAGGTGGCCATCGCGAAGGCCAACCTGGCGTCCGCCGAGGCCGCGCTCGAGGTGGCCACGGGA
This sequence comes from Chloroflexota bacterium, assembly GCA_021788175.1. GTDB lineage: Bacteria > Chloroflexota > Limnocylindria > Limnocylindrales > CSP1-4 > JAJYNJ01. The sequence goes on from JAJYKX010000231.1 coordinate 2,564, forward strand.
CACGCATCGGCAACTACGATCGCCTCGGCGCAGCAGTCGGTCGCGCAGGCCAATGCGGCTCTGGTGGCCGCCGACCACAACAAGTCGATCACCCTGGACGAGAACGCGCTGTCGCTGCAGGCCGCCGAGCAGGCGCTCGCCGACGCGAAGGCCCAGCTGGCCACCGTGATGGCGGGTCCGACGGCCGACGAGCTGGCGTCCGCGCAGGACGCTGTCGACAGCGCCCAGCTCAACCTGCAGGCCGCGCAGCAGAACCAGGCCAGCACGATTGCGCAGGATCAGGTCACCCTGGAGCAGGCCCAGGAGGCCGTGCAGACCGCCCAGCTGCAGTACCTGAACGCCGTGGGCATCTCCGGTATCCAGTCGGCGCAGCAGGCGGTCACGAACGCGGTGACGAGCCTGGACGCGACGAAGCTCAAGATCTCGGCCGCGGAGCAGCAGGCTGCCACGCAGGTCACGGCCGCGCAGGCAGCGCTCACCACGGCACAGCGGAATTACGAATCGACGAAGACGCCGTCGTCGAGCGCCGTCACATCCGCCGAGGAGGCGGTGCAGACGGCCGAACAGAACCTCGAATCGGCACAGCAGAAGCTGGCGGCCGCGGAGACGCAGCAGGCGGACAGCCTGACCCAGTCCCAGCAGGCGCTTGCCGCCGCGCAGCTCGGCTACCAGGAGAAGGTGGGTCCCAGCACCGCCGACGTGATCGCGGCCGACAGGGCGGCAGTCGCGAACGCCCAGGTCACCGTGGCCGCGGCCCAGGAGACCCTGGACCTGGCATCCGTCACGTCGCCCGACGACGGCGTGGTCACCGCGGTCAACGTCCGAGCCGGCGCGCTTGCGCCGTCCGGGTACGCCATCGAGATGCAGACCAGCACGATGCAGGTGGTGGCGGCGTTCACCGAGAGCAACGTGGCGAGCCTCGAGGTGGGCCAGGCGGCCACCGCCACGATCTCGGCGATCGGGGCGTCCGTGCCCGGCACCGTGACCGAGATCGCGCCGACCAGCTCGAGCTCGTCGAGCAGCAGCAGCGTGGTGACGTACGACGTCACCGTCTCGCTGACGAACCCGCCCGCGAAGGTGCGGTCCGGGATGTCCGCGAGCGTGGCGGTCACCACGGCATCTGCCGCGGACGTCCTCGCCGTCCCCGC
>JAJYKX010000232.1 GCA_021788175.1 Chloroflexota bacterium
CGGGGCGACATCGGCAGCCCCGGGAAGGGTCCTGCCGGGACCTCGCTCACGGTGCGCGTCATGGTCGACCTCCGTGTGGGCCCTGGTGCAGGCGGCGTGACGAGTGCAGGCGGCGTGACGACGGATGTGGCGGGACGACGAACGTGGCGAGGCGCCGCCCGATCACGGTACCGCGATCCGGCGGCGTGCGCCGTGCCGTCAGGCCTCGCGGGCGACCGCGACCCGGGCCGCGACGCCCCGTCCCGTCTGTGCCAGCACCACCGCCACCACCACGAAGGCGGCCCCGACCATCTGCAGAGTGTCCAGGCGCTCGCCCAGCACCAGCACCGCCAGGGTGATTGCGAAGACCGGCTCCATGGTGCTCACCAGCGCGGCGTGGGCGGCACCGATCCGGCTCACCCCTGCGTAGAAGGCCTGGATCGCGACCGCGGTGGAGAGGATGGCGATCCCCACCAGCCCGGGCCACGACCGGGCCGGGATCTGCCAGGGGAGGGCCGGCTCCCGGACGGCGGCGGCGATCACCACCAGCACCAGCCACGTGCCCACGATCATCAGTGCCGCCGCAACCAGCGGTGGCACGTCGCCTTCCCGGGCGGACGTGTCCGGGTCGCTGCCGACCGCGGACCGGCGGGGTTCGGGGATGGACCCCCGCCGCTCGCCGGCGACCCTGGCGGAGAGCACGATGTACCCGCTGTAGATCAGCGGCGAGGCCACGGCCAGGGTGACGCCCAGGGGGCTCGTGCCGGACTCGATCCCCCCGATCGTCAGGGCCGCACCGAACGTGGCGATCCCCAGGGCGATCCAGGGGCGACGTCCCTCGAACGACTGGCCGAAGCGCATGGCGAGGACGGCGACCAGGGCGGGGTAGACGTAGAGCAGCAGCGCGACGAGGCTGACCGGCGCGTACTGGACGGCCGCGTAGTAGGTGGCCGCATTGCCGGAGAAGACCATGCCCAGGCCGAGGAAGACGGCGACCTGGCGGCGCGACATCCGGCGCAGGGCCGCGCGGCTGGCCGGCTGCATGGCGATCCACGCCAGCGTCAGCGCGGCGCCCAGCGTGAAGCGCCAGACCAGGAGCGTCAGCCAGTCGGTGCCCGCCGCGTACACGCCCTTGGCCAGCAGCGGGCCGGATCCGTACCCGCATGCCGACGCGACGACCAGGGCGATCCCAACCAGGCGGTGCCGACGCATCGGGCGAGCCTAGCAGCCGCACCGCGGTCGCGAGGCACGTTCGCGACGGGGGCGGGCCCGCCGCCCGGCCCAACCTCCGCACGGCCGAGCGGACCGAACGGGAGAGGGCGTCGGTCGCACTCCTCCAGGGCCGAATGCCCCGCGTCGATCACTCGGGCCACACCCGGTCGGATCGAAATGGGTAGACTCTGTGGGTTCCGACCGACACGCGCGTGCGGTCGGCGGACGTCAGCGAGGACTTCTGCGACGGCTACGCTGTACCCCCCCACGACGCAGCGAGTCCGACGGGCTCCCACCGTCGTCGACTACGTCAACATCCGGTGGGTCGACGAATGGTGCAAGCGGTGCAACATCTGCGTCGAGATCTGCCCGAAGGATTCGCTGGTCCTGACGCACGACGCGATCATCGAGGCCGAGGACTGCATCCGCTGCGGCATCTGCGAGCGGTACTGCCCTGATCTCGCGATCGAGGTGATCCCCGCGCGGATCCCGGGGGCGGCGGAGACCGTCGCCGCGTCTCACGAGGAAACGCGCGGCCGGGCCCGCGTTCCGGGCCGGGCCGGTCCGCCGGACACCGCCCGTGGACCTGCCGTGGCCGGCACCGATCCCAGCCGTGGCATCACGGACGTCGAGAGCGCCCCCGACGTCGACCGGGCCAACCCGACTTAGGAGGCGGAACGAGACATGGCCAAGCGGCTCCTCCAGGGCAACGAAGCGGTGCTCCTGGGAGCAGTGAAGGCGGGTGCCACCTACTTCGCGGGCTACCCGATCAGTCCGAGCAGCGAGATCCTGATGGCCTCGTCCGTCTACGCGGCGAGCCATCCGGAATTCAGGTTCCTCCAGGCGGAGGACGAGATCGCGAGCGCCAACGCCATCATCGGCGCCAGCCTCGCCGGCGCCAAGTCCTTCACCGCCACGTCCGGCCCCGGGTTCAGCCTGATGCAGGAGGCGGTCGGCTACGCGCACAAGCTCCGCGTGCCGACGGTCTTCGTGGACGTCCAGCGCGTGGGACCCGCCACCGGCATGCCGACCATGCCGGGCCAGGGCGACATCCTGCAGACGCGCTACGGGTCGTCGGGTGACTACACCAGCATCGTCTTCTACCCGTCGACCGTGGCGGAGTGCTACGAGTACACGATCCACGCGTTCAACTGCGCGGAGGAGAGCGAATCCCCGGTGGTCCTCCTCACGGACGCGTTCCTCGGCCACCTGAATGAGGTGGTCGACCTCGACGCCGTCGACGTGCCGGTCGTCCCGCGCACGCTCGAGCCGCTCGCCTCGGGCCACACGCGGCTCTTCAGCGGCGTGGCCACCTACCCGGACGGCGAACCGGCGACCGCGGACGGCGACGAGTTCATCCGGCAGTACGAGGAGTCCAAGGCCCTCCGCCTCGAAGTGGCCGACCGGTACGCCTTCTACGAGCACGGCTGGAACCGGGACTCGGACACACTGGTGATCGCGTTCGGGATCACCACGCGGATCGCGCAGCCACTGGCGCCCTACTTCGCGCTCTTCCGGCCGATCCGGATCTGGCCCGTCCTCCAGGACGAGCTCCGCGAGATCGCCGCGCGCTACAAGCGCCTGGTGGTGATCGAGGGGAGCGACGGGCAGTACGCCAGCGTCGTCGAGCGGGTGCTCTACCGCGACGTGTACCGCGTGCCGCTGCTCGGCGGCCGCATGAGCCTCGAGGCGGTCCGCGAGGGGCTGGACCGGATCGGTCTGCTCCCGCGCGAGCTCGCCGAGACGGCCGCCTCCTGAGCACGCACGGGCAGCCCCCAGAACCGAGGTCCGCACCGCAGATGTCGTACAAGGACAAGATCAAGACCGATCTCTTCCCCACCATCTGGTGCCCGGGCTGTGGGATCGGCCTCATCATGACCCAGCTGGCCATGGTGATGGACGACCTGGGCCTGGACAAGTCGAACACCGTGATCGTGACGGGGATCGGGTGCACGGGGCGCATGGGCGCCTACATGCAGTTCGACTCGGTCTACACGCTGCACGGCCGCACCCTCCCGGTCGCGGAGGCGATCGCCACCGTCCGCCCCGAGCTCAACGTCATCGTCGTCTCCGGCGACGGCGACCTGACCTCGATCGGCGGGAACCACCTCCTCCACGCGATCCGCCGCAACCCGCGGATCACCGTGCTCTGCAACAACAACGAGATCTACGGCCTCACCGGCGGCCAGACGGGGCCCACCACGCCCGTCGGCACCAGGACCGTCTCGTCCCCGGCCGGCGCCACCTTCAGTCCGGTGAACCTGCAGGGTCTGGTGAACACCAACGCCAACGCCTTCTACGCGAAGACGACGGTCTATCACCAGGGCCAGCTGCGCAAGGCGATCAAGGAGGCCGTCGAGTGGCCCGGGTTCGCCTTCGTCGACATCACCAGCCAGTGCATCGAGAACAACGGTCGCCGGATCGGGTTCCCGAGCGCGAACGAGATGCTCAACTACTACAAGAAGGAGTACCGGCAGGCGCCGCCAGGATCCACGCAGCTGGCC
>JAJYKX010000039.1:0-10407 GCA_021788175.1 Chloroflexota bacterium
CCACGACGATGTCGGCGGATGAGCGGCGCGAGGTGGCCGGGCAGGTCGCCTTCTACGTCCGGCACCGCGACCTGTTCCAGCGGGGACGGTTCGTACGGCTCCGCAGCCCGCTCGACGGCAACGAGACCGCCTGGATGGTGGTGTCGGCGGACCGCCGCTCCGCGGTGGTGGGGCACTACGCGGTGCTGAACGGGGCGAACTCCGGTCCGGGCCGGCTGCGGCTGCGCGGCCTGGACCCGGACCTCGCGTACCGCGTCTCCACCTGGCCGGCAGTCGAGGACACCCTCGCCGGGGCAAACGCCGGGCTGCGCGGCGGCGACGAACTGATGCGTGCCGGGCTCCTTCTGGAGGCCGATCGCCGGGAGACCGCCGCCCGCGGGGACTTCCACGCCCGCCTCTTCGTGCTTGAGGCCGGAGCGGCGTAGCACCCGCCCGGGCGGCGCAGCGGCAGCACGCCATCCGCCGGCGCAGCGGCCGCACGGCATCCGGCGCCCCGGCAGCACGCCATCCGGCGCCCCGGACGAACCAGAAGGCCGGCCCCGTGACGGGACCGGCCTTCGTCGTGAGTGCACCCGGCATGAGGCCGGGTCGAGCGGGCGCTAGCCGGGCAGCACCTCCGTGCCCCATTCCTGGTTGATGACCGCGCGGGCCGAGCCGTAGAAGGCAGCGATCGCGGTCAGGATGCCGATGTACCCGCCGATCTGGGTCAGGCCGCTGCCGGCCGCCGCGCCGTTGAAGGCGCCAAGCGCGAGGACCACGAAGGTGATCCAGAGGAGGAGGAAGACCACCATGGTCACGCGGGCGCCCTTCAGGGTGGCGACCCACATGTAGAAGGTGAAGATCCCCCACGCCAGCAGGTACCAGGCGACGACGTTGCCGGCGTCCTTGCCCTGGAACATGAACACGAAGGCGGCGAAGCTCAACCAGAAGCCGCCGTACGAACTGAACGCCACGGCCCCGAACGTGTTCCCGTTCTTGAACTCCCACCAGCCGGCGATCAGCTGGCCGAGCCCGCCGTAGGCGAGCGCCAGGCCGACCACGATCGCCAGGGAGCTGCCGGTGACGAGACCCGAATTGACCAAGGACAGGATCAACGTCGTGAGGGCGAACCCGGCGAGACCGAGGGGTGCGGGATTCGCCTCCTTCGCCGGCATGCCTTGGGCCTGAGCCACGCGCGAACTCCTTTCCGGTAGGGGGCGGTGCGGTCGACCGCCCCCTGGTCCACCAACCGGTTGTCGCTCCCCTGACGATGCGTCAGATGAGCTGTTCCGCCTCGCTCGACTGCGCCTTCACCCGGATCGTATCCACGATCCCGGAGTCGGCCAGCGTGGTCACGTCGCCCAGGGGCCGGTTCTCGGCGATGTCACGCAGCAGGCGCCGCATGATCTTTCCGGAGCGGGTCTTGGGGAGTTCCGGGGTGAACATCACCATCTTGGGGCGCGCGATCGCGCCGATCTTCGTCGCCACGTGCTCGCGAAGCTGGGCCGCCAGCGCGTCGCTCGGCTCGGCGCTCGTCTTCAGGATGACGAAGGCGAAGATCGCCTCGCCGGTGATCGGGTCGCTGCGCCCGACCACGGCCGCCTCCGCGACCGAGGGGTGGTCCACCAGGGACGACTCCACCTCGATCGTGCTGATCCGGTGTCCGGAGACCTTCATGACGTCGTCGACACGGCCCAGGAGCCAGAAGTAACCGTCCGCATCGACCTTGCAGCCGTCGCCGGCGAAGTAGTAGCCGGGGAAGCGGCTCCAGTAGGTGTTCTGGAAGCGCTCGGGATCCTTGTAGATGCCGCGCAGCATGGAGGGCCACGGGCGCGTCAGCACCAGGTAGCCGCCGCCGGCGCCGTCGGGGACGTCCTGCCCCGCCGCGTCGACGACCTTGGCCCCCACGCCGGGGAACGGGCGCGTCGCGGAGCCGGGGCGCAGGGTGGTGACCCCGGGGAGCGGCGTGATCAGGATCATGCCCGTCTCGGTCTGCCACCAGGTGTCCACCACCGGGCAGCGGCCGCCGCCGATGTTCCTGTGGTACCAGAGCCAGGCCTCCGGGTTGATTGGCTCGCCCACCGTGCCCAGGATCCGCAGCGAGGACATGTCGTGCTTCGCCGGCCACGTCTCGCCCTGCTTCATGAAGGCGCGGATCGCGGTGGGCGCGCAGTACAGGACGTTGACCTTGTACTTCTCGACGATGGACCACCAGCGATCCGGCTCGGGGTACTGCGGCGCGCCCTCGTACATGATCGAGGTGGTGCCGTTCGCCAGCGGCCCGTACACGATGTAGGAGTGGCCCGTGACCCAGCCGATGTCCGCGGCGCACCAGTAGACGGTGTCCGGCTTGATGTCGAAGATCGTGCTGTGCGTGGTGGCCACGCCGGTCAGGTACCCGCCGGTCGTGTGCATGATCCCCTTCGGCTTGGCGGTGGTGCCGGAGGTGTGCAGCAGGTAGAGCAGGTGCTCGGAATCGACCGGCACCGGGTCGCACTGGTCCGACTGGGACTCGACGATCTCGTGCCACCAGTGGTCGCGGCCGGGGGTCATGGGGACACCGTGGCCGGTCCGCTGGACGACCAGCACGTTCTTGATCGTCGGCGAGTTGGAGACCGCGACGTCGGCGGCGTCCTTCAGGTCGAGGACCTTGCCGTTGCGCCAGCCGCCGTCGGCGGTGATGAGGGCCACGGCCTCGGAGTCGATCATGCGGCCCTGCAGGGCGTCCGAGCTGAAGCCGCCGAAGACCACCACGTGCGGCGCGCCGATCTTCGCGCACGCCAGCATGGCGATGGGCAGCTCCGGGATCATGGGCATGTAGATGCCGACCCGGTCGCCCGTCTTGACGCCGAGGGAGAGGAGCGCGTTGGCGCACCTGTTGACCTCGCGCTGCAGGTCCGCGTAGGTCAGGGTGCGGGCATCGCCCGGCTCGCCCTCCCAGTAGTAGGCGACCTTGGAGCCCAGGCCGTTCTCGACGTGGCGATCCACGCAGTTGTAGGCCACGTTGAGCTGGCCGCCGACGAACCACTTGGCGTAGGGCAGGTTCCACTCGAGGACCTTGTCCCACTTGCGGAACCAGGTGAGGCGGTTCTCCGCCTGCTCCGTCCAGAAGCCCTCGAAGTCCTGCTCCGCGCGATCGTAGATGTCCGCCTTGGCGTTGGCGTCCCGCGCCAGCGCGGGCGGGGGCGCGAACTCCCGCTGCTCGGTGAACAGTGCCTCGATCTCGGGCTGGGAGTTCACGCTCATTCGGCACCTCCGTGATGACGGGCTCGCCGGACGCCCAGGCAGTGACCGAGGACCGCGGAAGAGAGCGCGCCCGGCAGGCGTGATGGCCCAAGCCTATGCCGTCCGGATGGCATGTCAAGGCATGCGCAACGGCAGATATGCGTACGATACGGGGCCGCTCGCGTGCGATATCCGCGCGACACGGCCGGACTCCCGGAGGTCCGCGAATCCACCGTGATCGGCCGGCCGCGGAGGACAGGACCGAGCCGTCCCGCCGGCGGGCGTCCGGCAGAGGTCGACCCCGGGTGGATGGCCGGCGGAGGGGATCGCCCCGCCGGGGCACGGCCCGCGGGCCGGGGGGCGGGTCAGGCGGCGGAGATCTCCGGGAGCGACCGGAGCGAGGACTGCAGGGCCGTGTCGGCGGTCCGGAGGTTCGCCTCCCGCACCCGGGCCGGCTCGCCGGCCACCAGGTCCGCCGGGTCCAGCATGGTCAGCGGCATGGGAGCCTGGAAGTGCCGCTCCGCGTCCCCGGCCCACTTCGCCCGCCACGCGGCCGGCGTCTCGTCCGGGACCTCGCGGTGCGCCTGGGCCAGCCAGACGAGCGCCCATGCCCGCGGCACCACCCGATAGACGTCGTACCCACCGCCCCCCGTGGCGAGCCAGCGGCCCTCCGTGTGCCTGTGGGAGAGCTCGTCCACCAGCCGGACGGCCTGCGCCATCGCCCGGGTGGTCAGGTTGAGGTGCGCCAGCGGGTCGTAGGCGTGCGTGTCGCTGCCGTGCTGGCTGACCAGGATGGTCGGGCGGAACGCGGCGGCCAGCGGGGGGACCACGCGATGCACGACCTCCAGCCACGACGCGTCGCTGGTGCCCGGCTCGAGGGGCACGTTGACGGCGGTGCCGAGCGCGTCGTCGCCGCCGCACTCCTGGACGAACCCGGTGCCGGGGAAGAGCGCCGTGGGGGACTCGTGGAAGGAGACGGTCAGGACCTGCGGGTCGTTCCAGAAGATGGCCTCGACCCCGTCTCCGTGATGCACGTCCAGGTCGACGTAGAGCACCCGGTGCCCCGCGTCCCGGGCTCGTGCCACGGCGAGCGCGGTGTCGTTGTAGATGCAGAACCCGCTCGCGCGGTGCGGCATCGCGTGGTGGAGTCCGCCGCCCGGGTGGAAGGCGTGCGTGGCGGCCCCGGAGAGGATCCGGTCCATGGCCGCGATCGAGCCGCCGGCGACGGCCGCGGCGGCCTCGTGCATCCCGTAGAACGGAGGGTCGTCCCCCCAGGTGGAGAAGCCCAGCATGGGTCCCGCATCGGGATACTCGGAGAGCATGTGCACCGCGGAGACGTACTCCGGGTCGTGGACGCGGTGCAGTTCCGCATCGGACGCCTCCGGCGGCGGCAGGAAGTGGTCGGCCCCGACGGCGCGCAGCAGGTCGATCCCGGAGCCGAACCGGCGCGGCGTGAGCGGGTGATCCACGCCGAAGTCGTACAGCAGGGAGCGCGGTCCGAAGACCACCAGCGGCTGGCTGTCCGGCGCGGTTCCGTGCTTCACGATCGTTCGGTGCGCTCCCTGCGGCGGAGGCGCCACGGCAACCCCGGACGAACTCCGCACGAGGGACGCGCCCGGGTCGGGCATGTTCCGGGCACGCCGCGGGCCCGGTCGCGTCACTATAGCGACTTCGCCGGGGCCGGCCTGCGCCGGGTGACGCCGCCCGCGCGTACCCTGTGCCTGACGGGACCTCCGGCCCGCCGGTGGTGCACGTCCGGCCCTGGCACGGTTCGCCGGATGATGCCAGGGTCGTCGGGACCACGAGCCGGTCGATCCCACCCAGCGGCAGGGGGCACGATCCATGAGCAGCGTCGCACCAGGAGGCCGGGCACGCGACGCCGTCCTGCGGGATGGCTCGTCGGTGCACCTGCGCACGGCCAGGCCGGAGGACGAGGCGGGCCTGACGGCGTTCCTGCAGGCGCTCGCGTTCGAATCGCGCCGGCTGCGCTTCGGCGGCGTCGTCACCGACTTCCAGGGCGTGGCCCACGGCTGGGCCGTGCCATCCGACCCCGGGGACTGCTCGCTGGTGGCGGAGGCCGGCGTGGACGGCCGGATCATCGCGCACGCCAGCTACGACCGCGTCGCGCCCGACACGGCCGAGGTCGCCTTCGTGGTGGCGGACGACTACCGCGGGCGCGGGATCGCCACCCTGCTGCTGGAGGAGCTCGCGGAGCGGGCCAACGACGACGGGATCACCACCTTCTACGCGGAGGTGCTCCCCGAGAACGCGCGGATGCTGGAAGTCTTCCGCGAGAGCGGGTTCCCCACCACCCTGCGGGTGGAGCCGGGCGCCATCCTGGTGGAGTTCCCCACCGAGCTCACCGGCCCGGCGCGCGAACGGTTCGAGCACCGCGAGCAGATCGCGGCCTCCGCGGCGGTGCGGGCGTTGCTCCACCCGGCGTCGGTCGCCGTCATCGGCGCGTCGCGACGGCGCGGCACCGTCGGCGGCGAGCTGTTCCACAACCTGCTCGACGGGAACTTCGCGGGGCCGGTCTACCCGGTCAACCCGAACGCGGACGTGGTGCAGTCGGTGGCGGCGTACCGGAGCGTCCTCGACATCCCGGGGCCGGTCGACCTGGCCGTCATCGCGCTGCCGGCCGCCGCGGCGGTCGAGGCCGCACGCACCTGCGCCCTGAAGGGCGTGAAGTCGCTGGTGATGACCTCCCCCGGCTTCGCCGAGACCGGCGAGGCCGGCGCCCAGCTGCAGCGGGACCTGCTGGCGGTCTGCCGGCAGGCCGGGATGCGGCTGGTCGGCCCCAACTGCATGGGGGTCGTCAACCTGGAGCCGTCGATCCGGATGAACGCGACCTTCTCGCCGACGTGCCCCACCGGCGGCAACATCGGCTTCCTGTCCCAGAGCGGCGCCCTCGGCCTGGCCATCATCGAGCATGCCAACCGGCTGGGGCTGGGGCTGTCGAGCTTCATCTCGATCGGCAACAAGGCGGACCTGTCCGGCAACGACTTCCTGCAGTACTGGGAGGACGACGCCGCGACGGATGTGCTGGCGCTCTACCTGGAGTCCGTGGGCAACCCGCGCAAGTTCGCCCGCATCGCGCGCCGGGTGGGACATCGCAAGCCGATCATCGTGGTCAAGAGCGGCCGATCCGCGGCGGGCGCGCGCGGCACCTCGTCGCATACCGGGGCCCTGATCGGCGCATCCGATGTCACGGTGGACGCGCTCTTCCACCAGGCCGGCGTGGTCCGCACCGACACGCTGGGCGAGTTCTTCGACGTCGCCTCCCTGCTCGCGAACCAGCCGCTTCCGTCCGGGCGCCGGGTGGCGATCCTCACCAACGGGGGCGGACCGGGGATCCTGGCCGCGGACGCCTGCGAGGCCGACGGGCTGGTGGTGCCTCCCCTCCCCGAGCGTGTCCGCCTGAAGCTGGCCGAGTTCCTGGCGCCGGAGGCGGCGCTCGCCAACCCGGTGGACATGATCGCCGCGTCGCCCGACGCGTTCCGCCGCGCGATCCTCGCCCTGGCCGGGTGCGAGCAGATCGACGCGCTGATCGTCCTCTTCGTGCCGCCCCTGGACACGCGCTCCGAGGACGTCGCGGCCGCGATCCGGGATGCCGTGCAGGAGATGCCGCGACGGATCCCGGTCCTGAGCGTCTTCCTCTCGGCCGCCGGGGGCCCGTCCGCCCTCCGCGCGGGACCGGTCCGGGTGCCCGCCTACGACTTCCCCGAGGAGGCCGCACGGGCCCTCGCGCACGCGGCGCGCTACGCCGAGTGGCGCAACGCGCCGGCCGGGGCCGTCCCCCACTTCGACGACCTCCGCGAGGATGGCGCGGCCGCGGTGGTGGCCGCCGCGCTGGCCGAGATCAGCGCGGGAGCCGGGGCCGACGGCGCGACGCTCTCCGGATCGTGGCTGTCCCGCCCGGCCGAGGAGCGCTCCCGGTGGCTGCGCCCGGACGAGGTCGCCTGCCTGCTCGAGTGCTACGGGATCCCGACCGCGCCCTGGCGATTGGCCGACACGCCCGAGGCGGCCGGCCGCGCCGCCGACGAGATCGGGGGATCGGTGGCGCTCAAGGCCGTGGCGCCCGGGGTGATCCACAAGTCCGAGGCGCGCGCGGTGGCCCTGTCGCTGCAGGGCGCGGCGGCCGTCGAGGACGCGGCCCGCCGGATGGCGTCCGACCTGGCCGCGGCCGGGAACCCGGCGCGCCAGTTCTTCGTGCAGCAGATGGTCCCGCCAGGCGTGGAGATGCTGGTCGGCGTCGTGCACGACCGGCTCTTCGGCCCCGTGGTGGCATGCGGCGCGGGCGGGACCGCCGTTGAACTGCTGCGGGACGTGGCGGTCCGCATCACGCCGCTGACCGATCGCGACGCGGCCGAGATGGTGCGCTCCCTGGCGACCTTCCCGATGCTGGACGGGTACCGGGGGGCACCGCAGGTGGACGTGGCAGCCCTGGAGCAGATCCTGCTGCGCGTGAGCGCGATGGTCGAGGCGCACCCCGAACTCGTCGAGATGGACTGCAACCCCATCGTGGTGCTGGAGCAGGGCGCCGTGGTCGTGGACGCGCGAATCCGGATCGAGCTCCCCCGCCCCCGCTGACCAGGCCCTCGATCGCGCGGGGCGCCGATCACGGGGTCCGCCGCCCGCTATCCTCTGGACCGTCACGCCCTGGTCGCGTGGCCGCTCGACGAGGCTGATCCGGTGCGAAGCGCGATCCCTCTCGGCTCGATCCTCCTGGCGGCCGCACTGGTGCTGCCCGCGCCGGCGAGCTCGGCGGTCCCGGCGCCGACGCGGGGCGGACAGCCGTCGATCGCGGGCGGGTCGCCGGCAGGGGGGCTGGAAGCGGGCCGGTCCCCCGCCGGGCCGGCCACCCCTCCCACGTCGGGCGTGCCGAGCGAGGCGTACCTGGAGGCGCAGGCCCACGCGCACGACCACCTGGTCCTGGCCCCGCCGAGCCCCGTCACCGTGCCGCTGCGGTCCCGGGCACCCGACGCGCGCGTGAGCGACGGCCGGTCCCTGCCGTCGTCGACACTCACCGGCGTGCTGCCGGGCGGGACGGCACCCGGCCCGTCCCGTCGGCTCGCCCAGGCCGGCCCCACGCCGTCGCCGACGCTCGCGCAGCCCACGTCCGCGCCATCGCCGACGCCGACGGCATCGCCGGCGAGCGGCGCTCCGACGAGCGGCGCTCCGACGAGCGCGCCGGTCCCGGCCGGCCCCGGGCGCGAGGTCTACGGCTTCCTCCCCTACTGGGAGCTCGCCGATCCCACGCTGACACTCGACTACTCGGTCCTCTCGACGATCGCCTACTTCGGCGTGACGGCCTCGGCCGACGGGACGCTCCAGCAGCTCGGCTCCGACGGCACCCCGGAGGCCGGGTGGACGGGCTGGCAGAGCGGCAACCTCACCGCGATCATCGACGCCGCGCACGCGCAGGGGACGCGGGTGGCGCTGACCGTCGAGCGCTTCGCCTGGGACCCGACGGGGGCAGCGGCGAGCACCGCGCTGCTCGCCAGCCCCGCCGCGCAGGCCACCCTGGTCGGCCAGATCGTCACCCAGGTCGTCTCGCGCGGGGTGGACGGCGTCAACCTCGACTTCGAGCCGGTGCCGCCGGGCCAGGCGGCCGGCTTCGACGCGCTGGTCCGGGGGCTCCGCGCGGCCCTGGACGCCGCCCGACCGGGGCTCGAGCTGGTGGTGGACGTGACCGGCGATCCGGGCAACTACGACGTCCCCGGGCTCACCGCTCCGGGGGCAGCGGACGCGCTCTTCATCATGGGCTACGACTACCGCGGCGCCGGGGCGGCCAACGCGGCGTCGATCTCGCCGCTCACCTCGACCGCCTACTACACCGATCTGACCCGGACGGTGGGGCGCTATCTCACCCTCACCACTCCCGGGCACCTGCTGCTCGGGCTCCCCTACTACGGCCGGGCCTGGTCGACCGCCTCCAGCACGCCCAACGCCGCCACCCTGCCGCAGAACAGCCAGAACGGCTACTCGGTGGCCGCTCCGTACGACGTGGCGGTCGGGCTGGCCGAGACGAACGGACGCCAGTGGGATGCCGCCGAGACGTCCGCCTGGACGGCGTACCAGCGCCAGAACTGCGACACGTGCCCCAGCGTCTGGCGCGAGCTCTACTACGATGACGCGCAGTCCCTCGCGGCCAAGTACCAGCTGGTCATCTCGGCGAACCTGCGCGGCACGGGGATGTGGGCGCTCGGCTACGACGGCACGCGGCCCGAGCTCACCCAGCTGCTGCGCCAGACGTTCGGCTCGACGGCGCCGCTTCCGCCCACGGGCGAACTGGCCGTGACCGCCACGAACTCGCCCGGCAACCCCGGCGACGCGTTCTCCCCGAACGGGGACGGCGTGGCGGACACGGCGTCGCTCTCGTGGTGGGTCTCGGAGGAGGTGACCGGCACCCTCTCGATCACGTCGGGATCCTCGGTGATCCTGAGCACGCCGGTGACCAGCACGTCCGGGAGCGCGACGTGGAACGGCACCACATCGGCCGGCACGCCGGCGCCCGACGGCACGTATGCGGTCACGCTCGCGGTGAAGGACGCCCGCGGGAATGCGCTGACGCTGCGCTCGACCGTGATCGTGAACCGCGTCCTGGGCTTCCTCCGTGCCGGCCCGAACCGCTTCTACCCCCAGGACGGCGACCGGTACGCGCCGGTGACGCGGATCACCTTCCGGCTGGCGCGGGCCACGACCAGCACCCTGCGGATCCTGGACGCGCAGGGGCACGTGGTGCGCACGGCGTGGTATGCGCGCCGGATGCCCGCGGGAACCAGCGGCTGGACCTGGGACGGTCGGAACGCCGCCGGCGCCCTCGTCCCCCAGGGGGACTACACGGTCCAGGTGATCGCCACGGGCCCGGCCGGCCGCGCCTTCCTCGAGAGGACGATCACGGCCGCGGCGTACATGGTCCGCACCACGGTGGCCGAGTCCGCGACGACGCGAACGCTCGTCGTGAACGCCTGGGCGTCCGAGCCGATGCGATCGGCACCGCTGTTCACGCTGGCCGTCTCCGGGCAGACGCTGGCGGGATCGGTCACGACCCTCGGGGCGGGTCACTACCGGGCGGCATTCAGCGGCCCGGCCCTCGCCGGCACCGGCACGGTGACGGTCTCCGGGATCGACGCCGGCGGGCGCCGCAACCGCTACGCGTTCCGGGTCGCGCTCGGCGCGCCTCTGCCGCCGTCGGCACCC
>JAJYKX010000039.1:10507-18421 GCA_021788175.1 Chloroflexota bacterium
ACGGCGGTGGCGGTGGTCCAGGGCGGGGCCTACACCTCGTCCTGCAACCAGGTCGGCGCGTTCCAGGCGTGGTACGCGCTGACTGTCCTGAACGGGCAGCCGCTCGCCACGCCGCTCTTCACCGCGACGGCGTTCTGGGACGTGCGCTGACGGCGCGCGGCAACCCTCAGGGCGCGGTGCGGAACCGGTCGGTGGCGGTCACCAGCCGGTCGACCGTGGACGGCTCCATGGCGGAGTGCCCGGCATCCGGCACCACCTGGAAGTCCGCCTCCGGCCAGCGGCGGTGCAGGTCCCAGGCCGTGGTGATGGGGCAGACCACGTCGTAGCGGCCCTGGACGATCACCGCCGGGATCCTGCGGATCCGCTCCACGCCGTCGAGCAGCTCGTCGGGGGTGGCGAAGAAGCCGCGGTTGACGAAGTAGTGGCACTCGATGCGGGCGAATGCGTCGGCCAGGGCGTCATCCTCGTACTTCGCGATCAGCGCCGGATCGGGGCGCAGCTTGCTGGTGCTGGCCTCCCACCGGCTCCAGGCGCGCGCCGCCCGGGCCCGCTCCTCCGGGTCCTCGCCGGTCAGGCGACGATGGTATGCGGCCACCAGGTCCCCGCGCTCCTCGAGCGGGATCGGCGCGAGGTACGCCTCCCATGCGTCCGGGAAGATGAAGCTCGCCCCCTCCTGGTAGAACCAGCGGATCTCGAGCGGCCGCAAGAGGAAGATGCCCCGCAGCACGAGCGCCCGCACCCGCTCCGGATGGCGCTCGGCGTACGCCAGGGAGAGCGTGCTCCCCCACGAGCCACCGAAGACCACCCAGCGCTCGATCCCCAGCAGCTCGCGCAGCCGTTCCATGTCGGCCACCAGGTCCCAGGTGGTGTTCTCGACCAGGCTGGCACGCGGCGTGCTGCGGCCGGATCCGCGCTGGTCGAGCAGCACGATGCGGTAGGCAGCGGGGTCGAAGAAGCGACGGTCGTCGGCGCCGGTTCCGCCGCCGGGGCCGCCGTGCACGAAGACCACCGGCGTCCCGGCAGGGTTGCCGCTCTCCTCCCAATAGACCTGGTGCAGGTCCGAGACGCGGAGATGGCCGGATCGGGACGGCTCGATGGGTGGGTACAGCTCGCGCACGTCGGCTCCTGTCGGTCGGGGTCGGGGGCCGCGACCCATCCGCGCCTGCCCACCCCGGCATCGATCCTAGGCCCTTCGGGGGGCACCGCGCTGGCCCCGGACGCGTCATCATTGGACAGAGCGCGAGCGAGGATCGGGCGGGCATGGCGGGAACGGAAGTGGCAGGGGCGCGCACGGCGACGGACGCCGGTGGCAGCTCCGCGCCCGCCACCCCCAGGGCCACTCGACTGGCGGGTCTCGACGGCCTTCGGGCCATCGCTGTGCTCGCCGTCGTGCTCTACCACGCCGACCTCGGAATCCTCCCGGGCGGCTTTCTGGGCGTGGATGTCTTCTTCGTGATCAGCGGCTTCCTGATCACGACGCTGCTGCTCGCGGAGCACGAGCGGCTGGGCCGCATCCGGCTGCGTGCCTTCTGGGCGCGGCGCGCACGGCGCCTGCTGCCCGCCCTGTTCCTCGTCCTGGCCGCCACGCTCACGCTCGCCGTGGTCCTTGCGCCGGACGAGGTGGCGCGACTGCGCGGCGACACGCTGGCGGCGCTCGCCTACGTCACGAACTGGTACCTCATCCTGCGCCAGCAGTCCTACTTCGAGGCGATGGGTCGGCCCTCGCCGCTGCTCCACCTGTGGTCCCTCGCGGTCGAGGAGCAGTTCTACGTGCTCTGGCCGATCGCGCTGGCCGGGGGACTGGTGGTCCTGCGCCGCCGGGGGATGCTCGCGGCGAGCCTCGCGGGCGCGGCCGGGTCCGCGCTGCTGATGGCCTGGCTGTACCGACCGGACGTCGATCCCTCGCGCATCTACTACGGGACCGACACGCACGCGACGGGCCTGCTGCTGGGCGCGGCGCTGGCACTGGCCTGGACGCCCGCGGCCGGAGCGCACGAGCGGGGCGGCTCGACACCGGTCGCGGGGACGCCCGAGCCGTCGCCCGGCGCGGGCGCAGGCGGCTGGGCGATGGCGACAGCCACGCCCGCCGACGTGCCGAGCCCGGCTGGGCCGCTGCCCCCGTGGCCGGAGGAGCGGACCACACCGCGGCCCCTGCCCCCGTGGCCCGAGGAACCGGCCGCGCCCCGGCCGACCCGGCGCCCGGTCGACCTGCGGGTGGCGGCGCTGGGACTGCTCGGGATCGCCGGGCTCGCAGTGGTCGGCATCGCCTTCGCCCTGCTCGATGAGTTCGAACCGTTCCTCTACCGGGGCGGGTTCGTGGCGGTGGACCTGGCGGTGGCGCTGGTCATCGTGGCTGCCGTCCACCCGATGGGCTGGATCGGATACCGGGTGCTGGACCGCCAGCCGCTGCGCTGGATCGGCGAGCGCTCCTACGGCATCTATCTCTGGCACTGGCCGATCTTCACGCTGACGCGCCCGCAGCTGGACGTGCCGCTGAACCCGGTGCCGGATCTCGTCCTGCGGCTGGCCCTCACGCTGGTCGCCGCGGAGGCCTCCTACCGGTTCGTCGAGACGCCGGTCCGACAGGGAGCCCTGGGGCGCGCGTGGACGGCGTGGCGGTCGGTGCCGCGCAGCCGCCGCCTGGCGACCTTCCGCTGGCCGGTGGCGACCAGCGGCGCCCTGCTGGCGGTCGCGGTGCTGGTCGGCGCGCGGGTGGCCGGCGCGTCCGCTCCCGCCACGCCCCCCTACCTCGCGGTGACCTCCATCGACGCGGGCGGCCCGGCGCTCCCCGCCTCGCCGGCGCGCGGGACGGGCGGGCCGTCCACGGAGACCACGCCGGGAGCCACCGGCACGCCCGGCACCGGGGGCACGGCCGCCTCTGGAGGCGCCGTGATCCCACCCCCGTACGGTGGCGGAAGCGAGCCCCCCGCGACCGGGGCACCGGCGACCGGCCTGCCCACCACGCCCGTGGCGGCCGGCCCGTCCGCGACACCATCGGCGAGCCCCCGACCGTCCGTCGCGCCGGTCCTCGCGATCGGCGACTCGGTCATGCTCGGCGCCGTCACGCAGCTGCGCGCGGCGATCCACGGCATCGAGGTGAACGCCGCGGTCGGACGCTCGTTCGGGGCGGGCCTCGACATCCTTCGGCAGCGCCAGCAGGAGGGGCTTCTGCCGGGCACGGTGGTGATCGGGCTCGGCGACAACGGCTGGGTCACCGGCCAGCAGGTGGACCAGGTGATGCAGCTGGCCGGCGGCCAGCGCCTGGTGGTCTTCGTCAACCTGAAGGAGCCGCGCAGCTGGGAGTCGCACGACAACGCGGTCCTGGCGCAGGCGGCAACGGACTACCCCAACATGCTGGTCGTGGACTGGCACGACCTGGGTGACCGCCACCCGGAGTACTTCTGGGACGACGGGATCCACCTGCGCCCGCAGGGGGCGGTCGCGTATGCGGCGCTGCTGGCCGGCTCGCTGGCGAAGGCGCAGGCGGCGGCCACACCGGCCGCATCGGCCGCGGCCACGCCGGCCGCGTCGGCCGCGGTCGTGCCGGGTGCCACGGCGGCAGCATCGGGCAGCCCGGACGTCGGCCAGCCCCCGTCCCTTCTCCCCGGCTCCGCCACCGCGACATCCGCGACTCCCACGCCGCAGGGATCGCCGGCGAGCAGCCCCTGGCCGTGAACCGGCCGCGCGGCGGCCCCTGAGCGGAACACCGGCGCGCCCCGGCCGAGCCCCGGCGGGCCGCGCGGCGGTCACGACTCCCCGAGCTGCGTCTCCAGGCGATCCACGAAGACGGCCTGCGCCTCCTTGATCCGGCGCCGGGCCTCCCCGGGCTCGAACCAGGCGACGCGGTCGATCTCCGGAAACGAGGCCAGCTGCCCGGAGCCTGGCGGCCACTCCACCTGGAACGTGTTGCTGCGGGCGCCCGTCTCGTCCAGGTCGCCCTCCAGCGCCCACGCCCAGACGAGCTTGCCGCCCTTCTGCCGCGTGGTGCCCAGCGGCAGCAGCGTGTCGGAGGGGAGCGGCGTCCCGGTCTCCTCCTCGAACTCCCGTACCGCCGCCGCGGCGAGTTCCTCGCCGGGACCCGGCTCTCCTTTCGGAATCGACCAGTTGCCGAGGTCGCGCTTCTCGTGGAACGGGCCGCCGGGATGCGCCAGCAGGACCTCCAGCCGGCCGGCCCGCCGGCGATACAGCAGGATCCCCGCGCTGACCCGTCCGCCCGCCCCCGGGCCTGCCTCCGTCGTTCGCGTCGTCACGGGACGCACGGTACCTCCGTGCGCAACGGCGCGCCCGCGCCGCGACCGTGGCACCATGGTGCCGTCCTTCCCCGACCGTGCCGAGCGACGCGTCCACGCGCACGCCCGGCAGCGCCCACGCGAGGCATCCGTGCAACCATCCCACGACCGCGCCACGCCCAGGACGGCGCGCCCTCCCAGCCCCTTGCCCACGGTCGGCCTCGTGATCTTCGACAACGACGGCGTCCTGGTGGACAGCGAGGCAATCTCCTCGCGGACGCTGGCCGAGGTGCTGACCGAGCTCGGCGTCCCCACGACGCCCGACGACAGCCGCCGCGACTTCACGGGCGGCACCCTCGGACTCATCCGCACCCTGGTGGAGGCCCGAACGGGACGCCCACTGGCGGAGACGTTCGAGGCGGTCTACGCGGCGCGCCTGGCCGGCCGGTTCGCCCGCGAGCTCCGCCCGAACCGCGGCGTCCCGGAGCTGCTGGACTTCCTCGACGCGGCCGGCGTCGCCACCTGCGTCGCCTCCAACGGCACGCGGACGCGCACCGAGACGGCCCTGCGGGCCACCGGCCTCCTGGAGCGCTTCGACGGGCGGATCTTCAGCGCGGATGGCGTCGAGCGACCCAAGCCCGCGCCCGACCTCTTCCTTCATGCGTCGACGGTGCTGGGAGTGCCCGTCGATCGCTGCCTGGTGATCGAGGACTCCCCGACCGGGATCGCTGCGGGGCGGGCGGCCGGGATGTACGTCTGGGCCCCTGCCGGCACGTACCCCGCGGAACGGCTGACCGATGCCGACCGTGTCTCGCCGTCGATGGAGCGGCTGGCCGAGGAGCTGCGGGCGGAGCTGGGCGGCGCGGGCTGAGCGGGTCGAGCCGCGCGCGTCGGCTGATCTGCCGCGCGCCGCCCCGTGTGGCGGCCGGCCACCGGCCGGTCGCGGGCCGCCTGCCGGCGGACGGCGCGATGGGTACCATGGGGCTGTGCAGCCATCCGACTCCCTGGTCGACCTGATCCGCGGGTCGGTCATCGGCGACGACGAAGCGGTCGCCGGGCCGTTCGGGATCCGGCGGGTCACCTACGCCGACTACACCGCTTCGGGTCGCTCGCTCACCTTCATCGAGGACTACATCCGGGACGCCGTCCTTCCTCTCTACGCCAACACGCACTCAGAGTCGTCCGGGACGGGCCTGCAGACGACGCGGTTCCGCGAGGAGGCGCGGCGGATCATCCGGGACGCGGTCGGCGGCACGGACGAGCACGCCGTCGTCTTCTGCGGTTCGGGCTCCACGGGCGCGATCAACCGCCTGGTCGACGTGCTCAACCTGCGCCTCCCGGCCGACCTGGACGACCGCTACCACCTGCGCGAGGCGATCCCGCCGCAGGAACGGCCGGTGGTGCTGATCGGGCCGTACGAGCACCACTCCAACGAGCTGCCGTGGCGGGAGTCGATCGCCGAGCTGGTCACCGTCCACGAGGACCACGACGGGCACATCGACCTGGAGCAGCTGGAGCGCGAGCTTCGCGCCCATGCCGGCCGCCCGCTGGTCATCGGCAGCTTCTCGGCCGCATCGAACGTCACCGGGATCATCTCCGACACGCGCGCCATCTCGATCCTCCTCCACCGCTACGGCGCGCTCTCCTGCTGGGACTACGCCGCGGCGGCGCCGTACGTCGAGATGCGCATGGGCGGCGACGACGGGCCCGACGGCGAGCTGGCGTACAAGGACGCGATCTTCATCTCGGCCCACAAGTTCATCGGCGGACCGGGGACCCCCGGGATCCTGGTCGCCCGGCGGGAGCTCTTCCGGAACCGCGTCCCGTCCGTGCCCGGCGGCGGGACGGTGGAGTACGTCAACCAGTTCGACCACCGCTACCTCGCCGACATCGAGCGCCGCGAGGAGGGCGGCACGCCGGCCATCGTCGAGTCCATCCGGGCGGGCATGGTCTTCGCGCTCAAGCAGGCGGTGGGCACGGAGGCCATCCGCGATCGGGAGACCTCGTTCATCCGGCGCGCCATCGCGCGCTGGGAGCGGCACCCGTCGATCCAGGTGCTGGGAAGCCACGAGGCCGAGCGGCTCTCGATCGTGTCGTTCGTGGTGCGGCACGACGGACGCTACCTGCACCACAACTTCGTCGTCGCCCTGCTCAACGACCTGTTCGGGATCCAGGCACGTGGCGGGTGCTCCTGCGCCGGGCCCTACGGCCACCGGCTGCTCGGGATCGACATCGAGCGGTCACGCGAGTTCGAGCGGCAGGTCGCCCGCGGCTGCGAGGGGATCAAGCCCGGCTGGGTGCGGGTGAACTTCAACTACTTCATCAGCGAGACCGTCTTCGAGTACATCCTCCAGGCGGTGGAGATCGTGGCGTCGGAGGGCTGGCGGCTGCTCCCGCTGTACGACTTCGAGCCCGCCAGCGGCATGTGGCGGCACCAGGACGGGCTCGCCGAGCCGCCGCTCAGCCTCCACGACGTTCGCTACGACGGGAACGGGATGACGTACCGTGCGCACCGGCACCGGGAGCCGGAGGCACGCCTCGCCGGCTACCTGGACGAGGCCCGGGCGATCCTGGCGCACCCGCCGACGCCCGCGCGCACGCCGGAGCCCCCGGACGAGGGGCCCGATTTCGAGGCGCTGCGCTGGTTCGTGCTCCCCCACGAGGCGACCGACGCCCTTCGGGCCGAGGGCGCCGCGACGACGGGCGCCGATCCGGCAGGCGCCGCCCTGCCCGACAGGGGCGCCTGACCCCGGCGAGCGGACGCCGCCCTCGCCGACCCTGGCGCCTGAACCCCGGCGAGCGGACGCCGCCCTCGCCGATCCTGCGCCTGAACCCCGGCGGCCTCCGTCAGGCGGGTCGGCGCGACCTGCTCGAGCGTTCGTGCACGAGGTCCACCAGTCGCCGGAGGTCGTCCGGGTCGGTCGACGGCAGCACCCCGTGCCCCAGGTTGAAGACGTGCCCCGGGCGGCCGCTGGCGCGCTCCAGGATCCGGGACGCCGCGGCCGCGGTCTCGTCGAACGGCCCGAGCAGCAGCGTCGGGTCGAGGTTGCCCTGCACGGCGAGGCCGGGTGCCTGCGCCCACGCCTCGCCGAGATCGACCCGCCAGTCCAGGCCGATCACTGCCGCGCCGGATCCCGCCAGCAGGCCGAGGAGGCCGGCGGTCCCGGTCCCGAAGAGGATGACCGGGGCATCCAGGTCGGCCAGCCCGGCGATCAGCCGGCGGACGTGCGGGAGGACGTGCCGCTCGTAGTCGTCGGGGCCGAGGACGCCCACCCAGCTGTCGAAGAGCTGCACGGCCTCGGCGCCCGCCTCGATCTGCGCCCGGAGGTACGGGATCGTGGCGTCGACCAGGCGCTCCATGAGCGCGTGGAACGTCCCCGGCTCGGCACGGAGCAGCGCCACGAGGCGCGCGGCGTCCCGCGACGAGCGGCCCTCCACCAGGTACGAGGCGAGGGTGAACGGCGCCCCGGCGAATCCCAGCACCGGCACGGAGCCCGCCCGCCGCACCAGCGCGATCGCCTCGAGGAGCGGTGCCACCGCCTCGCCGGGATCGAACAGGCGCAGCGACCGGACGTCGGCGAGGGCGCGGACCGGCCGGTCGATCACCGGGCCCACCGACTCGGCGAACCGGACGTCGACTCCCATCCCCGGGAAGGGCGTGGTGATGTCGGCGAAGATGATCGCG
>JAJYKX010000040.1 GCA_021788175.1 Chloroflexota bacterium
CCTCGGCCGCCGACAGCCGCCACTCCAGCCTGACGTGCCCGGCGGCCTCCAGCGCGCGCAGCTCCCGCAGCAGGGTCGCGCGGGAGCCATGCCACGGCAGGGAGCGCACCGCCACGCCGCCCGGCCGCGCCGCCCGAAGCCGCTCCAGCACCAGGCCCAGGAGGCGCGCCGGGTATGCGGAGTCATCGGACTCCGCAGCGGCTCCCGCGGAGGGGGCTGCCGCCCAGCCCGAGGGGCGCGCCCGGTCCGTCGAGCCCATGGCAACCGGGGACGCCGCTGCATCGCCGGCCTCGCCCGCCAGCGCCACCAGCTCGAGCCGTTCCAGGAGCCCCGGCGGGAGCGCGGCACGCACCACGAGCGCGAGCGGCGCGAGGTAGTGCTGCGCGACGGAGCGCACCAGGGCAAGCTGCAGCGGCGGCAGCAGCGGCCCGTCCGAGCGAACCCGGGCCGAGATCGGCTTCGGCACCACGCCCCCGGGCGGCGCGGCGTCGCCCAGGATCACGCCGAGCGCCTGGCGCCGCCCGAACTCCACGATGACCGCCTCGCCGGCCGCGACGTCCCGGAGAACGGCCGGCACCCGGTACGCATACGGGCGTTCACCCGCCTCGCCCGCGACGTCGACTGCGACCTCGACCACCCGGCCGGGGGCATCGGCGGACCGGGCGGGCGGCGCGGGCCCGGTCGCGGGCGGGACCGTGCCGTCGTCCACGGGTCAGAGCTCGACGCGCCGGTCCGGCTGGCGCGCCCGCTCCTCCTCGATGATCTCGGCGACGCGCGCGGCGGTCCGCTCCACCTCCCCGGTCTCGTTGACCACCACGTGGTCGTAGTCGCCCTGGCGAGCGAGCTCGATCGCCGCGTCGCGCTGGCGGACCTCCAGCTGGTCGGCCGTCTCGGTCGCGCGCGAACGCAGCCGGGCGAAGAGCGTCTCCAGCGACGGCGGAACCAGGAAGATCAGCAGCGCGTCCGGCACGCGCTGCTTGACCACCTGCGCCCCCTGCACGTCGATCTTGAGGATGGCGTGGCGCCCCTCCTCCAAAGCGTGGCAGACGGCCGGCCGTGGCGTGCCGTACCAGTGCGATCCGTGGACCTGGTTCGCCTCCAGGAACTCGCCCGCCTCGCGAAGGGCGAGGAACTCCGACTCGGCCAGGAACCGGTAGTGGACACCGTCACGCTCCCCGGCCCGCGGGGTGCGCGTCGTGCACGTGACGATGAAGTCGTAGTCCGGCCGGTTGTGGCCCCGCTTGAGGGCGTCGATGATGGTGTCCTTGCCCACCCCGGACGGGCCGGAGATGATGACCACCATGGCGCCCGGGGCGCCCCGGCACGGCTTCATGACCGGGCGTCCCACGATGCGATGGCCGCGCCCGCCGCCCGGCTCTCCCCGGTGCCGGGCACGCTCGGGCTCGCGGAACCCCGGCTCTCCCCCGTGCCGGGTGCCGTCCCGCCGTGGCCGGGTGCCGTCCCGCCGTGGCCGGGCCGCTGGCCCGCCCGGAGATCCCCCAGGACCGCCTCCAGATCGTCGGGCAGCTCCGCCGTCGCGCGGATCACCCGACCCCCGGAGGGGGCCTCCAGCTCGAGCTGCCACGCGTGGAGGAAGAGCCGCGCCAACCCGGAGGGGCCGCGGCGCGCGTCGCCGGTCGCGTAGACGGGATCGCCGGCCACCGGGTGCCCGATGGACGCGAGGTGCACGCGGACCTGGTGGGTCCGTCCGGTGACGAGCCCCACCTCCAGCAGCGACCAGCCCGCGAAACGCTCGCGGACGCGGTACGTGGTCACGGCCGGCCGGCCGTCGGGGACCACCGCCATCCGCGTCCGGTGGCGCGGATCGCGCCCGATCGGGGCCTCGATTCGCCCGACCGCGGCGGGCGGCTCCCCCGCGACCAGGGCGAGGTACGTCTTGCGGACACGGCGCGCCTTGAGCTGGGCCATCAGGCTGGCCTGTGCCCGGTCGTTGCGTGCGACCATCAGCAGCCCGCTCGTGTCGCGGTCCAGCCGGTGGACGATCCCGGGCCGCGCCACCCCGGCGATCCCCCCGAACGCCTCGGGGCCCCCGATGGCGAGCAGGGCGTTCACCAGCGTGCCGCCGGCATGTCCCGGCGCGGGATGCGTGACCATCCCGGCCGGCTTGTTCACGATCAGGAGATCGTCGTCCCGGTACACCACCTGCAGCGGGATCGGTTCTGCGGCCACGTCCGGCGGCCGCACCTCGGGCACGTCGAGCTCGAGCCGGTCACCTGCCGCGAGCAGCACGTTGGCCTTGATCGGCCGCCCGTCCCGGGCGAGACGGCCCTCGCGGATCAGTCGCTGCACATGCGCCCGCGACATCCCGGTGGCATCCGCCACGAAGCGGTCAGCCCGGAGCCCGTCCGCCCCGGCCGGCACCGCGAGGCTGACCAGGCCAGGCACTCAGACCGACCGCCGGCCGGCGTGCGATTCCGGTGCCTCGGGCCCGCCGGCGCCGGGATCCCCCGCGGGCCCGCCGGCGCGCGGACCGGGCACCGCATCCGGGCCCGGGACGCCGCTCGGCGCTCCCCCGTCCCCTGTCCTCGCCGGCTCGCCGGCATCGGCGGCCCCGCCGCCGTCCCCCACGAGCCCCGCCAGCAGGAGCATCACGATCGAGACGCTGATCGACGCGTCGGCCACGTTGAACGTGTACCAGCGCCAGGTGCCGATGCCCATGTCCACGAAGTCGATCACGTAGCCCAGCCGGACGCGGTCGATCAGGTTTCCCGTCGCGCCGCCCAGCAGGAGCCCGAGGGCGACCGTGACCCACCAGGAGGTGCGGCCGCCGCGTGCCACCTCGAACCAGACGATCGCGGCGATGGCGATGAGGCTCCCGACGGCGAAGATCGAGGCGCTCGCGCCGAAGAGGCTGAAGATCGCGCCGTTGTTGTAGCCCTTGGCGATCCGCACGAAGTCGCCCAGCACCGGCGTCGGCGCCGCGAGCGGACCCGCGACCACGTCGGAGGCCCGACTCAGCGCGAACGACGCGTTGACCCAGGCCTTCGAGACCTGGTCGGCCACCACGACGACGGCACCCAGCCCCAGGAAGAGCAGCAGGCGGGGCCAGGTGGTGCCGACGACCCTCCGGGGGCCCGTCCCGGCGGAGACGCCGCTCACGGCAGTGCGTCCCCGGCGACGCGCCGAATCGCGATGCGTGCCCGGCCGGACTCGAGGGCCACCTCGCTGGCCGGCAGGTCGGGCGGCGGCGCCTCGAGCCGGACGGCGGTCGCCTGCGTCTCCGCGGCCAGCCGGTCCAGGTGGGGGCCCAACCGCTCCAGCGCCCCGGCCGGCAACTCCAGCCACACCTCGATCGTGTCGTCCAGCTCGAGCTCGGCGTCCCGGCGCAGGTCCTGCACCGCGCGCTGCAGCTCGCGCGCGTCGCCCTCCGCCCGGAGCTCGTCGGTCAGCGTGGTGTCGATCACCACCACCAGCCCGGCGTCGTGCGCCACGGCCGTGCCGGGACGCGGCGTGGCCAGGATCTCTACATCGTCCGCTGCCAGCGCCAGGCCGGCCAGGCGGACCGAGCCGTCGGGCAGGTACTCGACCTCGTTCGCGCGAGCCGCTGCCATCACCGCGGGGATCTGCGGACCGAGCCGCCTGCCGATCCTGGGCAGGAGCGGCCGGACGCGGCGCTCCACCAGCTCCGACTCGTCGCCGATCAGCACCACGTCGCGGACGTTGAGCTCGGCGGCCAGCAGCCCCAGCAGCGCATCGCGGTCGGGCAGGTCGCCGCCCGGGAGCGCCAGCCAGAGGCGCGCCAGCGGCTGCCGGACGCGGAGCCCGGCCTGGGACCGCAGCCCCCTGGCGAGCTCGACGGCACGCATCACGGTGGCCATCCCCGCCTCCAGCGCCGGGTCCCGCAGGCTCGCCAGCTCGGCGGCCGGCCAGCGGGTCAGGTGCACCGAGTCGGGGAGCGACGGCTCCGCGGCCACGACCAGGTTCTGGTACATGGCCTCGGAGAGGAAGGGCAGGACCGGGGCGAGGACGCGCGCCGCCGCCACCAGCGCCGCGTGCAGGGTCGCAAAGGCGCGGCTGCGGTCCACCGGATCGGCCGAGCCCCGCATCCGGTCGCGCGAGCGGCGCAGGTACCAGGTGGAGAGGTCGTCGATGTAGGCCCCCACCGACCGCGTCGCGGCCATCGCGTCGCACGCGCGCAGGGCCGCCTCCACGTCCGCCGCGAGGCCCGCCGCCCTGGAGAGGATCCAGCGGTCCAGCGAGGGCCACGGGTCGCCGGCCGTCATGGCGGACACGATCCCCTGCTCCGGCCTCCAGCCGGCCAGGCGCGCGTAGGTGACGAAGAACGCGTAGACGTTCCAGAGGACCAGCAGCTCGCGGCGGGCCTCGTCCGCCGCGTGCCAGCCGAACAGGATGTTGTCCTCCGGGCGGGCGTTGGCGAACATCCAGCGCATCACGTCGACGCCCATCCGCTCGGCGGCGTCGTCGAACTCGATGGCGTTGCCCCAGCTCTTGTGCATGGGCCGCCCGTCCTCGCCGAAGAGCGTCCCGTACCCGAAGATGGTCCGGAACGGCGGCTCGCGGCGCAGGACCGTGCTCATCGCGAGCAGCGAGTAGAACCAGTTGCGGAACTGGCCGGGGAAGCTCTCGGTGATGAAGTCGGCGGGGAACCAGCTGCCCCAGTACGCCGGGTCCTCGCGGAAGTGCATCGTGGAGAAGGGCACGATCCCCGCGTCCAGCCAGGGGTTGCCGACGTCGCGGATCCGTTCCACCGTCGCGCCGCACCGTGGGCAGGCGATCTTCACCCCGTCCACGTACGGGCGGTGGGGCGTGTGGCCCTCGAACTGCTCCCAGCCCTCGACCGCTCGCTCGCGCAGCTCCTCGCGTCCGCCGACCACGGTCACCGCCCCGCACGCCGGGCAGTCGTAGATCGGCAGCGCCAGGCCCCAGTAGCGCTTCTTGCTGATCATCCAGTCGTGCATGTTCAGGAGCCAGTCGAGCTCGCGCTCGTACCCGAACCCGGGGATCCAGCGGATCCCGTCCACGACCTCCATGATCTGGTAGCGCAGGCTCGCGTCCACCTGCTCGCGCGTCAGCGTCTCGCGCGGCTGGTCGTAGACCGGGCCCATGCTGATGTACCACTCGTCCACGAGCCGGAAGACGAGCGGCGTCCCGCAGCGCCAGCAGTGCGGGTAGCGGTGCAGGTAGGGCTCCACGCGGTGGAAGCGCCCCGTCCTGTGCAGCCGCTCGATGATCGGCTCCGCGACTTCCCGGACGTCGCGGCCCGACAGGAACCCGAAGCCCGGCACGATGACGCCGTTCTCGTCGAGGGGCGCGATCATCGGCAGCCCGAGCGCGCGGCCGAGCTGGAAGTCCTCGGCGCCGCACCCCGGGGCGATGTGGACGATGCCGGTCCCCTCCTCCTCGCCCACCTCGTCCCACGCCACCACCCGATGCTCGTAGGGCTGGCCGTCGGGGCCGGGCGTGGCCGCGAAGGCGTGCTCCACCGCGGGCAGGTCGTCGAACGGGCCCGCGTAGCGCCAGCCCACCAGGTCGGCGCCGGGGCGCTCCTCCAGCACCTCGAACGGACCCTCCAGCGCCTGCCTCAGGGTCCCGCGTCCCAGCCAGTAGAGATGGTCGTCCTGGCGCACCTTCACGTAGCGCAGCTCCGGGCCCACCGCGGCCGCCACGTTCGAGGTCAGCGTCCACGGTGTGGTGGTCCAGACCAGCAGCGCCTCCCCGGGGCGGTCCAGCAGCGGGAAGCGCACCGTGAGCCCCGGATCCTCGCGGTCCTGGTAGCCCTCCGACATCTCGTGCTGGCTGATTCCGGTGCCGCAGCGCGCGCACCAGGGCATCGTGTCGTGACCCTTGTACAGCCACCCGCGCCGGTTGCACTCGGCGAGGAAGCCCCAGATCAGGTCGTTGTTCTCGTTGGAGAAGGTGAAGTACGAGCCGCCCAGCTCGGGCATCCCGAGCCGCCCCACGATCTGCTCGACCGTGTCGGTCACCGGCCCGCGCGGGCCCTCCACCGTGACGACGCGGGTGGGGTCGTCCGCGAGCAGATCGCGGAGCCGTCGCAGCTCGTGCGGGTCGTTCCAGTCCATCCACATCCCGAGCCGGATCGACTGCTCGGTCTGGCGGGCGGCGAAGGTGAGCACGCGCTGCTTGCACAGGCTCACGAAGTCGGCGATCCCGTAGTCCTCGATGTCGCGTTTGCTGGTGAACCCCAGCTCGCGCTCGACGTTCACCTCGACCCACAGGCCCTGGCAGTCGAAGCCGTTCTGCCAGCGCTGGTCCTCCCCGAGCATGGCGTGGAAGCGCTGGAAGAGGTCCTTGTAGCTGCGCCCCCAGGCGTGGTGCACGCCCATGGGGTTGTTCGCGGTGATGGGGCCGTCCAGGAACGACCAGCGCGGGCCGCCCGCGTTCTGGGCACGGAGGCGCGCGAAGGTGCGTCGCTCGCGCCAGAGCTCCAGGATCCCGTGCTCCTGCGCGGTGAAGTCGGGGTGGGCGGGAACAGGGCGGAAGGGTGACTGCATGTGCCGGGTAGGATACCCAAACGTCTCCGGGCGCCGTGCGGCCGAGCGTGGCGCCCGGGCGCCCGACCGTCCCGACGGCGGTCCGGCCGACCGCGCGCAATGCCGCCGGCGCGGCGACCCGCTATGATCCGGCCCGTGCCGAACGCCGAACGCCCCGCAGGGCGACCCTCTCCGTTCGCAGCCGCGTTCCTGAGCCTCGTCTTCCCGGGCCTGGGCCACCTCTATGCGCGCCGTCCCGCCCGGGCACTGGCGTTCGCAGCCCCGCCCGTGCTGGCGCTCGCCCTGCTGGCCGGTCTGGCTGCCAACGCCTCGACGCGGGACGTGCTGAAGGTGAGCATCTTCGACCCCTTCGTGCTGGACGTGGTGCTCGCGATCGACGTCCTGGTCTTCCTGTACCGGCTGATCGCCGTCGTGGACGCCTACCGCTGCGCGGCGGTGGAGGTCCCGGAACTCGGCGGGCGGCTCGGTCGCCCGCGCGTGTCGTTCGCGCCGCTGTCCCTCGCCGGCCTGGTCGGGGTGATCCTGGTCATGGGCATGGCCCACGTGGCGCTCGCCCGCTACGACCGGATCGCCCACGACACGATCATGGCGGTCACCAGCGACTCGCCGAGCAACCCGGTCGTCGTCCCTGCCGCATCCGGTGCGCCAGGCGCCTCAGCGGCCGCCACGCCGGGAGCCGCCATCGGCGCCGCCACCCAGCCACAGCCGTCGATCGTCCCCTGGAACGGTGGCCGGCT
Organism: Chloroflexota bacterium; assembly: GCA_021788175.1. GTDB lineage: Bacteria > Chloroflexota > Limnocylindria > Limnocylindrales > CSP1-4 > JAJYNJ01. Next base: position 7,232 of record JAJYKX010000040.1, read on the forward strand.
CAACGTGCTGCTCGTCGGCGTCGACCAGCGCCCTGCCCAGCAGACGTTCAACACGGACACCATGATCGTCGCGAGCATCGACCCTTCCTCCGGCGCGGTCTCGATGTTCAGCGTCCCGCGCGACACGGAGCAGGTCCCGCTGCCGCCCTCGTGGCCGGCGGCCGCGTACTTCGGCGGCGCGTATCCCAACAAGATCAACAGCCTCTGGACGTACGCCGAGGGGGCGCCGGACCTCTTCCCGGGCACCGCCTCCAACCGGGGCGTCACCGCTCTCAAGGGCGCGCTCGGCTACCTCCTGGGGATCCAGATCCCCTACTACGTGCAGGTCAACTTCTCCGGCTTCCGCCAGGTGGTGGACACCCTGGGCGGCGTGACCGTCGACGTCCAGCTCCCGGTGAGCGACTACGACTACCCGACCGACAACGGGCGCGGCGCGATCAAGCTGTACATCCCGCCGGGGATCCAGCACATGAGCGGCGAGCTGGCCCTGGCCTACGCCCGCTCCCGCCACGCGACGTCGGACTTCGACCGTTCCCAGCGCCAGCAGCGGGTGATCACCTCGATCCGCCAGCAGACCGACGTGCTCAGCTTCCTCGACCCGAACAAGCTCGACGCGCTGGGCCAGGCGCTGCGCAACGCGGTCCACACGGACTTCCCGCGCGACCAGCTGCCCCAGCTCGTGTCGCTCATCGAGAAGGCGAACACCAACAACCTGCATTCGTTCGTCTTCGACCCGCCGGACTACGCCATCCAGTGCCCTCCGGCCACCTGCGCCGTCAATTACTGGATCCACCCCAACGTGGCCGCCATCCGCCAGGCCGTGGCCCAGGCGTTCGCGGCCGGCTCCACCTCCCTGCTCGACTCGCGCACCAAGCTGGGCGCCGAGGCCGCGCAGGTGCTCGTCGAGAACGGCTCCGGCGTCAACGGGCAGGCCACCGCCACGGCCGCCTACCTGAAGTACCTGGGGATCAACGCCACCGTTCCGTCGGCCAACGGCGGGCGTGCCGACCGGCTCACCTACCCGAACACGGTGGTGACCTTCTACAACGGCGCCCAGGCCAGCATGCCGGAGACGGTGCGCGTGCTCCAGTCCACCTTCGGGGTGACCATCCAGACGGCCACGGACCCGACCGTCAAGGTCGATGCCGTCGTGATCACCGGGGCGCAGACGCCCCAGCTGACCGTCCCTGGCGGATAGCGCGCCGGCGTGCCCTCGTGGCGGGAGTCGGCGTGGGTGATCGCGGACAGGGCCGCGGCAGGCCGGGGCGCGAGTCACCGGGACAGGGGCGCGGCAAGCCCGCGCCCGGATGACCGGGGCGGGGCGCGACCCGTCTCTCCCTAGACCTTCTCGGTGACGCGGTACTCCAGCCTGCGCCCCGTCATCAGCCTCGTCTGCGCGTCGAGCGCCGGCAGGTTGCTGAAGATCATGCCGACCACCGGCAGCGTCAGCCACTGCACGTAGACGAGCGCGCGGCGGATCACGCCCCAGGACGCGGGCCGCGGCGGGGCGATGCGGTCCTCGATGAAGATCAGGATCATCAGGCTGCAGAAGGCGCCCGTCAGCATCCACGCCGCGTAGACCGGCAGGTTGTGCCCCAGGGTGGTCTGGGCGAACTCGGAGTGTCCGAACTGGTTGCTGATCAGGAGCGGCAGGTTGGACCCGAAGATGAGCACGTAGGGCGCCACGGCCCAGTTGATGTGGTCGGACCAGAGGTCGCCCAGCCGGTGGAGCCGGACCCGCAGCGGGATCTCCGGGTGGGTGAGCGCGTGATGGATGTAGTACGGGATGTCCGTGACGCCCCACGCCCAGCGCCGGATCTGCGTGTACTGCTGGTAGAGGGTGCGGGGGTAGGTGCGCGCCCGTACCGCATCGCCGAAGACCGGGATGAAGAGCGGTTCGGCGCGGAACGTGCCCGCATAGGTGAAGAAGCTCTTCCAGTAGAAACGGGAATCCTCGGGGATCGCGTCGGTCGCCCAGTAGCCCACCTCGTGCACGGTCCGCAGCGAGACGGCGTACGAGCTGAAGCTCACCAGCCGCTCGGGCGAGAGCGAGCGCCACATCTGGATGTGGGTGGCGCTCACGGCCGTGAGCCGCACCGCCAGCGGCACCTCCCAGAGGTTGTTGTGGAACATCGGGACCGGCTGGTACAGCCGGTGGTAGCGATCGGGATCCGTGGCGAAGCGGTGCGCCAGGTACGCGAAGTACTGCGGGTGGACCCGGTAGTCCGAGTCGAGGTCCGTCACGATCACCAGCGACGGGTCGTAGCCGAGCTCCACCATCTGCCGGTAGAGCCAGCGCCCGCCGTAGGCCATGGCGCTCGACTTGCCGATCACGACGCCGGGCTCCAGCGGGTCCAGGACGTGGAAGAAGTGCGCGAACTGCGCGCCGAAGCGCTCGCTCAGCCGGGCCACGTTCTCGCGTCCCTGGGTGTCCGTCTCGCGCGTGATGATCGCGACGACCTTGCGCTCGGTGGGCCAGCGGGCCTCCGCGAGGGCCCGCACCGTCGCCTCCAGCTTCTCGTACGGCTCGGTGTAGGTGGGGATCAGGGCCACCTGGACGAGCCGCCGTGGATCGAGCGGCTCGATGCCGCTCCCCAGCAGCCTCCGCACCGTCACCAGCTCGGCCTGCAGCCGGCGGCTCTCGCGGCGTCCGCCGCGGGCAGCGAGCCGGTCGCCGGCCCGGTCGAGCTCCCGGACCCGGACGCGGATCCGCTCCAGCCGGTCGACCAGGACGCGCTCGCGGGAGCGGAGGTCCACCAGCCCATCCAGCTGCGCCGGCCAGTCGGCGTCGAGGACGTCACGGATGCGCAGGAACGTCACGGTGACGCTGACGATCACCACGATCGCGCGGTAGAGCCAGTAGAAGTCGAAGCTCAGCACGAACCACGCGACCAGCGCGGGCACCGAGAAGCTGAGCACGACCGGCGCGAGGATCAGCAGCCAGGTGACCGCCCCCGGGAGGATCTCCAGGAGGCGATCGTAGCGGTGCTGCGGACGGCCTACCCCGGGCGGCGGCCCGTCCAGCGTGATGTCCAGGGGTGACCGCGTCTCAGTAGATCGGCGTGAGCCAGTGGCGATAGGCCGGGAGGCGTCCGCGGACCGCATCGAAGTAGGCCTCGGAGAGTCGGCGCGTGATGGGCCCGACCTGTCCGCCGCCCAGGATGTGGTGATCGACCTCCGTCACCGGCGAGATCTGGGCCCCGGTGCCGCACAGGAACAGCTCGTCCGCCACGTACAGCTCGGTGCGGTCGATGGTGCGCTGCACCACCCGGAGGCCGAGCTCCCGGTCGGCCAGCTCGATGATGCCGGCCCGGGTGATCCCCTCCAGGATGTCGTCCGTGACCGGCGGCGTCACGAGCTCGCCCCGCCGGACCATGAAGAGGTTCTCGGCGCTGCCCTCCGAGACGTGGCCGTCGGACGCCAGCACGATCGCCTCGTCCGCGCCGACGAGCTGCGCCTCGGTCTTGGCGAAGGCCGAGTTGACGTACGCGCCCACGATCTTGGCGCGCGCCGGCAGTGACTGGTCGCTCACCCGGCGCCAGGAGACCGTCTGGGTGCGGATCCCGTGGGTGGTGTCGATGTAGTCGCCGAACGGGATCGCCAGGATGTAGAACCCCTGCTCCAGGTTGTGGAGCCGGACGCCGATCGCCTGCGTGGACTTGTAGACGGACGGCCGCACGTACGTGTCCTCGCGGAAGCCGTTGCGGCGGAGCAGATCGACCGTGAGCGCCACCAGCTCGTCCACGGAGCCGGGCGGGTCCATGTACAGGATCCGGCAGGAATCCGAGATGCGCTGGTAGTGCTCGGCGAGCCGCAGCCCGTAGAGCTGGCCCTGCTCGGCGTTCCAGTACGCCCGGATCCCTTCGAACACGCCGGTGCCGTACATGAACGCGTGGGTCATGATGTTGACGTTGGCGTCGGCAAGCGGGATGAACTTGCCGTTGAGGTAGCAGATCGGGGAGCCTGCGCCCCGCTCCGACGCGACAGCCGATGCCGAGGTCCGGGAAGCGTCTTCGGTGACCATGCGCGCGAGTATACGACGCGGCTCCCGGCGGAACCCCGGCCCGCGCCGCCCCGAGGAACGCGCCGGGGATCAGGCCACGCCGGCGATGGAGAGCCCCACCACTCCGAGGTAGACCGCGTAGAAGACGCCGCCGGCCAGGAGCCCACGGCCGGTCAGCCGGCCCCGCCGGAGCATCGGCAGGAAGATCATGGCAACCGAGGCGAACGCGATCGCCGCGGACGCGAACCCGAGCGCGGACGACGGCGTGACGCTCCATGTCCCCGCGGCGAGCAGCAGCGCCACCACCGTGGGGATGCAGCTCTGGAAGACCATCGCGCCGGTGATGTTGCCCATCGAGAGGGTGTCCTTGCCCTGGGCGATCCAGATCACGCTGTTGAACTTCTCGGGCAGCTCGGTGGCGATGGGCGCGATGATCAGGCTCATGATCGCGGGATCGACGCCCACGCGGGCCGCCAGGTCCTCCACGGCACCCACGAAGACCACGGCCCCGCCGATGATCGCGAGCATGGCGACCACCACCTGGAGGCCGATCAGCCGGAGGCGGGGCGAGCGCTCGTGGCGGCGGGGATCCAGGCGGCCGAAGCGGAGCGGTCGCAGCCCGTCGCCGGCTCCCTCGGCACGTTCCGCCCCGAGGTGCGCCCGGACGTAGCGCAGGTAGAGGATCAGCAGGATGCCCGCCACCACGATCTTCAGGGGTGCCAGCGGCTCGGGGAGGAACGCGGCGGCGATCGCCAGTCCGTAGGCGAGCGCGAAGTTGCCGAGGTCAGTCGCGATCACCTGCGGGTCGATCTCGAGCCGGTCGTCGCCGCCGCGACGGCGCGCCCGCACCAGCACCGCCACGCCGGTGACGAGCATCGCCAGGGTCGCCAGCATGAATGGCGCGCCCAGGATCGCCCCGATGCCGATGTCCGTCTGCGAAGCGTGATCCGCACCGGCGGACATGCCGATGGCAACCAGCGGGATCATCGTCTCGGGCATGGCGGTGCCCACGGCCGCGAGGACGCTGCCCACCGCCCCCTCGGCCAGGTCGAGCCGGTGTCCCATCCACTCGACGCCGTTGGTGAAGAGCTCGGCGCCCAGCAGGATCAGCAGCAGGGCCGTGACGAGGAGCAGCAGGTCCATCGCCGGCCCTAGCGGCCCACGACCGCGGACGCACGCGCCCGGGTCGGGGTGGTGACGTCCCCGATCACGACAGGGTCAGTGCCGGCGCGGCCGCCGGACGACCCGGCCGCCGGGCGTGGCGACCGGGTCGGGAAGGTGCGGCCAGGCTGCACGCCGGCCCGGGCGGGCGCGGCGGTCCCTGGCACGCCGCCGTGTCAGGGCCGCAGGTGCTGCGGCGCGTACGGCAGCAGGGCGACGTGGCGGGCGCGCTTGAGCGCCACGGAGAGCTGCCGCTGGTGCTCGGCACAGGTGCCGGTCTTGCGCCGCGGCTCGATCTTCGCCCGCTCGGAGAGGTACCGGCGCAGGCGGTTCACTTCCTTGTAGTCGATGTGCGAGGCCTTGTCGGCGCAGAACGCGCAGACCTTGCGCCGACGCCGATCGCGGTAGTAGTCGTCGCGCTTCTTGGACTTGGCAGGCGGCACGGTTCGCAATCCTCTCGTTCGTTGTCAGGTCCGGGACGCCGCGCCGGTCGCATCGGCGGCGCCGGCCCGGGTCCGTCTCGTCAGAAGGGCAGATCGTCCAGGTCGGTGTAGGTGTCGTCGCCGGTCTCGCCCACGGGGGCCGGCTCGCCCCGCCCCGGGCGCGCGGCGGAGGGCTCCATCCCCTCCGTCTCCTCGCGGGGGCGTGCGTCCAGGGGAGTGACGGTCTGCGCGATGAGCTCCGTGGTGTAGCGCTTCTGACCCTCGCGGTCTTCCCACTGCCGGGTCTGGAGCCGCCCCTCCACGTAGACCTTGCGGCCCTTGCGCAGGTAGCCGGCCGTCCGCTCCGCCAGCGGCCCCCAGGCCACCACGCGGAACCACTCCGTCTCCTCCTGCCAGTCGCCGTTCGCCCCCTTGAAGTTGCGGTTGACCGCCACCGTGAACTGGGTGACGGCCTGCCCGCTGGGCGTGTAGCGCATCTCGGGATCGCGCCCGAGGTTGCCGATGATCATGCACTTGTTGAGCGACATGGCCTGCTCCCGCTCGCGCCCGAGGCGATGCTGGATGATCGCGGCCGGACGACGTCAGTCGATGGCGGCCGGTGCCGCCTCGCTCTCCGACTCGTCGATGAACTCGCCCTGCGGCTCCTCTTCCTCCTCCGGCGGAGCGACCTCGACCTCCGCGCGGCGGGCGGCGGGCCGCTCCACGCGCGTGACGAGGAAGCGGAGGAGCTCCTCGGTGATCCGGAGGCCGCGCTCGATCTCCTCCACGGCCGCGGAGGGGGCATCGAAGAGGACGATGTAGTAGGAGCCCTCGCGATGCGGGCCGATCTGGTACGCCAGCCGGCGGCGGCCCCAGGGGCTCACCTTCACGAGCTGGCCCTCGGCCGCGCTGATCGAGCGAGTGATGCGGTCCAGGGTGGCCTGGACGCGGTCCTCGGCCAGGTCCGGCCGCAGGACGAGCATGAGTTCATATCGGCGCATGCGCCACGTGTCTCCTTCCCATGGGATGTGCCCCGCTCGGCCGCGACGAGCCCGAGGCATGCGCGGGCGGTGGAGCTGAAAGGACCGGCGGAGTATAGCACCCGGCCCACTGCTAGACTGTCGCCGTCCATCGCCTGCCCGCATCGGAGTAGCACCGTGCCCCCGAGCTCGATCCTCCTGCTTGAGGCCGACCCGGCCGAGGCCGACCGGATCGGAGAGATCCTGCGCAACGCGGGCCACTCCGTCGACGTCGTCGCGGATCGCGCCGCCCTGGTCGACCAGGCGCCCGCGCACGCCCTCCTCATCATCGACCTGCCCGGCGCCGGCGCCGACACGGCCGCCCCGGACGCCGGGGACCTGGTGCACGAGCTGCGGTCGATCCCTTCCGCGGCTCCCCTCCCCGTCCTCTGCGTCGCGCAGACCAGGGATGTCGACGAGCGCGTCCGGCTGCTCGAGGCGGGGGCCGACGACGTGATCGTCCGGCCGTACGACGCCCGGGAGCTGGAGGCACGGGTGGACGCCCTGAGCCTCCGGTTCCAGCGCTCGGGCGGCGCGGTGCCCGCCCCCATTCCGCCCGCCCCTGCCACGCGGCAGCACCAGGTGATCGCCTTCTTCGGGGCCAAGGGCGGCGTCGGGACGACCACGATGGCCGTCAACGTGGCGCTCGGCCTCGCCGAGCGGCAGCCCGGCCGGGTCGCGCTGATCGACCTGGCCGCGCCGCTGGGGCAGGTCCCGACGCACCTCGACCTGCGCCCGCGCCACCGGATCGGAGACCTGCTGGCCTATCCCGACGAGGACGGCGTGCGCGAGGCGGCCGAGCGGTACGCCGACCAGGTGGACGTCTTCTGCCTCCCGGACGACCCGGAGGAGGCGGACCGGCTGACCACGGCCGAGGTGTCGCGGGCGCTCGCGTCACTCCGCAACGTCTACCTCTACACGGTCGTCGACGCGGGGGCCACCCTCTCGGCGCGCGCCCTGGCGGTGCTGGGGGACGCGGACCGGATCGTCCTGGCCACGCTGCCGGAGATCCCGTCGCTCCGCGCGCTGGTGGCCGTGGAGCAGGTGCTGGGCGAACGCCACCTGGGCGAGCGGGTCCTCCACGTGGTGAACCACCTCTTCGCGCACGAGCCCCTGCGGCGCTCGGACATCGAGGAGACGCTGGGCACTGCCGTCGCGCTCGAGCTCCCGTACCACGACCTGCTGTTCGCCAGGGCGGTCAACGAGGGGATCCCGGTGGTCCGCGCCGCGCCGCGGTCTGAACCCGCCGAACGACTCGGGCTCCTCGCCTCGATCCTTGCCGGCACCGCCGAACCCGGCGCGGCGCCGGAGCCGCCGCGCCGGCGTTTCGGGCTGCGGCGGCGCGCTCGCGACTGACCGCCCGGCGCGACGGCGTGGCCGGCCGTCAGGCGACCAGCACCCGTCAGGTGACCAGCACCCGGTCGGGCGGGCTCCAGGCGCTGTTCGCGTTGAGCGGCGAGGGCACCGCCGACGCGCGAACGTACCAGCGGCCCGGCGTCGCGAAGCGCCACTCGAGGGCGGCGATCCCGGACGCGTTCGCCCGGACGGTCCGCTGCACGGCGAGCACCCAGCGGCCGGAGACCAGCGCATAGATGCGGAAGGCGGCAACCGGCGCAGGAAGCTCGGGGCGCGACGGGCGCATGGTGACCGTGAACGTCACGGCGCTTCCCCTCCCCAGGACCCGCGTGGTCGTGCCCCAGGCGGGCCGCAGCAGCGCCAGCTGCCGGACCACCACGCGCACGGGCGCAGACACGGCGGCGGCGAGGTCCGTCCCGGCCGGCAGCACGGCCCGGTACCACAGGTTGGTGGGCGGCCGGTAGACGAGCGACGCGGCGCCGCTCGCGTCGGCCGTGAGCGCGGCGGCCGTGGACCAGCTGACCGCGTCCGCCGAGGTCTGCAGCTCGATCGGGCGGCTGTCGGGTGGCGGCCCGCCGGACGGGATGTCGAGCCGGACGCCCAGGGTGACCCCGGTGCCCCACGTGATGACGGTCGACGACGGCGCGAGCGACAGGCCGGGGACCATCGCGCTCGCCGGGGCGACGTCGAACGGGTCCGACGTCCCCGAGGAGGTCCCCGTCGCGCTCGCGACGATGGTCACGCCGGTCTCCGCCCCGTTCACGACGCAGCCGGAGAACCGCGCCACGCCGCCGACGGCGGCCACGGTGGTGCCTCCGGTGCAGCTCAGGCTCCCGCCGGGCGGCGTGCCGGTCCCGCCTGCCGCGGGCTGCACCGAGAGCGTGACCGGCAGCGTGGCACCCGCACCGGCGGTGACCCGCCGTCCGCTCGCGTCGACGATCTCCACCACCGGCTGCGGGATCAGGGCAGCGCCGGCAACTCCGCCGGCCGGCTCGTCCGCGAAGCGCAGCGCGGCAGGCACGTTCGGCGGAGGCCCGAGCGTCAGCCGTCCCCACCCGGCGTTCGGGTTGGGCACCGGGGATCCGATCGCCGTCGCGTTCCCCGTCAGGTAGGAGATCAGCTGCGCGTTGGTCCATGTCGGGTTCGCGGACAGCAGGTCCGCGGCGGCGCCGCTGACGAACGGCGCCGACTCGCTCGTGCCGCAGAACGGCGCGAGGACCCGGGTGTCGGCGCAGTCCGCGGCCACCAGGTCCGGCTTGATCCGGCCGTCCAGCGTCGGGCCACGTCCGCTGTACGACTCGACGGTCCCCGGATCGCCCACGTCGACGGCGCCCACCACGAGCATGCCCGGGTTGCGGCCGTCCGCCGGGGCGGTCAGGGTGTCCTCCGGCGACTGGTACTGCAGCGGGGACTCGGACTCGGACTGGACCAGCAGCTGCACGCGCGCCGCCGCCCCGCCCGCGTGGCGGTGGGCGGAGATCTCGTACTCGGCGGTGGACGGCACGTCGTACTCGAGGGTCTCCACGGGATCCCCGGTCCCGTTCTGCAGGTTGGTGGAGGTGGCCACCGGCACCGGGTCACCCGCCAGGTAGAGCCCCAGGTCGTAGTCGTCGGTGGCATGACCCCACGGGTCCGACCAGCGCATCGTGACGACCACGTGATCGCCCCCCTGCAGCGTCAGCCGGTTCGACGTGTCGGTGCCCGAGAACTCCAGCCACCCGTTCGCGTCCTCCCGCCACGGGCCGATCCAGCCCTGGTCTCCGGAGTTGCCGGCCGCGTTCACCCAGAGCGCCCCTTCCGAGACGGCCCGGTCGACCAGCGCGTAGGCGGTGTCCGGGTACGGGCTGGTGCCATCCCCGGGCCCCTCGAAACCCGTGTCGGTCCAGGACGCGTTGATGATCCGCACGCCGTTCGACGTCATCCAGTCGATCGTGGCGAGCAGGTCGTCCTGCGAGGTCGGATCGGCGATCCAGAGAGAGGCGCCGGGCGCCATCGCCGCCACCGCCTCCGCCACCGCGGTCCCGTGGATCTCGCCGCCCTGGTCGCACGCCGCGAGGCTCGAGGTGTACGACCCGACCGCGGTGTAGCAGCGCGCGTGCACCGTCGCCGGAAGATCCACGCCCAGGAGCGGAGCGATGCCCGAGAAGCCCCCGTCGATGATCCCCACCTTCACCCCGGCACCGCTGGCCCCGGAGGCCTGCCAGGCCGCGGCGCCCTGCAGGGTGACGGCGCTCGCCAGCGTGGCGGCGGGAACCGGCCGGTAGATGGGCGCGATCCGCTCGACGCCCGGGACCCCGACCAGGGCGACCAGCGACCGCTGCGGCACGTACGCCTCCACGCCGCTCGGGTCGCGGTTCGCCACCTGCCCGCCCAGGGCCGCGATGGCCGACTCAGCCGCGGCGCGGTCTGCCGGCGCGATCGTCACCATGACGGGGATCTCCGGGCCGGCGGCGACGGCCGCGGCCGCGGAGCCGCCCAGCGGGACGATACCGGCCGGCTGCGTCGCGCGGGCGAGCGACGCGAGCCCGTCCTGCAGGACGCGCGCCAGTCCTGCCGGCGCGCGCACCGGCACCTCGTGTCCCGCGTCCACCGCGGACGCCGCGGCCCCGGACGGGGCGGTGCCGGACAGGGCGGTGCCGGACGCGGCCGCGCCCGGCACCAGCGAAGCCGCGAGCAGGACGGCGGCAGAGCCGGCCAGGAGACGAACGCGGACGGTCACGGTGCTTCCTCGAGCGGGACGTGCCGCGACGCCCGGCGCAGGTCCCCGCTGCAGCATACCCGCGCCGTCGACAGCCGGCGCCCGCCGCCGCGGGCAGGGGCCGAACCCGGGCAGTGGCCCGTGCCTCAGTTCCCCATCGGCCTGATCAGGAACGGCTGGCGGTAGTCCTGCTTGATGCCGTAGTGCATCTGCAGGAAGTACTTGACGATCTCGGTGGAGGGGTTGCCGATGCTGTTCGAGGTGTCGTAGGTGAAGGCCAGGATGGCCAGCTGCGAGTCGGTCTTCG
>JAJYKX010000041.1 GCA_021788175.1 Chloroflexota bacterium
AGCGCGACCCCGAGCGCGGTCCCCACGCGGCCGGCCCCCACGAACCCGAGCCGCGGCAGGTGCTCCCCGGGCTCCGGCACGCCACCGGGTGCGGGCACAGCGCCCGGCGTGGGCGGGGACTCGGGCACGCGCGCCGCCTCGGGCACGGTGCCGGGCGTGGGCAGGGGTGCAGCGTCGGGCGTGGGCGGGAACTCGGGCGCGGCGAGCGCCGCGTGGAGCGAGTCCCCGTCCTTCGCGGCGCCGGCTTCGGGCTCCGGCACGACCGGTCGCCCGGCCCCCCGCCTCCCCCACGAACGCATGCCATCCTCCCTGCCGGCCCTGACGGCGCGATCGTAATCCGCGGCGCCGCGGCCGCGCGGTCCGCCGTCGCATCCGTGTTCGCGCGCCACGCCGCGTGAGGCGAGGGGGCGGCCATCGCGCACGCCACGCGCGCGATGCCCGGGTCCGACGGCTGCCGGACCAGGGCTATACTCGTGCCCTTCGTACGTCTCGACCCGAGGCGGGCGCTCCCGTCAGGTGCCGATGATCCGCGCCGACTCGCGCGGTTGGGAGGTTCGAGCACCATGTCGTCCCGTCCGATCCGGCCAGATCCCTTCGGCGCGCGCGCTCCCCTGGGACCGGGGCTCCCCGATCACTACCGCCTGGCCGCGCTGGCCGGCCTGGGGTACGACGCGGCCCGCATGCCGGTCACCGTCAAGATCCTCCTCGAGAACCTGCTCCGCCACGCCGGCGGCGGGATCGTGGACGAAGCCGAGGTGCGCACGCTCGCCGCCTGGCGTCCCGGCTCCGAGGTGGAGGCGGAGCTGCCGTTCATGCCCGCGCGCGTGCTCCTGCAGGACTTCACCGGCGTCCCGGCCGTGGTGGACCTTGCGGCCATGCGCGACGCGATGGCGGAACTGGGCGGCGACCCGGCGCGCATCAATCCGCTGGTCCCGGCAGACCTGGTGATCGACCACTCGGTCCAGGTGGACCGCTTCCGCCTCCCCGACTCGTTCGCCTTCAACGTCGAGCGCGAGTACGAGCGCAACGGCGAGCGCTACCAGCTCCTGCGCTGGGCGCAGACGGCGTTCACGGACCTGCGCGTGGTCCCGCCGGGGACCGGCATCGTGCACCAGGTGAACCTGGAGTACCTCGCCACCGTGGTGACCGTCCGCGACGACGGCGGGCGGCCCGTCGCCTTCCCGGACACGCTGGTGGGCACCGACTCGCACACCACCATGGTCAACGGGCTGGGCGTCCTGGGCTACGGCGTCGGAGGGATCGAGGCGGAGGCCGTGCTGCTCGGCCAGCCGCTCTACCAGCAGATGCCCCGGGTGGTCGGCGTGCGCCTCTCCGGCGGGCTCCCGCGCGGCAGCACCGCCACGGACCTGGTCCTCACCGTCACCGAGATGCTGCGCCGCCAGGGCGTGGTCGGGTCGTTCGTCGAGTTCGCCGGTGACGGCCTGGCCGGCCTCCCGCTCCCGGACCGGGCCACCATCTCCAACATGTCGCCCGAGTTCGGCGCCACGGCGACGATCTTCCCGATCGACCAGGAGACGCTCGCCTACCTCCGCCTGACGGGCCGCGACGCGGCGCTCGTGGAGCTCGTCGAACGGTACGCGCGGGCGAACGGCCTCTGGCGCGAGCCGGGAACGGTGCCGGAGTTCGACGTCCTGCTCGACCTGGACCTCGGCTCGATCGAGCCGAGCGTGGCCGGGCCACGCCGGCCCCAGGACCGGGTCCCCCTCCGCTCGCTTCGCGAGTCGTTCGAGTCCGCCTACCCGAACCGTCCGTCCGTGCAGGTCGGCGTGGATGGCCGGACCGTCGAGATCGGCACCGGCTCGGTGGCGATCGCCGCCATCACCAGCTGCACCAACACGTCGAACCCGACCGTCATGGTCGGTGCCGGCCTGCTCGCCCGCAACGCCGTGGCGCGCGGCCTCGCGGTGGGGCCCACGGTCAAGACGAGCCTCGCGCCGGGGTCGCGGGCGGTGACCGCGTACCTCCAGGCGGCCGGGCTCATGGAACCGCTCGAGCGGCTCGGCTTCGAGCTGGTCGGCTACGGGTGCACCACCTGCATCGGCAACAGCGGTCCCCTCGACGCGCCGGTCGCGCAGGCGATCGAGTCGAACGACCTCGCGGTCGCCGCGGTCCTCTCCGGCAACCGCAACTTCGAGGGCCGGATCCACCCGCTCGCCAAGCTGAGCTACCTCGCCTCCCCGCCGCTCGTGGTCGCCTTCGCGCTGGCCGGCCGGGTGGACGTGGACCTGACCCGCGAGCCGATCGGCCGCGATCCCTCCGGGCGCCCGGTGATGCTCGAGGAGATCTGGCCGTCGGCCGACGAGATCCGCTCGGTCATCGACACCGCGATCGATCCCGACCTGTTCCGCCGCACCTACGCGAGCGTCTTCGAGGGTGACGACCGGTGGCGCGCGCTGCCGATCCCCTCCGGCGACCGCTACGCCTGGGCGGACGAATCCACGTACGTGGCCCGGCCCCCGTTCTTCGAGGGGCTGGGCGCGGAGGCCGCGCCGGTCGGCGACATCGAGGGGGCGCGCGTCCTGGCGCTGCTCGGCGACTCGGTCACCACCGACCACATCTCGCCGGCCGGCACCATCGCGCCCTGGAGCCCCGCGGGGCAGTGGCTGCAGGCTCACGGCGTGCCGCCCGTCGAGTTCAACAGCTACGGCTCCCGGCGCGGGCACCACGAGGTGATGATGCGCGGGACCTTCGGCAACATCCGCCTCCGCAACCGCCTGGTCGAGCGCGAGGGCCCCTACACGGCGCACCAGCCGTCGGGCGAGGAGTTCTTCATCTACGACGCGGCGATGCGCTACGCGGCCGAGGGCGTGCCGCTCATCGTGATCGGCGGGCGCGAGTACGGCTCCGGCAGCTCCCGCGACTGGGCGGCCAAGGGCACCACGCTGCTCGGGGTGCGGGCCGTCCTGGCCCAGTCCTTCGAGCGGATCCACCGCTCGAACCTGGTCGGCATGGGCGTCCTCCCGCTGCAGTTCCTGCCCGGGGAGAGCGCCGAATCGCTGGGGCTGACCGGCCGCGAGTCGTACGCGATCCGCGGCCTGGCGACGGGGATCGAGCCGCGCCAGGAGGTGACGGTGGAGGTCCGCGACGGCGACGGTGCCGTGCGCACGTTCCGGGCGGTGGCGCGCCTGGATGGCGCCATCGAGGTCGACTACTACCGCGAGGGCGGGATCCTGCCGGCCGTGCTGCGTCGGCTCGCCCGCGAGGGGCACCGGGCCGACTGACGCGGAGACGGGGCGCGCGGACGCGCGGACACGGGGCGCGGGCGCGGGCGCGCACGGGGTCAGGCGGACGGCAGCGGCGACACCGACGGCAACGGCGAGACGAAGGACGGCGGCACGAACGACGGGCCCGGTCCTGAGCTCGGGACCGGCGTGGCGCTGCCGATGGAGGGGCCGAGGTAGGCGCTCAGCAGGACCAGCCCGGCCACGATCAGCAGCGCGACGAGCACCAGGATGAGCGCGTACTCGGCCACGCCCTGGCCGCGCTGGCGGCGTGCCGGCGCACGCCCGGGACCGGCGCTGGGTTCGGCGGGATGAGCGGTCACGGCACCTCCTCCCCGTCAGGGTCGGGCACCGGCGCCGCCCCGTCAACCCGCAGGCGAGCGACTCCCGACGTCGAGGGCATGCCGCCGACCGGTTGCGGTGACGGGAGCGTCCAGCGCCCGGGCCGGCGTCCGCGCGAGAATGTGCGCCTCGGGGCACACGCGTGGCGCCCGGACGGACCGCGCCCGCCCGCGGCCGGGATGGTGGTACGGAGGTCGAACAGGTGAGCCAGCAGGGCGAGGTCGAGCGCGCGCCATCAGGGGGTGGCGGGCCGCTGCCCGGGTCCGCGACCGCGCGCCCCGATGCGACGACGGGCACCGACGGGCTGCGTGCCGGCGCGGCCGCCGCGCCGCACGGTCGCGTCGAGTACAAGTGGATCGCCCTGTCGGTCACCACGCTCGGCTCCGCCATGGCCGCCATCGACTCGTCGATCGTGGTGCTCGGCCTGCCGAACATCATGACCAGCCTGCACTCGGACCTGGTGACCATGATCTGGGTGCTGATGGGCTACATCCTGATGAGCTCGATCTTCCTGATGCTCTTCGGGCGCCTGGCGGACATGTTCGGGCGGGTCCGGATGTACAACGCCGGGTTCGCCGTGTTCACGGTCGGCTCGCTCCTCTGCGCGTTCTCCGGCAACGGCGCCGAGCTCGTCTTCTTCCGGATGGTGCAGGGCGTGGGCGGGGCGATGCTCATGGCCAATGCCATGGCGATCATCACCGAGGCGTTCCCGCCCGGCGAGCGCGGCCGCGCGATGGGGATCAACTCGATCACCTGGGCCGTCGGGAACATCGTGGGGCCGGTGGCCGGCGGCCTGATCCTGGCGTTCCTTTCGTGGCAGTGGATCTTCCTGGTGAACGTGCCGATCGGCGTGCTGGGCACACTGTGGGGCTACCTGGCGCTGCGCGAGGCCGGACAGCTGCGCCGCGGCGAGCGCTTCGACGTGATCGGGATGATCCTCTTCTCGGGCGGCGTCACCTGCCTCCTCGTCGCCCTGTCGCAGGGGATCTCGTGGGGCTGGACGTCGGCGCCGACGCTCACCCTGTTCGCCGGGTTCGTGGTGCTGGAGGCGCTCTTCGTGATCTCCGAGCGCGGTGGCGGGACGCACTTCATCGACCCGTCGCTGCTCCGGTCGCGGATCCTCGCCTTCGGCACCGCCGCGGCCACCCTGCAGAGCCTGAGCATGTTCGCGGTCAACTTCCTGATCGTCTTCTACCTGCAGGGGGTGAAGGGGACCACGCCGCTGCAGGCGGCGCTGATGATCCTGCCCCTCTCGCTGGTGCAGTCGGTGGTGGGGCCGGTCGGCGGCGTCATCTCCGACCGGATCGGGGCGCGGACGCCGGCGACGATCGGCCTGGTGCTCCAGGCCGCGGCCTGCGTGCTCCTCGCCCAGCTGACGCCCACCTCCTCGTACGTCCACCTGCTCGCCGGGCTGCTGGTGCTCGGCGTGGGCGGCGGCCTCTTCTGGTCGCCGAACACGAGCGCGGTCATGGGCGCCGCGCCGGTGCAGCGGCTGGGGGTGGCCAGCGCCACGCTGGCCACGTTCCGGCAGGCCGGGATGGTCACCAGCTTCGCCCTGGCCCTGGCGGTCGCGGCGGCCGCCATCCCGCCGCGCCTGGTGGGCGCCATCTTCCTGGGGACGGCGGTCCAGCTGGGCGGCCCGACCATGAGCGCGTTCACGGTCGGCATGACGCACGCGCTGGTGGTCTCCGCCGTCATCGTGCTGGCAGGCAGCCTGATGACGATCGCTGCGGGGGACACCGCGAAGACCAGGCGCGCCCCGTCCGTCCAGGGCGCCGCATGACCGCGCGGGCCCGATCATGACTGCCCCGTCACGCCCGGGCGCCCACGGCCTGATCGCCCGGGGCACACGCGTGGCTGCCCTCGACATCGGCAGCGACACGGTCCACCTCCTCATCGCGCGCGTCGAGCATGACGACGACCCGTCCCGCGAGGCCGGCGCGGACCGCGCCGGACCAGTGGGGGCGGACGGAACCGCCGGGGATGGTGGCGCCGCCCCGGCACGGCACGAGGTCGCGATCCGGGCGCCGCGGGTCGTGCCCCTGGAACAGCACGGCGAACTGCTCGAGCTCGGGCGGCGCGTGGCACGCAAGGGCCGCGTCGGGCGCCGCGCGGCTGCGCGCCTCGAGGCGGTCGTGGACGCCTACGCGCACCTGGCCCGGCGCAGGAGCGACGTGCTCGCCGTCGGCGCCACGGAGGCGCTCCGGCGCGCGAGCGACGGGCCGGCGATCGTCGAGCGACTGGAGGCGCGCCTGGGCACGCCCGTGCGGGTCCTCTCCCCGTCGCGCGAGGCGGCCCTCGGGCTGGCCGGTGCCGCGCCCAGGCTGGATCCCGCGGGGCAGCAACTCCTGATCGACTCGGGAGGCGCGTCCACCGAGCTGACCCTGACCGACGGCCGCCGCCGCGTGGCCAGCGCATCGCTCCCGGTCGGTGCCGCGCTCCTGGGGGCTTCGCTCGTCGGCGACCCGCCCGAAGCGCTCTCCTGGGCGCTCGGCGCGGTCGTCGTCGGTGCGTCGATGACGTTCGCGCCGGACGGGCGGCCGGTTCGCGCGTGGGCCACCGGCGGATCGGCGCACAACCTGGCGGGCCTGGAGCGGACGCGCGGGCGCGAGGGCCCGCAGCGGCTGACCACCGACGAGCTGGCGGAGCTGGCGGGCGAGCTGCTGCGGCAGCCCGCGCGCCGGCTGGCCCGACGCAGCGGCGAGGACCCGGACCGGGTGCGCATCCTGCCCCCGGGCCTCCTGATCATCGCGGCCGTGCTCGCCCGGTACGGCCTCGACGAGGTCACGGTCGTGCCCGAGGGCCTGCGGGACGGGATGGCCGCCGCGGTCGCCACGATCGGCGACGACTGGTGGAGGGACGGAGCCCCGCTCCCCACCCCGGCCTGACCGAGCCCGCCCGCCTGACCGGGCCCGCCCTCCTGACCGGGCGACCGCGCCCTGCCTGACCGGGCCCGCCCGCCTGACCGGGCGACCGCGCCCGCGTGACCGGAGCCGCTTGCCCGGCCGGGGCCACACGCCCGATGCGCCGGATCGGGAGGTCCCGCGCCCGGTCACGCAATCCATGCGGCCGGCTGGGCCGAAGGTCGAGGTGAGCGGCAGGCGAGCCCACGACGGGCGACGGCCCGCCGCCACCGAGAGGTCCAGCACCAGATGTCCCAACCCGCCATCCTCACCCACGACCTGCGGAAGGCCTACGGACCCGTCCAGGCGCTGCGCGGGATCGACCTGACCGTTCCCGAGGGCACCATCCTCGGCCTCCTCGGTCCGAACGGCGCCGGCAAGACCACCGCCGTGCGGATCCTGGCCACGCTCCTCGTCCCCGACGCCGGCCACGCCTCCGTGGCGGGGCACGACGTGGTGCAGGAGCCGGACGTGGTCCGCAGCCTGATCGGCCTGACCGGCCAGTACGCGGCCGTGGACGAGAACCTGACCGGCCGCGAGAACCTGGAGCTGGTGGGGCGGTTGCTCCACCTCGATCGACGAGATGTCCGCGCCCGGGGCGAGGAACTCCTCCGCGAGTTCGACCTGGTGGACGCGGCGGGCCGGCCGGTGCGCACCTACTCGGGCGGCATGCGCCGGCGCCTGGACCTGGCGGCTTCCCTGGTGGGGCGCCCGGCCGTCCTCTTCCTGGACGAGCCGACCACCGGCCTCGACCCGCGCAGCCGCGTGGGGCTGTGGGAGGTCATCGAGCGCCTGGTCGCCGATGGCACCACGATCCTGCTCACCACCCAGTACCTGGAGGAGGCCGACCGGCTGGCCGACCGGATCGCCGTGATCGACGGCGGCCAGGTCATCGCGGAGGGGACCTCCGACGAACTGAAGGATCGCCTCGGCGAGGACGTGGTGGAGATCCGCATCGCGGACACCGCCCGGGGCCCCGAGGCGGCGGAGTTGCTCCGCCCGCTGGCGGCCGTCGAGCCGCGCCTGGACCGCGAGCACGGCCGCATCAGCGTGCCGGTGCACCACGGTGCGGGCACCCTCGCCGAGGTCGTGCGCCGGATCGACGGCGCCGGCCTGGAGGTGGCCGAGCTCTCGCTCCACCGCCCCAGCCTCGACGACGTCTTCCTGACCCTCACCGGGCGTCGTGCCGAGGCAGACCCGGACGACACCACGTCCAGCCCAGCACCGCGCCGGCGCCGCTTCGGGCGCCCGGACCGGAGGATCGCCGCATGACCGCCATCGCCCGTCCCCTCGCCCCGGCAGCCCCGCGCGCGCGACGCGCCGGCTGGGTGCTCACCGACGCCATCACGATCACCTGGCGGAACCTGATGCAGGTCGTCCGCAACCCGCAGCTGGCGGTGATCGACACGATCACGCCGATCATGTTCGTGCTGCTCTTCGCCTTCGTCTTCGGCGGGGCGATCCAGGTGCCCGGCGGGAACTACGTCGACTACCTGATGCCCGGGATCTTCGTCCAGACCGTCGTGTTCGGCGCCACCGGCACCGCGATCGGCCTGGCGGAGGACCTCCAGAAGGGGCTCATCGACCGCTTCCGCTCCCTGCCGATGGCGGGGTCGGCGGTGCTGGTCGGCCGGACCTTCAGCGACACCCTCCGCAACCTGTACACGGTCCTCGTGATGACCGTGGTCGGGTACCTCATCGGCTTCCGCTTCCACGGCAGCCCGGTCGATGCCGTGCTCGCCATCGGGCTCGTCATCGGCTTCGCCTACGCGATCGCCTGGCTCAGCGCGAACATCGGGCTGCGGGCGAAGTCGGCGCAGGCGGCCCAGGGCGCCATCTTCATCCCGATCTTCCCCCTCACCTTCGCCAGCTCGGCCTTCGTGCCGGTGCAGACGATGCCCTCCTGGCTGCGCCCCATCGCCCAGGCCAACCCGGTCACGGTGGTGGTGAACGCCGCACGTGGCCTGGTCGAGGGGAACCCCGACCCGCACACGGTCATCGCGGCCGCCGCCTGGATCGCGGGGATCATCGTCGTCTTCGCCCCCCTCGCCCTGCTGCGCTACCGCCGCCGCGCGTAGCCGTGCCAGGCCCCGGCGAGGACCGGCGGCCCGGACCTGGACCCGGCGGGACCCGGGGTTCCGCGCAGGAGAGAGCAGACCCCCGGCTCGCATGCACCGCCCGCCGGGGGTCTTCCGATCTCGCGGCGATGGTCAGCGCGTGCCGTTGCCGACCAGGCCGGCCGCTACGGAGGCGGCGTGCGTCACCACCTCCGGGTCGCGGTCCAGGTGGGCCGCGGAGAGCGCGCCGTCGTAGAGCGCGACCAGGGCATCGAGCAGCCCGGGATCGGAACCCTCCTGGCCCGCGAGGCCGGCGAAGGTCGCCCGAAGGCGTCCGCGATGGGCAGCGACCTGCTCGGCGACTGGTCCCGGGTCCGGGTACTCGGCGGCGGCGTTGATGAAGGGGCAGCCCCGGAACCCGGGCGCCCGGGCCCGCTCGTGGAGCGTCTCGAACGGGGCCAGCACCGCGGACCGGGTCCCAGGCTCGCGCCCGGCCGACCGCTCCTCCACCTCGGCGACCCACGCCAGGCTGCGGCGCTCGAGGTAGGCCGCGACGAGATCCGCCTTGGTCGCGAAGTGCGCGTACAGGGTCGCCTTCGCGACGCCCGCCTCGGCGATCACCCGGTCCACGCCCACCGCGTGGATCCCCTCCGCGTAGAAGAGCCGGCTCGCGACCTCGAGCAGTCGCTGGCCGGGGCTCGGTGCCGTGCCGGGGGCCGGTCCCGTGCCGGGGGCCGGTCCCGTGCCGGGGGCCGGTGCCGTGCCTGGGGCCGGTGTTGCGCGGGACATTCGCTCGTCCATCGGCTATAGTATGGCCCAGACAGACAGGTCTGTCTACCTGAAATCACGTACTGCACGCGCCCGGCGACGGCCGGCGCTCACCACGAAGGAGACCGAGATGGCAACGGATCTGGCCACCGCACTCAGGGAGCGGAGAGACGCGGCCCGCGGAAGGATCGCGGCCGAGACCCTGGCGATCATGGATTCCGCGACCGCGGAGCTCGCCGCCTCGGGACTGGCCGAGCGGAGCCTGGGGGTCGGGGATCGGGCGCCGGAGTTCGAGCTGCCGGACGCGACCGGCAACCCGGTGTCGCTCTCGTCGCTGCTCGCCGGGGGCCCGGTCGTGCTCGCGTTCTACCGGGGTGGCTGGTGCCCCTACTGCTCGATCGAACTGCGGGCGCTGCAGGCCAGGCTGCCCGAGATCACGCGCGCCGCGGCCACGCTGGTGGCCATCTCCCCGCAGACGCCGGACAACTCGCTGTCCACCGCCGAGAAGCTGGAGCTGGCGTTCCCGGTCCTCTCCGACGCCGGCAACGTCGTGGCACGCTCGTTCGGGCTGGTGTTCAGGCTGCCCGAGGCCCTGCGCAAGGTCTACGCCGGCTTCGACCTGCCTGCCGCCAACGGCGACGACAGCTTCGAGTTGCCGATCCCGGCCACCTACGTGATCGCGACCGACGGCAGCGTGGCGTGGCGCTTCGCCGATGCCGACTACACCAGGCGCGGCGAGCCCGACGACGTGATCGCCGCCCTCCGCGCACCGGAGCCCGCAGCGGGGGCGTGACCGGGCGCGGTGCCGCGACGTGCCATCTGTGCGGTGAGCGGGCGCGGCATCACGGCGGTCGACGGCCGGGCAGGTCCCGGCTACCCGGCCACGGCGGGCTGCGGGCGCCAGCTGCGCACGGTCTGCGGCACCGAGAAGACCAGGTACACGATGAATCCCAGGATCGGCGTGGAGTGCCAGAACGTGTCCTTGGCGTAGATGCCGAGATACACGCTCAGGGCGACCGTCACGACGAACGCGGCGATCGCCCGCCAGTTGACGGCCGGCAGGTCATCCAGGCTGGCCGGGTAGTGCATCCGCTCGACGATGAAGTAATCGGCGATGATGATCGCGGGGATCGCCGGGAGCGCGTAGCTGATGTCTCCGATGTAGGTCAGGAAGCTGGCGATGATCCCATGGCTCAACCCGTAGTAGCCGATGACGATGCCGATCACGCCCACCACGACGTTGGTCGTCAGGCGGCCGATGCCGAGTGAGTTGCTCACTGCGAGGCTGGCCGCGTAGAGCTCGTTCATCTCGACCGTGATGCTCTGGAGGAGCACAGCGATCGTGCCCAGCGCGGTGATACCCAGCAGGCCGAACGCCTTGCCCAGGTCCGAGGCACCGAGCGAGAGTCCGAGGATCAGGCCGAGCAGGTTGAACCCGAAGTTGCCCACGAGGAACTCCGCGACGGTCGTCCCCACCACGGCCCACGTGTTCTTGCCGAAGCGCATGAGGTCCGGGGTGACGGTCGCGCCGCCCAGCCACTTGGCGATTCCCAGCCCGATGATGGCCGGGACGGCGAGCTTGCCCTCGAGCTTCGGCGTGGCATGCACGATTGCGCCGATTCCACCGGCGTGGTTGATGGCCGCGATGTCCGCGACCACCACGAGCAGGATCATGAGGGGCACGCCGACGCGCCCGACCCAGCGCAGCCCGCGCGCGAAACCGAGGCCCGAGATCACCAGGAAGAGCGCGCCGAGTACCACGCTGTAGACCGCCATGGTCGCCGGGGTGAGGCCGGGGAACACGTCGACGGTGATCCCCAGCACGTAGCCGTAGAAACCCGTGATGATGGCCGCCAGGACGAGCGACGGCAGTCGGCTTCCCTCGCGACCGAAGGCGAAACGCGACGAGAGCGCGAACGAGGTCCGCTCGCGCAGGCCGATGTAGCCCATGAGGATCGAGACGACCGCGATGGCCGCCGAGTACGCCAGGGCGATCAGGATGGCCTGGGAGAAGCCGAAGTAGAGGCCGATCGTGTACCCGAACAGGAGGTCGGACGCGGACACCGTGAAGCCCATCCGCACGAGCGCGATGTCGCTCGTGCGGTGCAGCGCGGATTCCGGGACACGCCGAAGCGAGTAGTCGTCGACCTGCTCGGCGAACGTACCCGACGATGCGGTGCTGCTGTCGAGACGCGGACTGCTCACTTCCCACTCCTCCCTTTCGCTGTTTGCGTGACCATCCGGGACCGCGCCTGCCGCGGCCCGATCCGCTGGCTCATGCCCCTATCACCGCCAGGTCGCGCGCGCTGCGGGTGAGGAGACGGCGGCCCTCGTCGGTCACGACGACCGTGTCCTCCACCTGCACGCCCCCGAACCCGATCTCGTAGTACGGGGTCTCAACTTCGAACACCATGCCCTGCTCGAGCGGCGTCTCCGTCGAGGGGTTGAGCATCGGGAGGTCGTACGTCTCGAGGCCGATGCCGTGCCCCACGTGGTGACGCCGGTACCCGGGCAGGCCGGCCGACTGCACGCCGCGCATGGCCGCCTCGAAGATCTCCCGCGCCGGCACCCCCGGACGCATCGCCTCGAGCGCGCGCTCCTCGCCCGCAAGGATCGCCTCATATGCCTGGCGCACGTCGGCCGAGGGCTCACCGAAGACCGCCGTGCGCGAGATGTCCGAGCGGTACAGATCGACGATGCACCCGACGTCGAAGCGGATCAGGTCGCCGGGCCGGAGCCGCCGCGCGGCGCTCGGGACCGCATTCGGGAAGGCCGCACGCTCGCCGAAGGCGATCACCGTGAAGTGCGGCATGGCCCCCTGTGCGATCGTGCGGGCGTCGAAAACGCCGGCCATCTCGGCTTCGCTCATGCCCGCGCGTGCCGCGGCGAGCGCAGCCTGAATCGAGGCCTCCATGACAAGCGCCGAGCGTTCCAACCGGTCGACCTCCTCCGGCGTCTTGACCATCCGGATGCGGGCAAGCAGGTCCGCCCCCGGCACCACCCGTTCGCCAAGCTGCGCCAGGACGGTGTCACGGACTTGCGGCGCGAGGCCGCTCTCGTCGAGCGCGATCCGCGCGGCCGGCGGCAGCCGCGCCAGCTCCTCCAGGAGCGCCCCCGCTGCGGTGCCGCCCGGGTCCTGCAAGGCGAGCGCCTCGTAGCGGGCGAGCTCGTCGGTCAGCACGGCCCCGTCACGTCCGGGCTCCACGAAGAAGCGGCCATACGGGTGCACCGCCCCGAGCCGGGCCGGCAGCTGCGCCAGCATGTCGAGGTCGCCGAGTGGCGCAACGAGCACCGGTCGGTCGAGCGCGTCCGCGCGCGCCACTGCGTACACCTGCGTGGCCGGCAGCACGCGCTGGCTGAAGCCGACGTACCCCGTCAGGTAGAAGACGTTGTGGAAGCTCGTCGCGACGAGCACATCGACACCGGCGGCTTCGAGCAGCCGCACAGCCCGAGGGGCGTTGAGGACGCTGGTCACGCGGTCACCTCTCGCTCTGGAAACACGGGCATTACCTCACGAGCGAAACGGCGCGCCTGGGCGAGCAGCTCGTCCACGGTGTTGCCGACGAAGTACAGACCGCACAGGTGGTCGACGCCGGCCGCGGCGAATTCCTCGACCCTCCGCCCGACCTCGTCCGGTGTGCCCACGAGGTTGATCGCCACGTAGCTGTCCACGTCCGTGCCCTGCAGCGTGGACTGCTGCAGAGAGACCAGATGGTGGAAGAGCTGCGAGCGCTCGAACGCCTCGCGCGCCGCCGCCGGCGTGTCGGCCAGGCACACCACGAGCTGCAGCGCCGTGGAGATGGTGGCCGGGTCGCGACCTGCCTCGCGGGCGTACCGGTCGAGCAGGGCCCTTCCCTGTCGGATCCGCCTGGCATCCACGATCGCCGGCAGCCAGCCCTGCCCGTATCGCGCGGCCCGCCGGATGGAGCCCTCGGCGTTGCCGGAGGAGTAGATCGGCAGCGGCGCCTGCGCGGGCTTGGGGAACATCTCGACGTCGCGGAACTGGTGGTGCGGTCCCTCGAATGTCGCCCGCCGTTCCTCGAACAGCATCCGCAGCGCCCGGATCCCCTCCTCCACCAGCTCGGCACGCGTGGCACCCGCCAGGTCGGGACGGACCGCCTCGAATTCCTCTCGATAGGCGCCCACGCCGACGCCGAGGATCACGCGGCCGCCCGAGAACCGGTCGAGTGTTGCGACCTGCTTCGCCAGCGGTACCGGGTCGCGGATCGGGAGCACCACGACCCCGGTCATCAGCCGCAGCACGGACGTCCGCGCCGCACAGTACGCGAAGGTGATCAACGGCTCGTAGAAGTCGGGCGGGGTCGCGAAGGCACCGCGCACGTAGCGCTGGGTCGAGTAGTGGTCGTTGCCGGTCACCTCGTAGAACCCGAGCTGCTCGGCTTCGACCGCGATCCGGACGACGTCGTCCGTCGAGGCGAAGGGCACCGGGTACATCATCCCGGCGGTGCAGGTGGGGAGCCCGAGCCCGAACTTCATCGCGATGCCACGCTCCTCTTCCCAGGTTCACCCAGGGCGCTCTGCGCAGGGGGTGCACTGGCGATCACCCGTTGCCAGACGCGCGCGATGCGTTCGGTGGTGGCATCGACATCACCTTCCGGAGGCGCCACCGGGTGAGCGATCAGTCCATCGACCAGCGGCAGCAGCCCGGCCAGCCGGGCCGCCACCTCGTCCTCAGTGCCGGCGATGGCGAAGTGGTCGACCGCCGCCTCGGGCACCATGGCCGCCGCGGTGGCGATGTCCCGGTAGTCGCGCCGCGACAGGAGGTCGCGCAGGGGCGCCTGGATCTCGATGCCCAGCGCCTCGGCATAGCCCCAGTCCGGGAAGCTCACCCACAGTGGAAGCGCGACGTAGTAGCGCGCCGCGCGTCGTGCGCTGGCCGGGTCATCCTCGATCGCCACGTCCACCCGCGCGATCACGCGGGGCGTGTCACGTCCCGCGTTGCGGGCGCCGCGCCGGACGACCTCAGTGGCATAGGCGATCGCCTCAGGGGAGGCGAAGGGGGCCAGGATCACGCCGTCGGCCACGGCACCGGCGGTCTCCAGCACCCGCCTGCCCCGGGCGGCAAGATAGATCGGCAGCGGACGAGGCCTGAAGTTGAGCCCCGGACCGTCGAACGAGACGACCTCGCCGGCAACCCGCACCGACTGGCCGGCCAGGAGCCCGCGCAGGATCGCCACCGCCTCGGCCAGGGCTCGCGCGGGCCGGCGGCGCACCACGCCCATCGGCTCGAACCCGGGCCCGCCAGCGCCGAGCCCCACGACGACGCGTCCCGGGCAGAGTTCCTCGAGCGTGGCAAGCGCCATCGCGATGAGGGCCGGGTGGCGCGCATACGGTTCTGTCACCCCGGTTCCCAGATGGACCCGTGTCGTCGCCTGCCCGATGGCGGTGAGCGTGACGAAGGGGTCCCGGTAGAACTTCTCGTCGGCGACCCAGATCCCCGAGTAGCCGAGCTCCTCGGCCCGGCGTGCCGTGGCGACGAGCTCGGCGATCGGGCGCTGGGGAAAGACGAGCAGACCGAGCTCAGGCATGGAATCCATACCGGTCTCGCAGCACGTTCGTGAGCGACTGCAGGGTGGGATCGGCCAGCGGCAGCTCCCCGCCCGGACCGGTCACGTCGGCGTCCTTCAGGCCGCTCGAGGTGACCAGCAGGACCACGCGTTCGTCGGGGGCGACCTTCCCCATCTTCACGAGCCGTCGCACGCCTGCCAGCGGCATGGCCGAGCTGAACTCGACGAACATGCCCTCGCGTTCGCGCAGCAGCTGATGCGCTTCGGCGATCTCGGTGTCGCCGACCGCGATCGCCATCCCACCGGACTCGCGCAGCGCGCGCAGCGCTTGGAACGTTCCCGTCGGCGCCGCGGCAGAGTGCGCCCGGGAGCCGGATCCACGCGTCGCGACCGGGCCCGGCGCGTCGGCCGCAAGCGCACCTGACAGGGAGGGGTACGCCTCCACGGCCACCAGCCTGGGCAGCCGGTCGATGACCCCGGCAGCCCGCAGCTCCTGGAAGCCGCGGTGAATGCCGGAGAGGCCGTCGCCGTACGCCACCGGGACGACGACCACGTCGGGAGGCCGCCAGCCCAGGTCCTGCGAGATCTCGAAGGCGATGGTCTTGCAGCCCTCGATCGCCACCGGGTGACTCCCCACCGGCGGGTCCGTCACGTTGGAGACCGGAAGGAAGCCCCACTCGCGGGCGGCTGCCCGGTTGAGCGTCCATCGGTCGGGACCCGTGGGTGCAGCGACCACCATCGCGCCGAAGCTGCGCATGAAGCGCTGCATGCCCGCCGGGAAGGCACGCGTGGTCAGGACGAGACAGGGCAGGCCGGCCCGCGCGGCATACGCGGCGGCAGCCGCGCCGGCGTTGCCCGAGGAGGAGAGTGCGATCCCCGGCAGCCCGCGCGAGCAGGCCCAGGAGACCGCGACGCTCGCCAGGCGATCCTTGAACGACCAGGTGGGGTTGGCGGATTCGTTCTTCGCGAGCAGGTCCGGCAGTCCGATCGCCTCGCCGGCCCGCCGGCAGTCGAGGAGCGGGGTTCCGCCTTCACCCAGGCTGATCGCCGCGTCCGCCGGGACCGGGAGGGCGTCCGCATAGCGCCACAGGCCGGGGCGCTGCACACTCCACCGGCTGCGCAGGTCGACGGGCAGGGGGGAATCGTAGACGACCTCCAGGTTGGCCGGCACCGTATCCGCGCAGGCCGGACATCCGAAGAAGAGCGCCCCCGGCTCGTAGGTGGCCCCGCAACGCACGCACCGCAGTCCGACCGGGTCAGACACGCCGACGCTCCACGCCTCGGACGTCCGTGCGCGCGTGGCTGTGTCGACGGTTCGAGGACGCGTACCGCACCAGTCGCACCACCGGGACGACGTCCGCCCGGTCCCTCCCGCGCACGCCTCCGAGAGCGTGGCACCGATGGCGGAGCATGGGTTGATGGCTTCGGATGGGCTGTGATGCTATACCATCCACGACGACTGGCTACCCGGATCGTTCCCCACGTCACTGGAGGGTACCTGTGACAGTGTCACAGCGCCGTCCCGAGTTCGATCTGGACGAGGCCCGCATCGAGCGGTTTGCACATCGCCTGTACGTCGCCGTCCGCCAGGAGGTCGCGGCGTACGCGGCGATCTCGGATCCTGAGATGGACCGCGACTTCGCAGACGTGAATCGGCGTAACGTCGAGCTCTTCTTCCGCGCGCTCGGCGAGGACCGCGCTCCGAGCGAGGGCGAGCTCGCCGTGCTCGAGCAGTCGGCCCGACGGCGTCTCCACCAGGCCGTCCCGCTGGAGGCGATCTTCCACAGCTACCGGGTGGGCGTGCGAGTGCTCTGGGAATGCCTCCTCGAGGTCGCCCCTCAGCAGGATCATGGCCGGCTCGCCGCGCTGGCCCTCGACTACGCCGACAGAGTCAGCACGGCCACGGCGCAGGCCTATCTCGAGGAACGACAGCGGACTGCGCAGTCGCGTCTCGACGCCGCGCGCCTGCTCCTGACCAGGATCATCCACGGCGAAACCGAGGACGAGGCGGCAGCCCTCCGCGAGGCCGCGCAGCTGGGCCTGGTGCTCGATCGCCCGCATGCGGTCCTCCTCGTTGCGGCCGCCCCCGGAGCCGAGCGAGCGACCACCGAATCGGACCTCGTGCTGGCGGATGTCAGGAACCGCCTGCAGGCCGCGCTGCCACGGATGCCGACGATGCTCCTGAGCACGGGGCTGGTGGCCCTCGTGCCTTCGGCACTGGTCACCGCGGCGGCCGACGTGGTCGGCCGCGCGCTGTCGGGTCAGCGGCCACCTGCCGGGTGGCTGGTGGGGGGGATCGGGACCGCGTCGGTCGGCATCCGGGGACTCGCCGCCAGCCATCGCGAGGCCGTGCGGGCCCGAGCCCTGGGTGCCCTCCTCTACCCGGACCGCCCGGTCCACCACTACGCCGAACTGCGCATGTTCGACCTGTTCCGCGAAGGTGCGGTGACGGACACATACGTCCGCGAAGTGCTCGGGGCCGTCCTCGCACTGCCGGAGCCTCGACGGACCGTCCTTCTCGACACTCTGGAGGCCGTCTTCGCCTCCGCCCTGAACCACAAGCAGGCCGCCCTGCGCCTGGGGATCCACCAGAACACGCTGGCGCTGCGCCTGCAGCGCCTCGAGGAACTGCTCGACGGTTCGTTCAACTCCGGTGAGTTCTGCTTCCGGACCGAACTGGGACTGCGACTGCTCCCGCTCACACGCGGCGTCGCGAGGGAGCACGCCGCCACGGCCGGATGGCCGGACAGCCGTTTGACAAGTCGCGGCCACGACCCCGCAGCGCAACGTTCAACGATTCGCTGACGGTCACTCCGTGGGCGCCGTCGGGCAGTCAGGGCACGGCGCGAATCACGAAAGCGGGGCCCGTACAGACCCCGCCTCCGGTTTGAGGTGCCTCTGGTGGGCGATACTGGACTTGCGCCTACCGTGGTTACCTCATGGCGGCCCAGCGTCAGCGAGTGGCCGATACGCATCGTTGGGCGCGACGCGTGGCTGGCCGCGGCGTCGGCGTGAAGGGCGGCCTGGGGGACATGACACGCGTTCAGCCGCTGCCGCCGGCGCGTGAAGGTCGCCGCACCAATACCTACTGCGCCAGGTCGCTGTCGAGCCTGGACGGATCGAAGCGGATGACCTCCACCTGGCGCTTCTCAACCCCGATGCCGAGATCCACCAGCAGCTCGACCAGATGGAGATCCTTGGCGAAGGCACCGCAACGCGCTGAGATGGCAATTGGCTACCGACCGGCGAACCAGTCAGGCTGGTCAACAGCTGGAGGAAGT
>JAJYKX010000042.1 GCA_021788175.1 Chloroflexota bacterium
GGCCGGCGTGCTCCCTGTCACGCGCGTGGACGGCCGGCCGATCGGCGATGGTCGCCCCGGCGCCCGCACGCTGCGTGCCCGCGCCGACCGCGAGGCGTACGCGAAGGACGAAGCGTAGGCACGGGGGGCGGGGCGTCGGCCCGTCTCGTGCCCGGATCCCCGCCGATGCCGCCCCGGGCTGCCGGCCCCGCCGCGAGCCCGTCGCCGCGACCCGTGGCATCCTCCCCGCATGTGCCACGACGCAGACTCCCGTCCCCCGGAACTCCCCTCCGATCTGCGCCCCGCGCCCATCGCCGGCGGCGCCATCGAGACGCACGACCTCGTCCTGACCGCCGCTGACGGCAACCGGTTCCGGGCCTTCGAGGCCCGGGCTGCCGGCACGCCCGCCGGAGGCCTGGTGATCTTCCCCGACTGGCGCGGGCTCGGACACTTCTACGAGGAGCTCGCGATGCGCTTCGCGGAGGCCGGCTACGACGCCATCGCCTTCGACTACTTCGGCCGCACGGCGGGGACCGCGCCGCACCCCGACGACTTCGACCAGATGCCCCACATCGCGCAGTCCACGCCCGCCAACGTGGCGCTGGACGCCGCCGCGGCCGCGGATCGGCTGCGGGCGGGAGACCGGGTCGGCGGGGTCGCGGTCGCCGGCTTCTGCTTCGGCGGGCGCAACGCCCTGCTGCAGGGACTGCCGGACTCGAGCGTGCAGCCCGCCGCCATCGTCTCCTTCTACGGGCAGCTGGGCCCGGATCGCTCGGGCCACGGCGGGCCACTCTCCGTCGCGGATCGGTTCACGCGGCCGGTCCTGGGGCACTACGGCGGCGCCGACGAGGGGATCCCGCTCGACCAGGTCCGCGAGCTGGACCGAACGCTGGCGGCCCGCGGCATGCCCCACGAGATCCACGTGTATCCCCGGGCGACGCACTCCTTCTTCGACCGGCGCCGTGACGAGTTCGCCGAGGAGGCGGACCTGGCGTGGCACCGCACCATCACGTTCCTGGGCCGTGCCCTCGGGCCGGCCACCGGATCCTGAGGACGTGAGCGGCACGCGCATGCGCGCGGGCGGATCCGCACGCGCGCTGATCCCGGCGGTGGGCGGAGAGCGGACGGTGCCGGCCCCTGACCCGGTCGCGCGCGACTACCTGCTCCTGGCCCTCCGCCTGGACCAGCACGTGCCCGGCCTGGTGGACGGCTACTACGGCCCGCGTGACCTCAAGGCACGGGTCGACATGGAGAACCTGCGGCCCCCCGCGCGGCTCGCGGATGAGGCCGCTGCGCTCCGGGAGCGGGTCGCCGCGGAGGTGGACGAGCCGGATCGCCGTCGATGGCTCGACCGCCAGCTGGTCGCGCTCCAGGCGGTGGCGTCCCGCCGGGCCGGGAACGAGATCGCCTACGTCGACGAGGTCGAACGGTGCTTCGACGCGGCGCCCGCCCGGATGCCTGCGACTGCGTACGCAGAGGTGCGGCGCGACCTCGACCGGCTGCTGCCGGGCGGTGGTGATCTCGCGGCCCGGGTGGAGGCGTGGGATGCGGGCCTCGCCATCCCGGCCGACCGCGTGCGCGGAGCGGTCGACGCGATCCTCCCCGGGATCCGGGAGGCGTCGATGGCTGCCTTCGGCGCGCCGGAGGGCGAAGCGCTCCGGGTCGGGCTCGTCACCGGCCAGCCCTGGAGCGGCTACAACTGGTACGACGGCGGGCTGCGCTCCCGGGTCGACCTGAACACCGACCTGCCGATCCGGCCGGCCGCCCTCCTCGACACGCTCTGTCACGAGACCTACCCGGGGCACCACCTGGAGCACGCCTGGAAGGAGCGCCGCCTCGTGGAGGGGCTCGGCCGCGTCGAGGCCACCGTCCTGCTGATCGACACGCCGGAGTGCTACGTGAGCGAGGGGCTCGCCCAGCTCGGCCGATCGCTGGTGCTCGACGAGACCGCGCGCCGCGACCTGGTCCGGACCGTCTGCCGGGTCGCCGGGCTGCCTGCGTCCGACGACGACGTGGCGCGCCAGCTGGCCGTTTCGGACGCACAGCGGCGACTGCGCGGCGCCGACGGCGATGCGGCCCTCATGCTGCACGCGGAGGGACGGCCGAAGGCCGAGGTGCTCGGGTTCCTCCAGGAGGAGGCACTGCTCGGGACCCCGCGGGCGGAGCAGCGGCTCCGCTTCGTGGAGCATCCGCTGTGGCGGACCTACGTCTTCAGCTACGCGGGCGGCGAGGCGCTGCTCGGCGCGTGGTGCGCGGCCCCGGGCTCCGAGCCCGGGGCGCGCGGGCGGTTCCTCCGGCTCCTGACCGAGCAGCTGACGCCATCCGGGATCGCGGACGAGCTGCGGTAGGGAGGCCGGGCCCGGCGTGGGGGCGCGCGGTCCCGCTGTTCATCGCCGCCGCGGGCCCGCCGTTCGAGACGCTACACTTCGCCCCATGCCATCCCCCACGCCCGAGCTCGCGACCCCGACCTTCGCCCGTGCCCCGGCGGCCGCGGCGCGACTGCGGGAGGAGCGACGCCGCCTCGCGGCCGACGCCCTCCGGGCCGCGATCGCCCGGGACCCCGGGCTGGAGATGCGCCACGACGCCGAGCAGATGCGCGCCTTCCTGCGGGACTGCGAGCGGCACGTCCTGCAGCTCGCCTTCGCGCTGGAGCGAGGCACGCTCACGCCGGTCACCGAGTACGTGGAGATGCTGGTGCCCGTCTTCCGGCGCCGCCGCGTGCCCCTCGAGGATTTCGCATGCATGCTGCTCGGCACGCTCGACGCGGCACGCGCCGAGCTCCCGCCGGCCGACGGCGACACCGCTGCGCAGGTGATCGAGGCCGGCCTGTCGCAGCTGGAGCGGCCCCGCCACCTTGCCGGTGACCGGTCGCGCAACCCCATCCTCCAGTTCCTCTGGAAGGGTGCCGGCATCCTGGACTAGGGGACGATCGTGACGATCAAGTGGGTGCAGGTGGACCCGCTCATCATGAACGGCGAGCCGTTCTGCCATGCAACCCGGCTCACCGTGCGGAACCTGCTCGAGATGCGTGCCGCCGGCCTGGCGCCGGACCGGATGATCAGTGAGCACCCCGAGCTGCGGACCGTGGGCATCGCCGAAGCCTTCCGCTACGCAGCCGAGCATCGCGACCGCTACCGGGAGTTCTTCGGGGCTGACGGATCGCTGCGCGGACCCGGGTTCGGGTCGGCCGCAGCCGCCCGGCTCCCCGAGCACCTGCGGGAACTGGTCGGGATCGTGACGGATCGCCCGCAGCCGGTCGCCTGACGTCGCAGCCGGTCGGCTGACGTCCCGGCCGGTCGGCTGGCGTCGCAGCCCGCTCGGCTGAACGCGCCGGGCTTCGTCCCGGTGGCGCGGCTTTCCGACCAGATCAGTCGGAATTCCGCGCGACGGTGCTAGGATGGGCGCACAGCACATGGCCGCGCCGCGTCCGCGGCACCGGCCCACGAGGAACCCGACCCGACCATGACCGAGACCACCCCCAACGCCTCGCCCGACGTGTCCGGCGCGCAGGCCGCCTTCTCCGCCGATGCCTCCGCCGCCACCCCGACGCCACTGCCCACCGGGTTCGACGCCCAGCGGCGCGCGACCGAGCTCGCCATCCTGGATTCGCTCCGGCAGGTCGTCGATCCCGAGATCGGGATGAACGTGGTCGAGCTGGCGCTCATCAAGCAGATCATCCTCGGGCCCGATCACACCGAGGTCAGGATGATCCTCACCACCCCCTTCTGCCCGTACGCCGGCGCCATGATCCAGCAAGTCAAGGAGGCGACGGAGGAGGTCGTGGGGCACGACGTCAAGATCACCCTGCTCGCGGAGCGCTGGGACCCGCGCGATGCGGGTCTCACGTGGTGAGCAGCCAGCAGCGGGCGGGCGACGCGTGACGGAGCGCAGGCCGGGCATCCGCGACAGCGCCGTGGCCACCGGTCGCGGCGACGACGGCACCACCGGGCTGCTCTTCGGGGGCGAGCGGGTCGCCAAGGACGACCCGCGCACCGAGGCCTACGGGTCGGTCGATGAGGCGGTCGCCGCGCTCGGGCTGGCCCGCGCCGAGCTGGCGATGAAGGATCAGTACGGTGTGCTGACCCCCGCGCTGGCCACGATCGGCGAGCTGATCCTCCGCTTCCAGCGCGAGCTCTTCGTGGTCGGCGCCGAGCTTGCTGCGAACCCTGGTGCCCGCGATCGCCTGCAGGACGGGGTGAGCCGGGTCACCGAATCGATGGTCAGCGGCGTCGAGCTCGCCCTGGCCGACCTGGAGTCGCGGGTCGCCATGCCGGCCGAGTTCGTCGTGCCCGGGGAGAGCCGCGTCTCCGCCTCGATCGAGCTGGCGCGGACCATCGTCCGCCGCGCGGAGCGACGCGTCGTCGCCCTCCAGCGCCAGGGACTCTCCGGGGAGTGGACCCTCCCGTACCTCAACCGGCTGGCCGACTACCTGTGGGTCCTGGCGCGAGCCGCCGAGGCCGCCGAATCGCGGGACGCGCGTCCCGCCCGGCCGGGCGCCCGGGCTCGCCGGGGCACGCGCGGGGGGGCCGCCGGTCCCGCGTGATCGCCCCTCGACGCGCGATCGCCCGCCCCCGCGCGATCGCCGCGCGGCACGTGATCGCCCGCCCCCGGGTGGTCGCCGCGCGCCATGCGATCCCCCGGCTCGGTGTGGCAGACCGGGCGCGCGCGACCCTCCGGGGCGCTGCGTGAGTCGTCGCCCATCGCTGCTGCTGGACCTGGAGCCGCTCCGCAGGGACCGCGACTTCCGGCTGATCTGGGCCGGGCAGATGATCAGCGCGATCGGCCGGCAGGTGACCGTGGTCACCCTGCCGTACCAGCTCTGGGTGGCAACCGGGTCGCCGCTCTCGATCGGCGCCCTGTCGCTGGTGCAGCTGGTGCCGCTGCTCGCGTTCTCGCTGTACGGTGGCGCCGTTGCCGATGCCGTCGATCGCCGCCGGCTCCTCCTCGTCACCCAGTCCGTGCTCGCGCTGAGCAGCGCGGCCCTGGCCGCCATCGCGCTCGTGCCGCACGCACCGATCATCCTCGTCTACGTCGTCGCGTTCCTCGCCGCGACTGTCTCCGCGGTGGACCAGCCGTCCCGCACCTCGGCCATCCCCCGGCTGGTGCCGCGCGAGCGCCTCACCATGGCCATCGCCCTCAACCAGGCGGGGTCCCAGACCGCCGGCGTGGTCGGCCCGGCCATCGGCGGAGTGCTGATCGCCGCCGTCGGGCCTGCCGGCGCGTACCTCGTCGACGCCATCACCTACGGTGCCTCGCTCGCCGCCCTCGTGGTCATCGCCCCCATCCCGGCCCTCGCCGGGGCGGCGCGCCCGGGGATCGCAGCGATGGCCGAGGGGCTCCGTTTCGCGCGCAGCCGCGCCGAGATCCTCGGGTCGTTCGTCGTCGACCTGGACGCCATGATCTTCGGGATGCCCCAGGCGCTCTTCCCGATCCTCGCGCTCACCGTCTTCCACGCGGGCGCCGGGGGCTACGGGCTGCTGGCCGCCGCGCCTGCCGCCGGCGCGCTGGTCGGTGCGCTGATGACCGGCTGGGTGTCGCGGGTCCGCTTCCAGGGACGCGCCGTCTATGCGGCGGTGACGGTCTGGGGGCTGGCGATCACCGCGTTCGGGCTGGCCACGTTCTCGCTGCCCCTGGCACTGTTTCTGCTGGCGGTGGCGGGGGCCGCGGACGTGATCAGCGCGGTCTTCCGCGGCACCATCCTGCAGCTGGCCACGCCGGATGAGCTGCGCGGCCGGCTCTCCGCGCTCCACGGCATGGTCGTGGCGGCGGGTCCACGCCTGGGGGACATGGAGGCGACCGCCGTCGCCACCGCCCTCGGCGCGCAGGTCTCCGTGGTGAGTGGCGGGATCGCCTGCCTGGCGGGGCTGGCGGTCATCGCGTGGCGATTCCCCAGGCTCGGTCGGTACCAGGCCGTCCGCGTGCCGCAGGCGCACGACGGCACCCGGCACGACGAGCGGGCGCCGGCCATCCCGGCGACATCCGCGTCGGCCGCGATCCCGGCGACATCCGCATCCCGGGCGGATTCCGAACCGTGAGTGTGCGGCTTCATCCAGTCTTCATCTGCTCTTGACGCGACGGGCATACACTCTAGTCCGGCCCGACGGCCGAAAACCAAGGAGACACAGTCCGTGTTCAACAGGAATCCCAACGACCCATACCGGTACGATGCCCCCGACGTGACCGATACCCAGGGGGGATCGGCGGGCTACGGCTGGGACCCCCGCGTCCTGACTGCCCGCCCGGTGACCGGCGTTCGCGAGGGCTTCCTCACCGCCAGCTTCGTCTGGATGTTCCTGGCGCTGGTGGTCAGCGCCGCGACCGCGTTCATGACCCTGGCGAACGAGAGCGCCCTCACCCTCGTCGCGAACAACTTCATCATCCTGATCATCGCGGAGTTCGCGATGGTCCTGGGCCTCTCCGCAGCCATCAACAGGCTCAACTCGACCGTGGCCCTGCTGATGCTGTTCGTGTACGCGGCGCTCAACGGCGCCATGTTCGCGATCATCCTGGCGGTCTACAACATCGGCTCGGTCACCTCGGCATTCGTGGGTGCCGCGGCGATCTTCGGCGCGGCCGCGCTGTACGGCTACGTCACCGGTCGCGACCTCACCAGCCTCGGCGGGCTGCTCTTCGCCGGGCTGATCGGGATCGTGGTCGCCTCGCTGGCCAACCTGTTCATCGGCGGGTCCGGCCTCAGCTTCGTCATCGGGATCGTCGGCACGCTCATCTTCACGGGCCTCACCGCGTTCGACGTGCAGCGCATCAAGAACGGGCGGATGGCGTGGATCCAGAACCGGGAGAACGCCTCGGTGCTCGGGGCGCTCGCCCTGTACCTGGACTTCGTCAACCTCTTCCTGATGCTCCTCCGCGTCACCGGAGGCGGGGCGCGCCGCTAGGCACGGCCGCCGGCCTGATCGGGAGCCGCTCGAGCAGCAGGCGTCTCGAGCAGCAGGCGTCGGATCGGACGCAGCTGACCGCCGGCTGGATCCTCGGGGCCCGTCGCGTCGCTCCCGCGGATACCATTGCGCGGTCGCAGGACGGGTTCGGACGGGGGCAACGGGCCTGGCGCGGTCACGCGAGGAGCGCAGGATGGAGCGAGTCGGGTTCGTCGGTCTCGGGACCATGGGTGCCGCGATGGCGGCGAACCTCGTGCGCGCGGGGTATCCGCTGCACGTCTGGAACCGCACCGCCGGCCGGGCCCGGCCGCTGGTGGACATGGGCGCAACGGAGGCGCGGACCCCGCGCGAGCTGGCCGCCGCCGTGGACGTGGTGGTGGTGTGTGTCTCCGACACGCCCGACGTCGAGTCCGTACTCTTCGACAACGACGGCATCGCCGAGGGTGCGGCACCGGGGACGCTGGTCATCGACTGCTCGACCATCAGCCCGAGCGCGACACGCGCCTTCGCCGCGCGCCTCCGCGAGCGCGGGATTGCGATGGTCGATGCGCCCGTGTCGGGCGGATCGGAGGGAGCCGTCCAGGCCACGCTCACGATCATGGTGGGCGGGGAGCCCGACGACGTGGCACGGGCGCACGCGGTGCTCGCCGCGATGGGCCGGACCATCACCCACATGGGCCCCGTCGGTGCCGGCCAGGCCACCAAGGCGGTGAACCAGGTCATCCTCTGCGGCTCCTACCTGGGGGTCGCCGAGGGGATCATGCTGGCTCTCAAGGCCGGCCTGGACCCCGACGCCGTCGTTGCGGCGCTGAGCGGCGGTGCGGCGCAGTCGTGGGTGCTCACGAACCGGAGCGGCCGGATGATCGAGGACCGCTACCCGCTCGGCTTCAAGGTGGCGCTGCACCGGAAGGATCTCGCGATCGCCCTGGAGCTTGCCCGCGAGGCGGGCGCGTCGCTGCCCGTGGCGGGACTGGCTGCGCAGCTGGAGAACGGGCTGATCGCCCGTGGCCATGGCGACGAGGACATGTCCGCCCTGGCGCGGCCGATCCGCGAGCTCTCCGGGATGTAGGCCGGAGCGCGTCCTCGGGCGGCGGGGAGCCTGCGTCCCCGGTTCCCGGCACACGGCCCGCAGCGCGCCGGCTGCGGCGCACGGGCTACGGTGTCGTGACCGTCTTCCAGGAGCCCCAGAGCCCCACCGCGTTGCGGGCCCGCACCCGGACCGTGACCTTCGCCACCTGGGCCGCCCCGATCCGGACCGCGG
The DNA here is from genome assembly GCA_021788175.1 of Chloroflexota bacterium. Classification (GTDB taxonomy): domain Bacteria; phylum Chloroflexota; class Limnocylindria; order Limnocylindrales; family CSP1-4; genus JAJYNJ01. The sequence goes on from JAJYKX010000042.1 coordinate 8,137, forward strand.
TCCCGGTGGCGGTCCGGCTGAGCTGGTGCCAGTAGCCGGACCCGATCCGGTACTGGAAGAGGTACCCGGTGACCCCGGCCGGGTCGCCTGCGCCGAAGCGCGAGACCCACTTGCCCGCGGACGCCGACCAGGCCAGCGTCAGCGTGCCGACCACCGGCCCGTGCCGGACGAGCACCACGTCGACCGGACGGATCGTCGAGCGCGCGCCGGACGCGTCCTGCACCTGCACGTACACCGTGCGGAGGCCGTCGGGGCCGGTCCCCAGCGTCCAGGGGATCGTGGCGGTCGCGCGGCGCCAGGACGACCACGTCGCGCCGTCGTTCGAGACGCGCACGCCGGTGACCGCGTGCCCGGCGGACTTCCAGCCGATCTGCACGGTGACCTTCGTCGAGGTCGAGAGGAACGGCGACACCGAGATCCGTGACACCTCCAGGCCCCGGTGAAGCGAGGCCAGCACGTCCCAGTAGCCGGGCTCGCCGCGGTCGAACCCCAGCGCCCAGAGCCCCACCCCGGCCAGGCCGCGTCGGAGCGCCAGCTGGGCCTTGGGCGCGATGGCAGCCGGGTCGTCGTAGTAGAGCTGCGTCCACGTCGCGTCGGCGGGATCCCAGCGCGACAGCACCACCGACTGCTCCAGGGTGTCGAAGCGCGCCGACATGCCCGCGCCGTCGGTGGCGAGATCCTTGACGAAGACCGGTCCGCCACCGCCGTAGACGGCAGCCGACTGGCGAGCGCTCCGGATGCCGGACGAGACGGTCGGCCACTCCCGGCCGTACAGCGGGAGGCCCAGGATCAGCTTCTGGGGCGGCACCCCGGCAGCGGCATACTGGTCCAGGCTCCAGGTCAGGTTCTGCGTGCCGGATGCCGTCACCAGGGGATCGATGCTGCCCACCGGGTCGCTGCTGGCCGAGCGGTAGCCGTAGCCCATCAGGAAGATGCGGTCGACGCCGTTCGCGGCGGCCGCCGCGGCCATCTTCGCGCCGCTGCCGTTCGAGTTGGTCGCCACGCTCACCTGCCCCGCCGGGTCGTAGGTGAGGACCGCCTGGCGCACGGCCCCGACGAAGGCGCCATACGCCGTGAAGTAGGTGCCCGACAGCCCCTCGATGTCGATGCTCACGCCGTCCAGGCCCAGCTGCCGGACCAGGGCGATGGCATTGGCGATGAAGGCGGTCTGCGCCTGCGGGTCGGAGAGGAACTGGGCGTTGTGGTCGGCGTTGAACGATTCGAACGTCATGACCACCCGGTCGCCGGCCGCGTGCGCGTGCTGCACGATGGCCGCCGCGGTGGGACCGGTGACGGCCCTGTAGCTCGCATCGGTGGTGTTCAGGCTGCCGTCGGTGCGGAACGCAACTCCGAAGAGCGCGATCGTGTTGATCACGTCATAGCGGAGGTGTGCGTCGACGGTCGAGTCGATCTCCCAGTAGGGGAGATAGCCGAAGACGTCGATCGACCGGGCGGCGAGCTGCCCGGCCTGGAGCGGCGTATCGGACTGGGCAAGCACGACCGAGGCGCCCGTGATGGGCGCCTCGGGTGCGGCCAGGAGGATCAGGGCCAGGGCGGCGGCGAGGAGCGGGCGGCGGTTCGGCATGGCGCGCGGTCTCCGGTGGTCGGTTCCCTGTGCCAAGGGTAGTCGACGTGCCGGAGGCCGACGCGTCGCACCGACCGATGGGCGCGTCGGGAGCGTCCCGGGCCCCGGGGGGCGCAAGCCGGCGGGCGGTGGCCGCCGCCCCGCCGTCAGTCGATCGCGTAGGTGATGTCCACGTCGACCTCGACCTGGAACGAGCCGGGGACGATGGGCGTCGATGCCATGGCACCCGCGGCCGGTGCGGCCATCGCGACCGGCGTCGGCGACGGTGCGCTGGTCTCACTGATCGAGATCGGTGCGCCCAGCGTCACGCCGGCGGCCGTCGCAAGTCCCTGGGCCTTCGCCTTCGCGTCGGCCACCGCCGCCGCGCGGGCCTGCGCGGCCGCAGCGCTCTGGTCGGCCACGGAGAGCGTCACGCCCTGGATCGAGTTCGCGCCCGCCGCGACGGCGTCGTCGATGAGCGAGCCGGTGTCGTTCAGGTTGCGGTCCTTGACCGAGAGCGACTGGGAGGCCTGCCAGCCAACCAGCGTCTGCTTGTTGCCGCTGTAGTCGTAGACCGGGCCGAGCGAGATGTCGACGGTCGCCATGTCCGCGGCGGCGATGTTGTGGCGCTTCACCGCGGCGATGACGGCGTTCATGCTCGCCGACGCGCTGGACTGCGCGGCCTTCGCGGTCGATGCCTGCGCCTGCACGCCCAGCACCACCGTGGCCATGTCCGGCGTCAGCGTCACGATCCCGGTGCCGTGAACGGTGATCGACGGCTCGCTCGTGGCGGATGCGTTGACGGCGGGCACCATCCCGCCGCTCGCCGGGGCCGGCTGATCGCGACCCGCCAGCGCCGGCGAGGCGATCGCGGCCGCCGACAGCACCAGGGCGCCCAGGGCGATCACCGTCGAGGTGGTCAGGGTTGTACGTCGCATCGGGTGTCCCTCCGTGGGTTCCGGCTCCGCGAGCCGTGCCGACCGCATGACGCGTCCTGCGCCGCTCCGGTTCCCCGGGGCTCGCGACCGGACCGGGTCAGAGCCGGAGCCGGCCCCGTGCCCGTGCCAGGCCCCGGACACAATTCGGGGCCCACGCCAGGCCCCGGGCACATTTCGGGGCCCACGCCAGGTCCTGGACGCAATTCGGGCCAGCCCGCGTTCGCTCGGACTGGCCCGGCCACCGTCACCTGGGCGCAGGGACGTGCTCAGGCGGGCTGCAGGACGTGCTCCTCGGCGAGTGCCGCGAAGTTCTCCGCCATGTGGCGCACTGCTCGCTCGAGCGCACGCTCGTACACGAGGCGGTCCATGACTTCCGCGAGGATCCCCGGCGGTTCGTACTCGATGTCCAGCGTGCAGAGGGTGGCAGTGCCCGCCGGATCGAACCGGTAGACCCAGTCGCTCGTCGAGCCGTTGCTCGCCTTCCCCCTGATGTGGATCAGCCGGGGCCGTTCCACTCGCACGACGGTGGACTTGCTCTCGATCCGCTGGCCCATCAGGCGGAGCGTCGAATCGAACGTGGTCCCGGCCTGGTCGATCGGCCCGCTGAAGTTCCGCGTGTCCATGTACGGATCCCACTCCGCGTGCCGTTCGGTCCGGCACGCGAGGTCGAAGACGTCACCGACCGGCGCCCCGACCTTGACTTCGTGGCGGATATGGCCCATCGCCCTTGCCCCCTTCGGCGATTCGCGGGTCGGGCTCGCCAGTGGTTCGGCGCGGCCCCGGCGGCCGGGGTATGAGCCGCGCGTCATCACCTCCCGCGTGACGCACAGTATCCGTGGCGCGGCTCGCGGCCCGCCAGAGTCATTGATCCCATCGAGCGGTTGTCCGGCACGGCGCCCGACGGGATCGCCGGCGCCCGCTCCACCGCGGCGCGGGTGGACCACGCGCATCTTCCAGTCACGCACCCTCCCCGGGAATCCATTCCGAAGGACGACCTGCGCGCGCTGCCCCGAACGGCCCCTGCCGGGTCTGGACGGCCACGGTATGGTCCCTGTGTCCGTGTCCGCCGGAGGTGCGATGTGCCCGACGTCGCTCACCAGATGGATCAGCTGCGGCAGATCCTGCCGCTCATCTTTCCGCTGCTCGTCCTGCAGCTGGCGCTGCTCGTGCTTGCGATCATCGACCTGTTCCGCGAGGAGCGGCACGTCCGGTTCGTGAGCAAGCCGATCTGGGCGCTCATCATCTTCTTCGTGAACATCCTCGGGCCGCTCGCCTACTTCTTCTTCGGCCGGGAGGACGCGTGACGACGCCCGGCCCTGCCCGGACCGCACCGACCTCCGCGCCCGATGGCGTCATGCTGGCTCCGGCGCCGGCTCCGACTCCACCCGTCAGCGACGGCTTCGCCATCGAGACGCACGGGCTGGGCAAGCGGTTCGGCTCCATCCATGCCGTCCGCGGCCTCGACCTCCGCGTCCCCCGGGGCAGCATCTTCGGGTTCCTCGGGCCCAACGGTGCCGGCAAGACCACCACGCTGCGGCTGCTCACCGGCCTCGCCCATGCGTCGTACGGAACCGCGACCGTGGACGCCATCCAGATCGGGCTCACCGACGGCCGGCTGCAGCGCCGGATCGGCTACCTGGACCAGGACCCGCGCTTCTACGGCTGGATGCGAGGCGTCGAACTCCTCGAGATGGTCGCGCGGTTGCACGGCCTGCAGGGTGCCGAGGGGCGCCGCCGCGTCGCCGAGATCCTCGAGACCGTCGGGCTGGAGGATGCGGCGCGGCGCCGGATCGGGACGTACTCCGGCGGCATGCTGCAGCGGCTCGGGATCGGCCAGGCGATCGTGAACCACCCCTCGGTGCTGTTCCTGGACGAGCCGGTCAGCTCGCTCGATCCGGAGGGCCGACGGGACGTCCTGGAGATCATCGAGCGACTCCGCGGGACCGCCACGGTGGTGCTGTCCACCCACATCCTGACCGACGTCGAGCGCGTCTGCGACCGGGTCGCGATCCTCAACTACGGCAGCCTGGTGATCGAGGCGCCCATCGACGAGCTCCTCCAGCGATATGCGCAGCCCGTCTACGAGATCGACCCGGAGCCCGGGCAGGCCGATGCGCTGGCACGGCTGGCGGATGCGATCCGCGGGCAGCCCTGGATGCGCGACATGCGCGTCGAGCACGGACTGCTGCGCGTCTTCGTGCGCGATCCGGCAGTGGCCGGGCCCGCCCTCCTGCCGCTGCTGGCCTCCACGGGGGTCACGCTGGCCTCGTTCGAGCGCGCGCGCCCGTCCCTCGAGGACGTCTTCCTGCACCTGGTCGCCAACGGTGCGCGACCCGCGGAGGAGCCAGGACCGACGCCGACCGGCAGCCCCGTCGCCGGAGCCGGGAGCGACGCTCAGGGGACCCGCGGCGCGCAGGAGATCGGCGGCGCACACGTGATCGACGGCGCTGTGCCGGTCCCCGGGGCGCCGTCCCCCCGGCCCGAGCTCCCGACCGAGCCCGCGCAGCGCCCGGATGGCGCGGCATCCTCCCGGCCCGACCTCCCCACCGAGCCCGCGCAGCGCCCCGATGGCGCGGCATCCTCCCGGCCCGACCTCCCCACCGAGCCCGCGCAGCGCCCCGGCCGGGCCGTGTCGTCCTGGCCCGAGCATTCGGCTGGGTCCACGACGCGCGGTGACCAACGTCCCACCGCAGGTTCGGAGCGCCAGCCCGACCGCATGCCGTCGTCCTGGCCCGAGCGCCCGACCGGGCCCGCGCACCGCCCCGACCGATGAGCGGCTTCGGCCTGCTGCTCCGCAAGGAGCTCCTGGAGCAGACGCGCACGATGCGCCTGTACGTGGTCGCGATCGTCTTCGCGCTCTTCGCGATCGTCTCGCCGCTCACCGCGAAGTACCTGCCGGAGATCATCAAGGCGCTGGCCGGCGACCAGCTCTCGCTCGTCGGCCTGATCTCGACGCCCATCATCGCGGATGCGGTCGACCAGTTCCTCAAGAACCTGACGCAGTTCGGGGCGCTGGCCGCGATCCTCCTGGCGATGGGGACGGTCGCCACCGAGAAGGACCGCGGGACCGCTGCCTTCATCCTCACCAAGCCGGTGTCCCGCGCGGCGTTCCTGGTTGCCAAGCTGGTGGCAGTGGCGGCGAACCTGCTCGTCGCGACGGTGGTCGCGGGGGTGCTCGCCTACTACTACACGCTCGTCCTGTTCGGATCGCTGCCGGTCGGCGGCTTCGTCGCGATGTGCGCGCTGCTGTGGCTCAGCCTGGTGGTGTACGCGTCTCTGACGTTCCTGGGAAGCACGCTGACCAGCTCGGCGGCCGCGGGTGCCGGGATCGGCGTGGTCTTCCTCGTCGTCACGGGGATCGTTTCCGCGCTGCCCACGGTGGGCCGGTACATGCCGGAGACGCTCGTGGTGCCGGCGCGTGCCCTGGCCCTCGGGCAGCCGGCATCCGACCTCGCCGGTCCGGTCGCGGTCAACGTCGCGATCGTGCTGGCCGCCGTGCTGCTCGCCTGGCTCTCGTTCCGCCGGCAGGAGCTGTAGCGGGGACCGGCCGGCGACGACGGCCGGGTCGCTGGCCCCGTGGCGATCGCGTGCGACCTTCCCGGCTGATCCTGGCGGCGACTGCACCTCGTCGGAGGCCGGCCGTGCACCGGGCATGCCGGTTGGGATCTGCCTGCGGGCCGTGCACCGGGTGTGGCCGCGATTCGGGGCCGGCCGTGCACCGGGCATGCCGCTTGTGATCTGCCTGCGGGCCGTGCACCGGGTGTGGCCGCGATCCGGAGGCCGGCCGTGCACCGGATGCACACCTGAGACCGGGAAGGCCGGACTCCAGTGTGTCCGACCGTCCACCACCGCTCCCGCGTGCACCCCGTGCACGTGCGCGACAGAGGGAGCCCGAATTCCATGGATACGACCCGGACCGCCGGACCCGCGTGCGCCACATGCACGTACGCGACCGGCAAATGAGCCGCGGGGACACGGGTGGTCGCGTGCAGGGTCCAGATGTGCACGTGGCGCACGGCTTTGTGCAACTGGGGCACGCTCTGTGCAACTGGTGCACCCGACGCACGCTTCCGGCGTCGCGGGCCCGACACGCCATCCATCCCGTTCGTTCCGTGCATGGGATGCACACGACTCGACCGAGCGCGTGGTCAGTCCGTCCACCGACGATACCCCGCCGGCGCACTGGTCGCTTGCGTGCACCTCGTGCACACGCCGCCCGACGGCGACCACACACGCCGCCCGACGGCGACCAGGCCGCGCCGCCCGACGGCGACCACACACGCCGCCCGACGGCGACCGGATTGCGCCGCTCGGGCCAGGACCGCACCGCGGCGCCCGGTTCCCGGCCGGCCATCGGCGGCCGCGCCGGCGCGATCAGCCGCTCTGCCGGTATCCTGTCGCCCGGGACAGCAGACGCCGTGCCCATCGCACGGCCCGGAGGGCACGCTCGATGCCGAGTCGTCGCCCGCGAACCCCGGCCCTGATGCCGGACCGAACTGCAGCCAGGAGTCCGCATGAAACTCCCCCTTCGCGTCGCCACGCTCCTCCTCGTCCTTGCCACGTTCGCCCTGCTGGCCGTTCCGTCGGCGGACGCGATGCAGGCCCGGCGGATCTGGCGCGCCGACCTCAGCGGCGGCATCAGCGGCACGGCCACGCTGGTCGCGTACACGACCGGCACCGGCGTGATGTCGATCACCGCGCAGGGGCTGCAGCCGTCGACCTCGTACTCCGTGATGGTCTACCGCGGGACCTGCGCGAAGCCGATCGCCGTGGTGAAGCTCGCCGCCGTCAGGACGGACGCCAGCGGCAGCGTCACCGGCACCAGCACGCTCACGGCGGCGCAGCAGGCCACCGTCTGGCGCGCCACGTGGAGCGGGAACATCGCCGCCCGGATCGCGAGCGGAACGGACGCGCACTGTGGGCTCCTGAAGTACGCCGTCGCCACCAGGGTCGCGATCCCGGCGATGGGCATCGACCTGCCCGTCGTGCTGCAGAAGGGCAACGCGTTCCCCTACTGCAACGTGGCCATGTACATGCCTGAGTACTCGCAGCCCGGCGAGGGCGGCGCCGCCTTCATCTACGCGCACGCTCGGACCGGCATGTTCCTGCCGCTGCTCAACGCATCGCTGGTGAACAACGGGGCCCGGATGATCGGGATGAAGGTCTACGCCTGGACCAGCGACGACCACATGTACACCTACCAGGTGATCAAGGTGCTGAGGCACCAGTACACGGTGCCGGCGGCGCTCGCGGCCACTACCAGCCAGGAAGTCTGGCTGCAGACGTCCGAGGGCCCGTACGGCACCTACAACAAGCTGTTCGTGGTCGCCCGGCGCATCGCCGGCACCACCGCCACCTTCGCCGCTGCGCATCCGACTCCGCGCCCGCAGGTCTGCCCGCTCTACTGATCGCCCCGGCTCGTGCCGCCTGGCCCCGGCTCGTGCCGCCTGGCCCCGGCTCGTGCCGCCGCGACGGAGGCACCCCACGGGGGGCGCATCGCTGACCCGGGGTCCCGCGGAGTCCGTCGCGGATCCCGTCGAGGAACGCCCGGGGAACGCCCGCGCCTGACACTTCCTGCGTGTCGACCCGGCCACGTCGGGGCGGTCGGTCCGCCGTGCAGGACGGCTCGCCGGCCGGGCGCCCGCCGGGCACGGGTCGGCCGACGACCGATGGAGGTGGCTGCCATGCGGTTCATCCAGGAGACCGGCTTCAGCGTTCGGGCCGGACGCGAGGAGGCCTTCCAGCGGTGGCTGGCGGCGAACGAGCAGCGGATCGCCGCGGCGTATCCGCCGGGCATGTCGTACGTCGGAACCTTCGTCACCGCGTTCTCGTCCGAGAAGGGGGCAGGTCAGTACCGCGTGCTCGAAGGGCTCGATTCCTATGCCGCGCTGGACACGCTGTCCGCGGCGCAGAGGGACCCCGACAACCCATACGCGAAGGTATGGCGCGAGGCCGTGTCGGAGTTCATGGATCCCGATCCAGGGGCCGCCTGGAGCCAGGTGCTGCTCAAGTCGGTGGTGGACGCCGCGATCTGGGACGTGTCGCCGGAGTGACGGCAGCGGCGGCTGGTCCCGCTCCGACCCCTGCCGGGGTCGACGCTGGGGGCTCGAGCAGCGTGGGACGCCCTGGTGGCAGACGGCGCCCTGCGAGGGGCCGCCGCGCCATACTCACGCCATGACCGACAACCTCCTTGCCGACGCGCAGTCCATCCTTCCCGAGATCGTCGCCGTGCGGCGCACCCTGCACCGGAGGCCGGAGGTCGGCCTCCAGCTGCCGGCCACCCAGTCGATCGTTGTCGCCGAGCTGAAGCGGCTCGGGCTCGAGCCCCGTCTGGGCAGTGCCGTCAGCTCGGTCACCGCCGTGATCCAGGGCGCCCAGCCGGGCCCGACCATCCTGCTGCGCGGCGACATGGACGGGTTGCCGCTCCACGAGGACACCGACCTCGAGTTCGCATCCGAGACCGGCGACACCATGCACGCCTGCGGCCACGACACGCACATCTCGATGCTGCTCGGCGCGGCGCGCCTGCTCGTCGACCGGCGCGCCAGTCTCAGGGGGAACGTCCTGCTCATGTTCCAGCCAGGGGAGGAGGGCTGGCACGGCGCCAGGTACATGCTCGACGAGGGGCTGCTGGACTCCGCGCCGACCCCCGTCGAGGCGGCATTCGCCATCCACATCGGGACCCGCTACCCCGCGGGGACCATCGCCCTGCGACCGGGCGCGATCTACGCGGCCGCCGACACGATCCACCTGACGGTGCGGGGTCGCGGCGGGCATGCCTCGACTCCCCACCTGGAGGTGGACCCGATCCCCGTGGCGGCCGAGATCATCCTGGCGCTCCAGACGATGATCACCCGGACCGTCGACGTGTTCGATCCGTCCGTGATCACGGTGGGTCGCGTCGTGGCGGGCACGCGGGACAACATCATCCCGGAGACGGCACACCTGGACGGGACGATCCGGACGGTGTCCGAGGCGACGCGCGCGAAGGTGCACGCGGGCGTGCGACGGGTGGTGGAGGGGATCTGCGCGGCCCACGGCACGACCGCGGAGCTCGAGATCGAGCCCGGGTACGGCGTCACCGTGAACACGCCGTCGTTCGTGGGGATGGTGGGCGACCTGGTGATCGAGCTGCTGGGCCCGGACCGGGTCCACGTGCTCGACGCGCCACTGATGGGTGCCGAGGACTTCTCGTACGTGCTCCAGCGCGTGCCCGGCGCGATGGTGCAGCTGGGTGCCCGGCCGGCGGACGTGGACGAGGCGACCGCGCCGCAGAACCATTCCAACCGGGTCGTGTTCGACGAGGCGTCGATGGCTGCCGGGATGGCCCTCCACGCGGCGGTGGCCCTGCGCTACCTGGGCGGCGGCTCGGGGAAGTAGGCGCAACGCGCTCGCACCGGGCGCACTGAACCGGGCGACTGGCCGAGGCCCCGGGCTGGTCCGCGGG
>JAJYKX010000233.1 GCA_021788175.1 Chloroflexota bacterium
GCCGGCCAGCAGGTCGGCCGCCACGAGCGTGGTGAGCAGGTCTGCCGGGCCGTCGGCGTCGCCCCAGGCCCCGTCGGCGGCCTCGCGCGCCGCGACCCAGGCGGCCAGCCGACCGGTCAGCTGGGGGCGGAAGCCGAGCGCCACCAGCCCGGCCGCGAGCTGCGCCGAGACCGAGACAAGGGGCCGGTCGTGGAAGGGGAAGCGACTGCCCGTCCCGACCGAGCCCTGGGCGACGGCGCGGGCGGCGTACGTGTCGGCGACGGCGAGCGCGAAGGGATGCAGCCGGCGCAGGGTGCCCTCGTGACGGGCGAGGTTCCAGAGGCCCCACGTGTCGCTCCAGGCATGCTGCCCGACGACGAGGCGGGCCATGTCCCGCCGCACGACCGGCAGGACCCGCTCGAGGAGCGCCGCCGCATCCCCCTCGCCGTCCTCGGCGAGTCGATCGAGCAGCGCGACCGCGTCCGACAGCACGAGGGGCCCGAGCAGGGAGGCCTCGAAGCGGCCGATATCCCGCTGTCGCCATTCCTCCTCGGCCGGCCGCCAGGCGTGCCAGGTGGTGCGCGGCGGGACATAGGGCGGCAGCTGGTAGTAGGCCGTGTTGATCGGCCACGGGTAGCGGCGCACGCTATCGGGGTTGCCGCTGGTATGCACCTCCAGCCAGCGGGCGATGGCGGCGCGGGCCGGCCCGGCGTCGCCGCTCTCCAGGGCACCCAGGGCGATCGACGCCGCGCAGAGCCCATCGTGGGCCGCGACGAAGGCCGGCCGGTCGAGCTGGTGGGCTCCCATGTGCACATGGTTGGCGCGCGTCCGGGCGCCGGCAAGTGGACGTTGGTCCCATGGCGCGCGAGGTGGCCGCCGGCGGTCGTGCGCCACCGCGGCCTGGCCGCACTTCTCGCCGATCTCGCGCGCATCATGGCGCTGCGTCCGCGATCTCCGGGCGCTGGGAGGGTTGCCGCATGCGATGGCCATGGCGGCGCGGATCCGAGCAGTCCGCCGGGCACCAGCGAGAGGCGAGCGAGGAACCGCGTCCCGAGCTGCAGATCGTCCCCGAGCCGTCGCCCGATGCCCGGGCGGTGTTCGAGCACCTGGTCTTCGGGCACATCGACGAGCGTTCCGACTGGTTCGAGGCGTTCTTGGCGGAGCCCGAGCTCGACGACCTCGTCACGCGGCACATCGCGGGCGACCTCAGCCCAGCCCAGGCTGCACGAGTGCGAGCGATCCTGGCGGACGGCTAGCCGCGCCAGGCTCGCTTCAACCTGCTGATCCGCCCGCAGCTGATCCCGCCCGACCTGCGCCTTGGCGCGCTGCGCGCCGCCGTCCGCGCGTCCGACGATCCCTACATGCGGATCGCCGCCATCGTCGGCCTGCAGGACGCCGGCGGGGTTCGCATGTCGGACGTCGTCTGGCCGGCCGTTCGCAATGAGCTCCTCGACGCGCTGCGCGATCCCCGCCCCGCGATCCGGAACCGGGCGACCGTCACCCTGTCGGGCCGCCTCCGGCCCGGTGACGTGCCGGCGGTCGTCGCGCTGATCCAGAGGCGCGTGGTGGACGGCTCCGAGCTGGATAACCTCGTCGCCGCCCTGGTGAACCTCCGCGCCGACGCGGCCGTCCTCGACGTGCTGCCGATCGTGCTTGAACGCGGCGCGCGCCGCCCTGCTGCCCGCGCCTGGTTGGAGGCCTGGCAGGCGGGCGGGAGCCGGCCTGCTGAGCCCGCACCGCCCTGGTTCGACCTGCCCGCCCTCGGCTACATGCCGAACCTCGACGGCTAGGACGGGCCTCGGGCGGCACGCACCGGTGGGGTGATGGACGCTGCCCGGGCTGTCCCCCGCGAGCGCTTCTCCACATCCCCGGCGGGCACGGTGCGCCGCGCGGACGGCTCACGCGAGTGCGCATCTAATGCGAATCCGGCCTCCTCGCGGTCGGTCTGTGTCTGCACGCTCAGATCCTCGAGTACCCGACGGCCTGGCGGTCGCCCGCCACGCGGTGTCGCGGGCCACGACTGGGCGGCTCGCGTGGTCGGCCCGGCGGTCCGTGCGCAGGACATCACGGTGAATCCCCTCGAAGCCCTCGGTGGTCTCGCCGGCGCCGCGTGCTGACCAGGCCGTCCGTGGGTCAGCTCACCGGCAGACAGCGCCACTGGCATCCGGTCCGGTCCACGCCACAGCCAGTGCGGCAGCAGCGTGCGCGACGCCGCGCGGTCGCTCTCCTGTGCGGCAGGAAGCGACGTTCTCGGCGGCTTCGCTGGCCCGTGCCAGGGATGCGGGGCGAGGTGTCGTACCAACCGTCGAGGCGGGGTCAGCGGTCGTCGCGACGGCTTGCGAAGTGCTCCACCGTCTGGCCCGCGACTGGCGCCCGGATCGACGGAGATTGGCGAGCGCCGCACGCCTCGAACCCATCCCGCGACGACAGGCTACGCTCGCGCGCTCGGCGTCCGACGGGTGGCGCGCACCATGTCCTCCCACGGCACGGTGAGCGCAGCTCGCTCCTCGGCGGGCAGGTCGGGGGTCTCCCGGGCGAGCGCCGCGCGGAAGAGCGCCTGCCACCCGCGGTAGTTACTGAGGACAGCCTCCGTATGAGGGAAACTGGTGCCCGTCACCCGGCCCGCCAGTGCCTGCACCAGGGCCTCGCTGGCCGCGTCGCCAAGGACCCACAGCATCTGCCATCTGCGCTCAGCGAGGATCTTCACCGCATGGCTCTCGGCTGCGGAAACCGCCATGGCCGGACGCCAGCACTGCGCCAAGAGAAGGTCCGGGTCGAGCGTGGCGGGTTCGCGGAGCAGCTCCTGCACGGCGGGGCTGATCTCCGGGTCCGGGCTCGCCAGGGCGGTGGAACGGACCGTGACCAGATCGCGGAGCAGGTCGGCGACGCGTTGCGGGTCGTGCGCGATGGACTCGTACTCGGGGACGATGAGGGCATCGACGAGCGCCGCGACCGCCCCGAACCGTCCTCCCAGCGGGGTGTGGAGCGCGGTCCGGCCCTCGAGCGGTCCATCGGCGAAGTGCCAGACGTGGACCTCCAAGCCTTCGGTCTGCTCGCCGTCCCAGCCGGCGTCGAGGAGCCGCGTGCCCGCCGCCAGCCGATGGGCTGCCTCCACGCCCAGCCCGAGCGGGCGCTCGACATACCAGGCGGCTTCTTTCGGCTCTCGCACCCAGCAGGTGGTGGACAGCTCCATGTCGCAGAGCGGGACGAACCCATCGCGAGGTGCCCCGCTCCCGCGCGGGACGGGCTGCCCGAGCTCACGCGCAACGCGCTCGGCATACGCGCTGGCGCCGCGGTGGATGCGCCGCCAGTACCGACCGACCTCCCAGGTCCACGGCGGCTCGGGGCTCGGCACCCAGGGCAGCTCCGGGTCCCAGCGGCGCGGCAGCTCGATCACGGCGTTCGTGCCCATTCCCCACAACGATCCACGAGGCGGGCTGCGCGGGCAAGTGTCCGGGGCTTCTCCGGTCAGGAATACGGTGCTGGTGCGCACCGATCGGGCATGGGCCGGACGATATCCCCCGGTCATTGGTGTCCGTGGCCGTGAGAAAGTCCCCACTGGTGGCCACGTGAAAGTCCCCACCCTCGATTGACCTGAAGCCACCGGGGCGAACCCCCCGGGGTTCACGATGACGGTGTTCCTGCCAGTCATCGAAAC
>JAJYKX010000043.1 GCA_021788175.1 Chloroflexota bacterium
GGAGCGGCCGCGGCCGCGGCCCTCGGAACCGGGGCCACGGCGCGAGGCGCGGGTCCCGGGCGCGCACCCCGCCCGGGACCCGTCTGCTCGCCCTCAGGGCCGGACGCGCTTCTCCCGCGGGAGCGGCGGCAGGCCGCGCCGGCCGTCCACCAGGAAGTGCCGGAACCAGCCCACCACCTGCACGATGTTCTCGACGCGCCGGAACGGCGTGCCGCTCCTCGTCAGCTCGTGCGTCTCGTCCGGCACCCGCATGAGGCGGACCGGCCGGCGGAACGCGCGCAGGACGGCGAAGAACTCCTCCGCCTGCGTGATCGGCACCCGCAGGTCCTTCTCGGCGTGCTGGATCAGGATCGGCGTCCGGACGTGCTCGGCATAGGCGATCGGGCTGTGACGCCAGTACAGCTCGTGGTCCTCCCACGGGTTGACGCCGTACTCCTCGGTCCCGAACATCGGCCCGCCGATGTCGCCCGAGAGCATCTGGGCGGTCATGTCGTTCACCGAGCGCGCGGTCAGGGCCGCCTTGAAGCGATCCGTGTGTCCCACGATCCAGCTGGTCAGGTAGCCCCCGTAGGAGCCGCCGGTCACGCCCAGGCGGTCGGGGTCGACCAGCCCGTCGGCCACCAGCGCGTCGACCCCGGCCATCACGTCGGCCATCGGGCCGTCGCCCCAGTCGCGGAAGTTCGCGCGCACGAAGTCCTGCCCGTAGCCCTCCGATCCCCGGGGGTTGCAGGCGTACACGCTGATCCCGGCCGCCACCAGGCACTGCCACTCCCAGAACAGCGAGTGGCCGTAGAGCGTGGCCGGACCGCCGTGGATCTCCAGCACCATCGGCGCGGGCCGCCCGTCGTCACGGGCCGGGGCCGGGTAGAACCAGCCCTGGATCCGCCGGCCGTCCACCTCGTGCCAGCGCGTCTGTGGCGCCACCAGCGCCACGTCCGCCCACCGGGTGGCCATGCAGTCGCTGACCTGTCGCAGCGCTCCGTCGCCCAGCGGCGACGAGAGCACGGCCGGGAGATCCGCCACGGCCACCTCGAAGGCGTGCGTGGGGTCCGCCACCGTGACGGCGACGCGCTCCGTGCCGTCGGCCGGCGAGACCTGGTGCACCTGCCCCACGTAGTGCCGGCCCTCCGTCACGCGCTCGACGCGCGACGTGGCCGCCTCCACGCGCCACAGCTCGTAGCTGCCCTCGATCGGCGCCGAGAAGGTGATCCGGCGGCCGTCCCGGCTCCAGTGGAGGGAGGGGCCGCCGCCGCCGTGGAGATCGCTCCCCATCCCCGAGCCGACCAGCAGGTCGGTCGCGGCGGTGAGATCCTCGCCCTGCTGCTCCGCCTCGGCGGCGAAGCGCCAGACGTCGTGCCGGGCGGGCCCGCGGCCCTGGTAGCGGTGCCCCACCGCGGCGATCCAGCGGCCGTCGGGGCTCCACGCCGGGGCCGAGAACTCGCGGCGCCCGCGCCCACCGGTCAGCCGGGTCACCCGCGCCGAATCCACGTCGAGCAGGAAGAGGTCCTGCTGCCAGTCGAGGTCGTGGTCCCGGTGCCGGCGCGACTCGAAGACGATCCGGTGGCCGTCGGGGCTCCACGCGAACGCACCGTCGTCGTACGCGCCGCGGGTCAGGCGACGCGCCTCGCCGCTCTCGGCGTCCACGAGCCAGAGGTGCGCGAACCGGTCGTGCGTGAACCCGGCCCCGTTGTACTGGTACTGCAGCCGGTCCATGAACCGGTAGTCCGACAGCGGCGGCTCCCCCGGAGCGCGGCGCCGACGGTCGGGCCTGGCCGTGGTCTCCGAGGTGCTCAGCACGCACAGGCGGGTGCCGTCCGGGCTCCAGCCCAGGTCCCGCACGCCGTGCGGCAGGTGGGTCAGCTGGCGGGCCTCTCCGCCGGACAGCGGCAGCACCCAGACCTGCGACGCCTCGCCGTCGGCGAGGGGCTGGGCCGCGGGGGGCGCGGCCGCCCCCTCGGCCCCACCGGGCCGCTCCTCCGGCCCCACCGCGCCACCCCCCGCCTGCATGACGGCCGAGCGATCCGAGAGGAAGGCCAGGCGGGTGCCGTCGGGGCTCCAGCGCGGGTGCGTGTCGTGGCGCGAGCCCAGGGTCAACTGGCGGGCCGGCTCGGACCCATCCGCTGGGGCCAGCCACACCGCCTCGCGGTAGTCGGCCTGCCCGGGCGCGGTCGACTTCACGCTGAAGGCGACCCACCGCCCGTCCGGGGAGAGCCGGACGTCGGTGGGCACGCGCAGGTCGTACAGGTCGGATGGCTTGGGTGCTCTGGTCATGGATCCCTTCCGATGGGTGGCGCCGCTCGAGGCGCGTACCGGTCGGCGACCGGCGGCGCGGGACTCGTGGGGCGAGTGTAGTCCGGGGACCCCGTACAGGCCCCGCTACAATCGCTGCATGCCCTCCAGCTACACGACAGGCGGCGAATACCTCGTACCCACGCGCATCCACGTCGACCGGGCCGCCGGGCGACTCGAGATCGACTGGGCCGACGGCCACCGCACCGTCTACGACACGGTCACCCTGCGGTGGCTGTGCCCGTGCGCGTACTGCCGCGGCGAGGCCGGCATGCCGGGCTGGCTCGACACGTCGCCGACGCTCACGCCCGACCAGACCCGCCTGGTGGACGTGCAACTGGTGGGGAACTACGCCATCGCCCCGACCTGGGCAGATGGCCATCACACGGGCTTCTACACCTTCGAGCAGCTCCGCGAGAACTGCCCCTGCCCGGAGGACGAGTCGCGCCGCGCGATGCGCGCCGCCATGGAGCGCTAGGGAGAGCACCGCCGTGATCATCAGCACGACCAACTTCATCGCCGGGTACCGCGTGGCCGAGACCAAGGGCCAGTGTTTCGGGGTGGTGGTCCGGAGCCGGGGCCTCGCCGGCAACGTCGCCGCCGGGCTCCGCTCCATCGTGGGCGGCGAGATCAAGGAGTACACCGAACTCCTCGAGGACGCCCGCAAGCACGCCATCGACCGGATGGTCGCGAACGCCACCGCCATGGGCGCCAACGCGATCCTCTCCATGCGGTTCGACAGCTCCGAGATGGGCCAGACCATGACCGAGATCGTGGCGTACGGCACCGCCGTGGTCATCGAGGCGGGGCCGTCGGGCTACGACCAGCCCCGCTGAGCGCGGTCCGGGGCGAACGGCGCGGACGGCGTCAGGGGCATCGATGGGCAGCACGGATCTCTCGCAGTTGCTGCGGGGGTTTCTCGGGCTGGTCGGCGGCCTCGGGTTCGTGCTCGGGGTGGCGGTCATCGTCGCCGGCGAGCCGGTCGGCGGGTCCTGGCTGCTCATCGGCGGCGCCGTCCTGCTCCTGATCGCCCTGTACGAGCAGGCGCGCTACCGCGCGCACCCGGGGACGGCGTCCGCGGCCCGCCCCACGCCGGCCTCGGGCCCGCCCTGGGGCGGCGGATCCGCGTCCGCGGAGGGCCCAGGGGGCGGCCGGGGGCGGTACGAGCGCACGGACGAGGTCTTCGACGATCCCACCACCGGCCAGCGGTTCCGGGTCTGGTACGACCCGGTGACCGGCGATCGTCGGTACGAGCCGGAACCCTGAGGGCGCCATGACCGCGGTCCGTCCCTCGGGTGGTCCGTCCGCCGGCACCCAGCGCACCGGCAGGCGGGAGCGGCACGCCCCGGCGATGCCGTACACCAACCGG
The DNA here is from genome assembly GCA_021788175.1 of Chloroflexota bacterium. Lineage (GTDB taxonomy): Bacteria > Chloroflexota > Limnocylindria > Limnocylindrales > CSP1-4 > JAJYNJ01. The sequence continues at coordinate 3,659 of JAJYKX010000043.1, forward strand.
GAGCTGAGCTGGCTGGACTTCAACGCCCGCGTGCTCCACGAGGCGATCGACGAGCGCAACCCGCTCCTGGAGCGGGCCAGGTTCCTGGCCATCTTCGCCAGCAACCTGGACGAGTTCTTCCAGGTCCGGGTCGCCGGCGTCAAGCAGCAGATGGCCGCCGGCGGGGCACAGCGCACGCCGGACGGCCTCAGCCCGGCGGAGACGCTGCGGGCGATCCGGGCGAAGGTCCTTCCCATGGTGGCCCAGCACTCGGAGACCTGGGCGCAGGTCCGCCGCGAGCTGGCCGGGCACGGGATCCGCATCGTCGGCTGGTCCGAGCGTCCGGAGCGGCACCTGGAGCTCCGCCAGCGTTTCATCGACGAGATCTTCCCGGTGCTCACCCCCCTGGCGGTGGACCCGGGCCATCCCTTCCCCTACATCAGCAACCTGTCGCTCTCGCTCGCCGTGACGGTCCGGAACCCCGAGACCGGCGAGCGCGGCTTCGCGCGGATCAAGGTGCCGCCCGTCCTCCCCCGGCTGCTGGAGGTCGGCGTGCGGACGTACATGCTGCTCGAGCAGGTCATCGCCGAGAACCTGGACATCCTCTTCCCCGGCATGGAGATCCTGGAGCACCACCTGTTCCGGGTCACCCGCAACGCGGACCTGGCCATCGAGGAGGACGAGGCGGACGACCTGCTCCTCGCCATCGAGGAGGAGCTGCGCCGGCGCCGCTTCGGCGAGGTCGTGCGCCTCGAGGTCGAGCGCTCCATGCCCCCCGAGACGCGCGCGATCCTGGAACGCGGCCTGCAGTGCTCGCCCGAGGACGTCTACGACCTGGCCGGCACGCTCGACCTGACCGCGCTCTTCGAGATCGCCGACCTGGACGTGCCGAGCCTCCAGCTCCCGCCCTGGAACCCGGTCACGCCGGCCCGGCTGACACCGACCGACCCGGACGAGCCGGTGGACGTCTTCGCCGCGATCCGCGAGGGCGACATCCTGGTCCACCACCCGTACGAGTCGTTCGCCCGGACGGTCCAGCGGTTCGTGGAGCAGGCGGCGAGCGACCCGGACGTGCTGGCCATCAAGCAGACGCTCTACCGGACCAGCGGCGACTCGCCCATCGTCCAGGCGCTCATCCGCGCCGCCGAGCAGGGCAAGCAGGTCGTGGTGCTGGTCGAGCTCAAGGCGCGCTTCGACGAGGAGGCCAACATCGGCTGGGCGCGCGCGCTGGAGCAGGCGGGCGCCCACGTGGTCTACGGCCTGGTCGGGCTGAAGACCCACTCCAAGACGATGCTGGTGGTCCGCCGCGAGGGGCGGGGCCTGCGCCGGTACGTCCACATCGGCACCGGCAACTACAACACGAAGACCGCCCGGATCTACGTCGACCTCGGGCTGCTCACCTGCCGGTCCGAGCTGGGCGCCGACGTGACCGACCTGTTCAACTTCCTGACCGGGCTCTCCCGGCAGCGGTCGTTCCGCCGGATCCTGGTGGCGCCGTTCGGGCTCCGCGAAGGGGTCGTCGCGCGCATCGAACGGGAGATCGAGCACCAGGCCGCCGGGCGCGGCGGGCGGATCGTCATGAAGCTCAACGCGATCGTGGACCCCGCCGTCATCCGCGCGCTCTACCGGGCCAGCCAGGCGGGCGTCCAGGTGGACCTGCTGGTGCGGGGCATCTGCTCGCTGCGGCCCGGCCTGCCGGGCGTGAGCGAGACGATCCGCGTGCGCTCCGTGGTGGGGCGCTTCCTGGAGCACTCGCGCATCTTCTACTTCCGCAACGGCGGCGAGGAGGAGTTCTCGATCGGCTCGGCCGACATGATGGAGCGCAACCTCGACCGCCGCGTGGAGGCGGTGACGCCGGTGGACGACCCGGTCCTGCGCGAGCGGCTGCGCGACGTGCTCGACGTGATGCTGCGGGACGACCGGCGGGCGTGGGACCTGGGCGCCGACGGCGTCTGGCGACGCGCGGAGGCGGTGACGACCGATCCGGCGGGCGTCGACACGTTCGAGACGATGATGGCCCGGGCGCTCGAGACGGCCGGCGGTCCGGCGTGAGCGCTCCCGATGCCCTCCCGCCCTCCGTCGATGCCGTCCGGCCCTCCATCGAGGTCGAGCTCAAGTACGACGTGACGGACCGGGCGGCCCTGGACCGGCTCCTGGCGGCCGGGGACGTGGCCGGGTTCAGCGGAGGCGAGTGGCGGGAGGCACTCGTCGAGGACCGCTACGTGGACACCGCCGATCGGGCAGTGGAGCGGGCGGGGTACGCCGCGCGCATCCGGGTGCGCGGCGATCGGACGGTCGTCGGGCTCAAGTCGCTCACGCCACCCGACGGAGCACTGCACCGCCGCGAGGAGATCGAGGCGCCGGCCGGCGACGGCCTGGACCCGCGCAGCTGGCCGGAGAGCGACGCCCGCGACCTCCTGCTTCGCATGATCGGCGACCGGTCCCTGGGTGAGCGGTTCCTGGTCAGGCAGAGGCGCCGGGTCCGGGAGGTGACCGCGCCGGACGGCGCCGCGGAGCTGAGCGCGGACGAGGTGGAGATCCTCTCCGGCGGGCGGCGCCTGGGCGGGTACGCGGCGCTCGAGGTGGAGCTCCGGCAGGGAGGCGAGGCGATCCTGGGTCGCCTGGCCGGGGCCATCGAGCGGACCGGCGGGGTCCGCCCTTCCGCGAAGTCCAAGTTCGAGGCGGCCCGGGACCTGGCCGAAGGGCGGAACGACGCGCCTGCGGGCGAGGATCAGCCGGCCGGCGATGGCCGGGCCGTGCCTCCCGCCGGTCCGTCCGCGCAGATCCCGCGGGAAGCCGCCGCTGTGGCACCTGCCGCGCCCGAGCATCCCGCGCCGGAGCATCCCGCGCGGCCGCTCTCCGAGGCAGCCGAGCAGCTCCTCCGCTCCGTCGGCCGATCGCCCGGCGTGACGGCGGACGACGCCTTCGCAGAGGCCGGTCGCAAGGTCCTCCGGTTCCACCTGGCGCGGATGCTCGTCACGGAGCCCGGGACGCGCAGCGGCGAGGACCCCGAGGACCTCCACAAGATGCGCGTGGCGACCCGCCGGATGCGCGCGGCGTGGCGTGTCTTCGGGGATGGGTTCCGCCGGGGCCGCGTCCGCCGGTCCGTGGGCGGTCTCCGCACGCTGGCCGGCGATCTCGGGGCCGTCCGCGATCTCGACGTGCTCATCGACGGGCTGGACGCGTACCTCGGGCGGCTCGGCCCCACCGAGCGGGTCGCGCTGCAGCCCCTCGCGGACGCCTGGCGGGCCGAGCGCGACCGCGCGCGCACGACGCTGGTCCGGTACCTGGACTCGGGGGCCTACCGGCGCTTCGTGGACGAGCACGTCGCCTTCGTCGAGGCGACCGGGCGGGACGCGATCCCCGCCGGGCCCACCGATCCCCGCCGCGTCCGGGACACGGCGCCGAGCCGGCTCTGGACCGCCTACGAGGGCGTCCGGGCCTACGACGCGGTCCTGCGATGGGCCGACCTGGCCACGCTGCACCAGCTGCGGATCGCGGGCAAGCGGCTGCGGTATGCGATGGAGTTCTTCCGCGAGCCGCTGGGGCCCGAGGCAGGCATGTTGATCGAGCGCGTCACCGCGCTGCAGGACCACCTCGGCCTGCTCCACGACGCCGACGTGGCCGCCGGCCTCGCCCGCGCGTTCCTCGTCGAGCGCTCCGCGCTCCTCACGCCGGCCTCGATCGACGCGGTCGGTCGTTACCTATCGGATCGCGAACGAGAGTCGGTGCGCCTTCGCCGGACCCTCGGTCCCACCTGGCGACGCGTCACGTCGATCGAGTTCCGCCGCGCGCTCGGTCGGGCCGTGGCCAGGCTCTGAGCCGGGCGATCAGAACGGCTCGTCGCCCCAGCGGGACGCGAGATCCACGACGGGCCGGACGGGCCCGGGCACGCCGCCGGGAAGCGAACCGGGTGCGGGCTGCGGCGCCACATCCGCCGCCCGGTCGGGTCCTCGCTCCGGGGCCGTGTCCGCGCGAGCAGCCTCGCCCGCCGCGTCGGGCGCCGGCGCGGGCGCGGGCTGGGGTGCCGGCTCGGGCACAGGCGCGGGCTCGGGAGCGGGCTCGGGGCCGTGCGCCCGGTCGTCTTCCAGTGCGGCCGATCCTGCGGACTCCATGCCCTCTGTCCCGCCGGCAGGGTCGTCGTCGGCCTCGCCAGCGGCCGCGTCCTCCGTCGGATGGGCGTCGTCCCCGGGGGGCCCGGGGTACGCGAGTTCCCGCAGGCGATCCTGCAGTGCGTCGGCGCGGGCGGTCACCTCGGCCAGGATGACCTGCGCCTCCACCAGCCGTAGCTCGATCTTTCGCAGCTCCGCTCCTGCGCGGGCCACTTCGCGCTCCGCCTTCCGTGCGGCTTTCCCGGCCGCGCGGCGGGCCTTCTGCCCACCCTCCCGGTCATCCCGCGGTCCGCGCTTTGCCATGGCCCACCTCCTCCTGCGACCCCGCGCGTATCCTCGCAGGTCCCCGGCCGGAGTGCACGAGGAACACCGCGCGACCCGGCGGATACCATGCACGCGGGACACGTCAACGGGAGCGGCAGCCATGAGCAAGGGCGAGCGGCAGCGCGGCCGCGAGGGCGTGGAGCTGTACCTGGTGCGGCACGCTCACGCCGGCGATCCCGGCGCCTGGCAGGGGAACGACGACGATCGGCCGCTCTCGTCCCGGGGTGAGCGGCAGGCGGCCGGGCTGGCGACCTTCCTTGCGCGCGTCGGGCTCCGGCCCACAGCCATCCTCACCAGTCCCCGGCTGCGCGCGGCCCAGACGGCGGCGCCGATCGGCAGGGCGCTGCATGTCGACGTTCACCCGGAGCGCCTGCTGGCGGCCGGCGTCGACCTCGGGGACCTCGAACGGATCCTGGTCGCGGCGGGAGACCCGCCCAGCCTCCTGGTCGTGGGGCACGACCCGGACTTCTCGGAGCTCGCGAGGGAGCTCACGGGCGCCGGGGCGCTCCCGCTCCCCAAGGGGTCGCTGGCCCGCATCGACGCATCCCGGCCCCTGGTGCCGGGATGCGGGGTGCTGCGCTGGCTGGTCCCGCCGGAGCTCCTGCCCGGCGACTGACGAGCGGCACCCGGGCCCGGACGCCGGAGGCGACGCGGATTCCGCCCGTCCGGGGGTCGCCGACGCGCTACGCTTGGGCCCGGCGGTTCCGAACGTACAAACCGCAGCCCAGGCCAGTGCGCGTCCCCGTCCAGATTCCGGAGGTTGCATGCGCATAGGGCTGACTCCGCGCGAGGCGCGCCCCCGCGCACGAGCCGCGCGGGACGCGGCGTCCGCCCGCCGCGCGCATCGCGAATGGGACCAGCGCCGGCCGGAAATGCGCCGCACCGACAGCGCCGCCGGGCAGCGGTGGACGCCACGGATTCGCATGCGGCTGCATGGCGACGACGCCGGCCATTCCATCGGACCATGCGTCGACCGGACGCGCGGCACACACCACGACCGGGAGCAGGCGCGGCACGGATATCCGCGCCGGAGCGCGCCCCGATCTCACGCGCGGTCGCCGCGAACCGCCCGGTGCGGTCTGTGAACTGCGACGATCAGGCCGCGGTCTTCGGGCGACGACCCCGACGCGGACGACGCTCCGGCGTCATGAGCCCGACGAGGAGATGATCGCCCCGCATCTGCACGGCGATCTCCTTCCCCGCCTCGGCCGCGACCTTGAGCAGCCGCTGGCGGATCGTGCCGGCCTTCTCGCCCTCCTCGAGCGCGACGCGGAACACGTCGTCCGGACCCTCCAGCCGATCGATCACGGACTTGCGCAGCAGCTCGGCCTGGGCGAGCCTCGCCTGCGCGGCCGGGCTCAATGCCCGGGGGGGCTTGGCCGGCGATGGAGCCATCGCGGAGGCATCCGTCTTGCGGATTTTCACGACGCGGTACCCCTTCGATACGATGCCGATGACCGCGGCCAGCATAAGGCAATGGCGCGACGAATGACGCCGGAATCGCGATGAACGGCGGCGTGACATACGCGCTGGTCGCGATCTTCGGCCTCGCGGTTCTCTTCGATTACATCAACGGATTCCACGACACCGCCAACGCGATTGCCACGTCCGTATCGACGCGCGCCCTGCGTCCCTCGTACGCGATCCTCCTCTCCGCCGTCGCGAATTTCGTGGGCGCGCTCACGGGCACCGAGGTGGCCGCGACGATCGGCAGCGGCATCGTGACCACGCCCTCCGGCGGTCATGGACAGGTGATCATCGCCGGCGCGCTGGTCGGCGGCATCGTGTGGAATCTGCTCACCTGGAGGCTGGGCCTGCCCAGTTCCAGCAGCCACGCCCTGATCGGCGGACTGGTGGGCGCGACGCTCGCCGCCAGCGGCGCCGCGGCCGTGCACGTGGAGGCCATCGTCACCAAGGTCATCCTGCCGCTCGTGGGCTCACCGATCATCGGCCTGCTCGGTGCGCTGGCCCTGATGGTGGTCCTGCTCAACGTGTTCCGGCACTCGAATCCGCACCGGATCAACGACCGGTTCCGGCGCCTGCAGCTCCTCTCCGCGGCCTTCATGGCCTTCAGCCACGGCTCGAACGATGCGCAGAAGACGATGGGGATCATGACCGCGGCGCTGGTGACGGCCGGCCTGCTGCCCAGCTTCCGCGTCCCGATCTGGGTCATCGTGCTGGCCGCCGGCGCCATCTCGCTCGGGACCGCAGCCGGTGGCTGGCGGATCATCCGCACCATGGGCCAGCGCGTCGTGCGGCTGGACCCGATCCACGGGTTCGCCGCCGAGACCACCGCGGCCACGGTGATCCTCACCGCCAGCCACCTCGGGATGCCCGTGTCGACGACACACGTCGTCTCGGGCGCGATCATGGGCTCCGGGGCCAGCGATCACTTCTCCTCGGTCCGCTGGGGGCTCGCCGGGAACATCGTCTGGGCCTGGATCCTGACCATCCCCGCCAGCGCGGCGGTCGCCGCCGTCGCCTGGACCGCGATCCACGCGGTCACGGGGATGTAGCCGCTCCCGGGCCGCGCGGCCTCCGGTCCCGGAACGCGGCCAGGTGGCCGCGGGCGGCATGGCACCGCCGGCGGTGATGGTCAGGTGCCCGTCGGGCTCCCGCGCAGCACGCCGGCCGCCGCCTCCAGGCGCTCCAGCGTCCGGGCGCGTCCCAGCGCCACCATGGTGTCGAAGAGCGGCGGCGTCGCCGTCCGGCCCGTGATCGCGACCCGGATCGCCATGAACAGGTCGCCCGGCTTCCACCCGCGCGCGCTCGCCAGGTCGCGCAGCGGCCCCTCCAGCTCGTCCGCCTCGAAGCTGACGCGGCCCTGCCCGGCGATGACGTCCCGCGCCGCAACCAGGGCGGCCATCGTGGTGTCCGGGTCCCAGCGCTTCGGGACCAGCGTCGCAGGGTCGACGCGGAGCGGATCCACGAACAGGAAGTCGACCAGCGGGCCGATCGCGCCGAGGACCGGCAGGCGCTCCTGCACCAGCGGGATCAGCGGCCGCAGATCGTCGGCGCCGGGCTCGCAAACCGGGATGTCCCCGGCCGCCCGGCGTGTCTCCAGGTGCGCCGCCAGGAAGGGAACAAGCCGCTCGGCGAGATCCTCCGTGGAGAGCCGGCGGATCCACTGGCCGTTCAGCCACTCCAGGCGGTTCCGGTCGAAGACGGCGCCGCCCGAATGGACCCGCGACAGGTCGAAGCGCTCGATCAGCTCGTCGAGCGAGAAGATCTCGTCCTCCGTGCCGCTCGCCCAGCCCAGGAGGGCCAGGAAGTTGACCATCGCCTCGGGGACAACGCCCTCCGCCCGGTAGTCCGCCACCGCGGTCTGCGACTTGCGCTTGCTCATCTTGGTGCGGTCCGGGTTGAGGATCAGCGGCAGGTGGGCGAACGCGGGCACGTCGGCCCCGAGTGCGCGGAAGAGGAGGATGTGCTTCGGCGTGTTGGAGAGGTGGTCCTCGCCCCGGATCACGTGCGTCATCGCCATCTCGGCGTCGTCGACCACCACCGTGAAGTGGTAGAGCGGGGTGCCGTCGGAGCGCACGATCACCAGGTCCCCGCCGAGCGCGTCGGTGTCGATCTCCACGTGCCCGCGCACCAGGTCGTCGAACCCTACGACACCCGGCGGGATCCGGAACCGGATCGCCGGCCGGCGCCCCTCCGCCTCCCGGGCACGCCGCTGCTCTGCCGTCAGGTGCGCGCAGCGTCCGACGTACCGGGGCGGCTGGCCGTTCGCCTCCTGCGCGGCACGGTCCGCGTCGAGCTCTGCCTTCGTGCAGTAGCAGGGATAGGCCAGGTCCCGGGAGAGAAGCTGATCCGCGGCGTCGCGGTACAAGGGCAGCCGCTCCATCTGCCGGTACGGCGCGAAGGGACCCCGGGCCGGCTGTCCGGCCACCTCCGGGCCCTCGTCCCACGCGAGCCCCAGCCAGTGGAGCCCCTCGAGGATGTCGCGCTCGTACGCGACCGTCGAACGGGCCACGTCGGTGTCCTCGAGCCGCAGCACGAAGGTGCCGCCCTCGTGGCGGGCGAAGAGGAAGTTGTAGAGGGCGGTCCTGGCGGTCCCGATGTGCAGGGGGCCGGTGGGGCTGGGGGCGATGCGGCAGCGAACGGTCACGGCGCCGATGGTACCGCCCGGCTCAGCGCAGCTCGGACAGGGGGGCCAGCTCGAAGGATGGGACGACCTCGCCCACCACCGCCCCGCGTGGGTCGTGGAGCGGCGGTCGGTGGTATGCCGACAGGCGGGTCAGCTCGGCCTCACCCATCACGCCGATCTGTCGCAGCGCCTCGACGGTGACCGCGGGCCGGGCGCGTCCCCGGCCGTCGCCGTCGTCGATCTTGACCGCCAGCCCCGAGGCGCCCGACCGGCCCGACATCGTCCGGGACAGGAGCGCGACCCCCTGCAGCGCCTCCGCGCCGCCCTTGGAGACCACGCGACCGGGCAGCGTGCGCATGAGCGCCGTGTCGAAGCGTTCCCGCGGGCCCGCCACCAGCTCCGGTGCCGCGATCATCGCGTCTCGGATGCGGGTCAGCGCCGGCACCAGCGAGCGGGTCCCCGGGTCGTTCGCCACGCCGGCCGGATCGGCCAGGAGGGCGTACGCGCGGGCCACCTCCACCAGCGGCACGTGGTAGGTGAGGATCCCGCAGGCATCCACCGACGTCACGAGGTCCTCCGGCCGCCTGCGCAGCACCCGGGCCAGTGCGTCCCGGAAGGCGATCTGCGTGGGGTGGTCCGGGAGCCAGTACTCCTCGAGCGGCCAGCCGGCATGCTTGGCAAAGAGCAGGAACGACGTGTGCTGCCCCGAGCACTGGTGCCGGATGGGGCCGGCTCGCTCGCCGTCCCGGGCCAGTCGCTGGGCCGTCACCTGGTCGAGCGGGGCATTCTCCGTGCCGCACCCGAGCAGCGACTGGCTGACGCCGGCCCGGCGGAGCATCGCCTGGATCGTCCGCACATGCACGTCCTCGCCCGAGTGCGAGGCGGCCAGGACCGCCAGCTCCGGGGCGGACAGCTCGAACGCATCGGCCAGGCCCGCCTCGACGAACGCGGCCAGCCCCAGCGGCTTGGCGGCGGAGCGGAGCGACACCATCACCTGGGGGTCGCCGATCACGCGCTCGATGGCGCCATCCGCGCCCACCTGGACCACGTGCCCGCGGTGCCGGCTCTCGGTGACCCCCCCGCGGCGGACCTCGACGAGGATCGGCGGCGCGGCGCCGCGCGGCCACCGGGCGGACGGCGTCCTCGGATGGTCGGGGCGGGGACCGGGAGCGGATGGGCTCGGCAGCGTCGCGGAAGATCGACGTCCTGGCATGCTGCCGCGATGGTAGCGCGTCGGCGGCACGATGCCGGTCGCGCCTGCGCGGGGCTGCCGTAGCGACCGATGCGCCCTCGCGGGTACGGGCCACCGCGCCGCCCCGGGGGCGTCCCGCAGCGACCGGTGCGCCCGCGGGGAGCCCCGCGACCGGCCGCCGGATGCTACGATCGGCCGCGACTCCCCGAGCGATCGACAGGAGCATGCGCATGCCCGGTCCAGTGCCCTCCCCCGCAGTCGGCGACCCCGGAGGGCTCCCGCCGACGGTCCACGTCTCACACCATCCGGCGATCCTCCACAAGCTCGCCCTGCTGCGCGATGTCCGCACCGAGCCGAAGAAGTTCCGCGAGCTCGTGCGCGAGATCAGCTGGCTGGTGGGGTACGAGGCCCTGGCCGACGCCCGGGTCCATGAGGTGCCGGTCCAGACGCCCATGGAGGAGACCGTGGGCGCCGAGCTGGCCGACCGGATCGGCCTGGTGCCCATCCTGCGCGCCGGCCTCGGCATGGTGGACGCGATGCTCGAGCTGATGCCCACCGCGCAGGTCTGGCACCTCGGGCTCTTCCGCGACGAGCGGACCCTTCGGCCGGTCGAGTACTACAACAAGCTGCCGGACTCGGCGACCGTGGACCTGTGCCTGATCCTGGACCCGATGCTGGCGACGGGCGGGTCGGCCACGGCGGCGATCGAGGTCCTGAAGCGCTGGGGCGCGGTCCGGATCAAGCTGGTGAACCTGATCGCGGCGCCCGAGGGAATCCGGGCGGTGACCGCTGCGCACCCGGACGTCCCCATCCACTGCGCCGCGCTGGACCGCCAGCTGAACGAGCGCGGCTACATCCTCCCCGGTCTCGGCGACGCCGGCGACAGGCAGTTCGGGACGGGCCGCGCCGGGTAGATCCGCTCCGGGTGGGCGCCGGTTCAGCGGGCGCACGCCCCCGCCACCGCCGGCCCTGCGCGACCGGCACCGCTCCCTCCGCACGCCCCACCACCGCCTGGGCGCGCGGCCGGCGGGCCCTCAGGTGAACCGGAGCCGCCGGCTGGCGAGCACGAAGAAGACTGCCGCGAACAGCAGCAGGGCGCCCACCTGGACGAGCACCGTCTCAGGCGTCCCCTCGCCGCTCATCACCAGCCGGAACCCTTCTGCCGCATGCATGTGGGGGATGTACGTGCCGATCGTGCCGATGATGCCGCCGGACAGGTAGGAGGGCTCGAAGCCGCCCATCGGGAAGATCCCGCTGATGAACGGCAGCACGAACGCGACCAGGGTGCCGAGCGTGTCGGCCTGCCGCCCGGTGCGGGTGATCACGCCGAGCAGCAGCCCGAAGGTGGCGACCACCAGGCCCAGCGCCACCGAGACGGCGAGGAGCCCGGGGAGCGAATTGCCGAGCTCGAGCCTGAAGAGCGCGGCGCCGATCCCGAAGAGGAACACCACCTGGAGCACGACGATGATCGCGTAGGCCACCATCGGCCCCGCGATGATCGACGCTCGGCTGAGCGGCGAGGCCAGCAGCCGCCGCAACGTGCCTTCGTCGCGCTCCCGGTGGAAGGTCTGGCCGATGTGGCCGGTGAGGAAGAAGGCGAACATCACGGCGAACGCCGGCATGAACGAATCGATCAGGTTGACCGGGGCCGTGTTCGCCCCCGTGCCCTCGCTGACGACCGCGATGGGCGGATCGTTCTGCATCGCCTGCAGCTGCGTCATGATCGCCCCCACGGTCTGGGCCTGGACCGCCTGGACCATCTCCGGCGGCGCGGTCTTCAGCAGGCCGACCTGGTCGAGGAACGTGCGCACTCCCTGGGCAAGCTCGCCCTCGAGTGCGACGGGCGAGGCGGCGAAGTTGGCGAGGCCCACGACGACGTCGGAGATGGACCCCTGCGCGGGATCCACGACGACGCTCACCTGCCGGGGCTCGTAGGCGTCGATGCCCGCGCTGAAGCCGGCCGGGATGATGATGGCGGCGGCCCGCCGGCCTTCGGCGACGCGGCGGTCGGCCTCGGCGGCCGAGTCCAGCTCCTCGACGTCGAGCATGGCCATCTGCTGCAGCGTATCGGCCACCTGCCGTCCGTAGGCGCCCTGGTCCTCGTTGACGACGAAGACCCGGACGGTGATGGGAGTGGCGCCGGTGGCCAGGTCGGCGGCGCCCTGCTGGGACAGGCTGAACAGCGTGGAGAACACCAGCGGCAGCAGGAACAGGATCGCGAGCAGGCCCCTATCGCGGAAGGTCACCTGGAGCTCCTTCCAGGTGACGGCGAGGGTGGTGCGGATCGCGGTCACCGTCTCTCCCTCACTCCCATTCGAACCGCCAGGCGCCGACCGCAAAGAACACGGCGGAGAAACCCAGCAGGACGAGGATCGAGTCGAGGACCTCCGGCAGCCCCTGGCCCCGCGTGAGGAGGTCGTAGAAACCGGTCACGGCCCAGTAGTGCGGGGTGATCTGGCCGATGGTGGCCATGCTCTCGTTGACCAGGAACAGGGGGATGAAGCAGCCGCCCAGGAACGCCATCACCCAGAGCGTGAGGCCGGCGAGCCCCCCGATCTGCGCCTCCGTCCGGGCGATGGCGGCGATCAGGATGCCGAGCGAGGTGCAGCACAGCGCGACGGCGAGGACGAGGAGCGCCAGGGCCGGGAGGTCGTTGCCCAGGCGCAGGGCATCGAGGCCCACGAGGGGCAGGAGGAACATGCCGGCTGCGAACAGGAACACGACCTGGACCACGACCACCACGAAGTTGGGGATCAGCTTGCCGATCAGCATCGACCACTTGCCCAGCGGCGCGGCCAGCAGACGGCGGAACGTGCCGGTCTTCTTCTCCTCGTAGATCGACCGGGCGGTGATCTGGGCGGTCAGGAAGATGAACAGCACGGCGAAGCCGGGCACGCCGATCTGGACGCCGGAGATCGTGACCTGCTCCTGCTGTCCGAGTGAGGCCGGCTGCGACTCGACGACGGTGACCAGCGGCCGGTCACGCGACGCCTCGAACTGACGCTGCGCGATGGGGATCGCGAGATCCGCCGACGTGGCGGGGTCGAACGACGGGTTGCTCTGCTGCATCCGTGCCAGTCGCTCCAGGCTGGCGACGATCTGCCCCTCGAGCGACATGGTCCTGGTCACGCCGGCGACCGCCATGGCGACCGCCTCGCTGGTCCCGCGATCGAGGCTGTTGTTGACCAGGCGGAGCGTGGCCGGCGTGCCCGCCGCGACGTCGGCACTGAAGCTGGCCGGGATCACGAGCATCCGCCCGATCTCCCTCGTCTCCAGCTTCGCCAGGGCGTCGGTCTCGCTGTACAGGGTCACGTCGATGCTGGCGCGACGGCCGAGGTTGTCGAGCAGCGCCGTCGCCACGGGCCCGCCGGGATCGTTGTTGACGACCGCGAGCTGCAGGCGCGAGGTGCCGTCTCCCGTGCCGCCGCCAGAGAGCCCGGACACGCCGAGGTACACCATGATGAACACGATCGGCAGAAGGAACGCGCCCACGAGGGCGTTGCGGTCCCTGAGCAGGATCAGGAGGTCCTTCCGGGCGACGCTCAGCATGGCGTGACCGTCACCCTTCCCGCTACTCGCGCAGCTTCTTGCCGGTGAGGTGGAGGAAGACGCTCTCGAGGTTGGGCTCGAAGATCTCCACCGACGTGAACGCCACGTCCAGCGTGTTCAGGTACCCCACGACCTGGACGAGGGCGTCCTGGCTCCGCCGGGTCTCGATCTTGAGAAGGACCGGACCCGGGTGCGCGGCCTGGGGCGGGTGCGCCTCGGCCTCACCCCGGCTCGCCGGTGGCGGGCCCTCCGCCAGTACGCGGGCGGCGCCGGACACGGCCGGCAGGGCCCTGATCGCGGCCAGCATCTCGTCGTCGAGCCGCTCCAGGCCGAGCTGGATGACGCCGCCGCCCAGCATGCCGACCAGATTCCGGATCGTGTCGAGCGCAATGATCCTGCCCTGATCGACGATTGCGACCCGGTTGCAGAGCAGCTCCACCTCCTCCATGTAGTGGCTGGTGTAGACGATGGTCATCTGCCGCTCGCGGTTGAGCCGCTGGACGCTCTCGAAGATGTGGTTCCGGCTCTGCGGATCGACACCCACGGTGGGCTCGTCGAGGAACAGGAGCCGCGGTTGGTGGACCAGGCCGGCGGCGATGTTGACCCGCCGCTTCATCCCGCCCGAGTACCGCTCGATCGCCTCGTCAGCGCGGTCGGCGAGCGCGACGATCTCGAGCACGTCGTCCACCCGCTCGCGGAGCTCGCGGCCCCGCAGCCCGTAGATCCGCCCGAAGAACTGCAGGTTGGCCCGGGCGCTCAGCGTGGGATACAGGGCGAGGTCCTGGGGCACGAGGCCGTTGATCTTCTTCACCTCGGCCGGCTCGGCAACGATGTCGTGCCCGCCGATCCGGGCCGTGCCCGAGGTCGGCTCGAGCACCCCGGTCAGCATCGAGATCGTCGTGGTCTTGCCCGCGCCGTTCGGGCCGAGGAGCCCGAAGACCTCACCCTCCTCAACCGAGAAGCTGATCCCGGCGACCGCGACGTGATTGCCGTACGTCTTGACCAGGCTGTCGGCCTCAAGGATCGCCGGCATGTCGCACCCCCCCCGCGACCGGGCGCGAGACGATCGAGCGGGAGATCCGCCGGGTTGTTGTTCGCGGTCCTGGGCGTGGACCG
>JAJYKX010000044.1:0-2371 GCA_021788175.1 Chloroflexota bacterium
CCAGGGCTCGACGCAGGGACCGGCGGGGCGCGTGCCCGGCACGGTCGGTGGCCGCCCCGGGGCCCACGCGGCGACGGAGGTCGGCTGGGGCCTGCCGGTCGGCGTGAGGCCGGCGGGCGGCCCGGGCGAGACGGGCGGCCTCGGCCTCCCGCAGGCGCTCGTCCAGCCGGGCCTGCACGAGCAGGCGATCGGTCGGATGGAACATCGTCGTGTCTCCTCTCGGTGGCCACGCGGGCCGCCGAAGTGCTGCGGCCGCTGGCCGCGGTTGGTGCTGCCGGTGGCGGACGGTCATCGTCGGCCGTCCTGGTCGTCCTCGGCCTCCTCGACGTCCTCGTCGAGGGAGCGGCCGGTGTAGGCCATGAAGACGCTCTCGAGCGTCGGCGGATCGCCTCGTTCGCGGGCCACGCGGGCCTTCAGCTCGTCGGGCGTGCCGTCGGCGACCACCCGGCCGCCGTCCAGGACGGCGATCCGGTCGCAGAGCCGGTCGGCCTCGTCCAGGTCGTGCGTGGTCAGCACGATCGCGGCCCGGTGCGTGTCGCGCAGGTCCTCGATGAAGGCCTGGACGTCCACTTTCGAGCGCGGGTCGAGTCCGGTGGTCGGCTCGTCGAGGAGCAGCAGCATCGGGCTCGTCAGCAGTGCCCGCGCGATGGCGACCTTCTGCTGCATTCCCCGACTGAGCTGCTCCGTCGGACGACCCAGGCGCGACTCTGCGATGCCGAGCCGGCCCAGGATCCGCGTCGACTCGCGACGGGCCTCGGCCGCGTCCAGCCCATAGAGGCGGGCCGCGAACGCGAGGTTCTCGTACGGCGAGAGCTTCTTGAAGAACGCCGCGTCGACGCTCACGCGGTTGATGCAGCGCTTGACCGCCATCTCGTCGCGCTCGATGTCGTGGCCGAAGATCTCGACCCGGCCGGAATCGAGGGTGAGCAGGGTGCTCACCAGGCGGATCAGCGTCGACTTGCCGCTTCCGTTCGCACCGAGGATCCCGTAGATGTGGCCCCGGTCGACGGTGATCGACACGTCACGGACGGCGTCCACCGCCCGACGCTCTCGTCCGACCACGAACCGCTTGGTGACGTGCTCGGCGAGCAGTGCAGGGGCGGGGAGCCGGTCCTCGGGCCCCCGGTCGACAGGCGCGAGCTGGCGTTCGGCGGCGGACACGCCGTGCCGGCCGGGGATGCGGCGCGGGATCGAGGTGATGGACATCTGCTTCCCTCCTGCTGGAGGCCCGGCGCGAGAAGCGCCACGGGCCTGTCACGTCCTCCGACGTCCGGGCCCGCGGTCTCGATGTCCACGCGTGGCATCAAAAAACCGTGGGCCCGATCCGGCCCACGGCTCCGAGTCACCGCCTGGCGGTCACCCGCCTCGCGTCACCCTGCGATGGGCACAGATCTCCCGAGGAACCCGGCTGCGGGCAGGCCCGCGCGGGTCATCCTCTTCGTGAAGAACTGCGAAACCGACATCTGCTGGATCGTCTCCATCTGCAGGGCGCGTTGATGCGCCGGGGGCAGGATACGGGCGCCGTCACGACGATGTCAAGGCTCGTGCGAGGGGTTGCGGGCGGCCGGCGATTCCGTCACCCGTAGGCGGCCAGCGACTTTGTCACGGGGCGGCGGCCAGAGCCCTGTCACACGCAAACGGCCAGCGACTTTGTCACGGGGCGGCGGCCAGAGCCCTGTCACACGCAAACGGCCAGCGACTCTGCCACACGCAAGCGGCCGGCCACGTTGTCACACGCAAGCGGCCTGCGACCCTGCCACACGCAAGCGGCCAGCCACGTTGTCACACGCAAGCGGCCTGCGACCTGCTGCACGTGGCGGCCAGCGACTCGGTCGCCATCGTCCCCAGGGCAGGGAGCCGATCTGGCTGGATGCTCGGGGCACGGCGCCGGCTGCAGACGTGCCCAGCCATGTTCTCGTCAGCCGACTCACGATGCACCCGGCCGGGGTGTACCTGCAGGTCTCGGTGCGCGAGGTCCGCCGGCTCCTGGCGACGCGTCGCGTTGAGCCGACATCGCGGGCGTGCGGCCGGAAACGCGGGTCCCGGGCGGCATGGCTCGCGCGGAGCCGTCATCGCCGGTCCCGGCCGGCATCGCCCGCGCGGAGCCCGCGCATCGTGACAATCCTGCCGAATGTGCACCCATGGAGCCGTAAGTCCGTTCCGGACGTGGGACCGCACCGTGATCGCCCGGCGCAGCCGCCGACCGCGCGATCGAGGCGTCACCCGGCGCGCTCGTCACGCACGATCCAGGGCGGTTCGGTGCCGGGCGGATACTCCGAACGGAGAGCCGCATGCCTCGCCGGCAGGGCGCGCCCCGCTCGAGCCGACATACGGTTCCCCCGGCGCACATCCCGCAGGATCCGGGGTCAGG
>JAJYKX010000044.1:2471-18010 GCA_021788175.1 Chloroflexota bacterium
ATCCAGGGCGGTTCGGTGCCGGGCGGATACTCCGAACGGAGAGCCGCATGCCTCGCCGGCAGGGCGCGCCCCGCTCGAGCCGACATACGGTTCCCCCGGCGCACATCCCGCAGGATCCGGGGTCAGGTTACGCGCGCAGGATCCGCGGGCGCACATCCCGCAGGATCCGGGGTCAGGTTACGCGCGCAGGATCCCCCGGCGCACATCCCGCAGGATCCGGATCGGGGTGCCGCTCGAGCCGACATACGGTTCCCCCGGCGCACATCCCGCAGGGTCCGGGTCGGGGGTCCGCGCGCAGGATCCGCGGTCACGGTGCCGCAGCCAGCATCCGCGGGTGTCGCCGGAACCCGCCCGGGAGGTACCCACGAAGGCCCCGTTCTCCGCACGGCCCCGCGGCCGTCTCCGGCGGTGCCACCACCCGGCGGCCGCTGCCGCCCGACGATGTCCCCTACCCCTGCTTCTCGAGATGCCCGCCGAACCCGAAGCGCATGGCCGAGAGGACCCGGTCGGCGAAGTCGGCCTCGCCCCGGGAGCTGAAGCGCTCGTAGAGGGCGGTGGTGAGGACGGGGGCGGGGGCGCTCACGTCGATGGCGGCGATGCTGGTCCAGCGGCCCTCGCCGGAGTCCGAGACGCGGCCCGAGAAGTCGGCCAGGTTCGGGCTCTGGTGGAGCGCCTGGGCGGTCAGGTCGAGCAGCCAGGAGGCGATCACGCTCCCCCGGCGCCACACCTCGGCCACCGCCGGGAGATCGAACTGGTACTGGTAGAGCTCGGGCTCGCGCAGCGGGCTCGTCTCGGCATCGACCTCGCGGGTGGCGAGCCCGGCATCGGCGTGGTGGAGGATGTTGAGGCCCTCCGCGTAGGCCGCCATGACCCCGTACTCGATCCCGTTGTGGACCATCTTCACGAAGTGGCCGGCGCCCGCGGGCCCGCAGTGCAGGTAGCCCTGCTCGGCGGTGTCCGGCGCGCCCTCGCGGCCCGGGGTGCGCGGGGCCCCCTCCACGCCCGGGGCCAGCGCCTTGAAGATCGGGTCGAGCCGGGCCACCGCGTCCTGCGCGCCGCCGATCATCAGGCAGTAGCCGCGCTCGAGGCCCCACACCCCGCCCGAGGTCCCGCAGTCGAGGTAGCGGATGCCGCTGGGCTCGAGCGCCTTCGCGCGGCGGATGTCGTCGCGGTAGTACGAGTTGCCCCCGTCCACCACCACGTCGCCCGCGCCGAGCAGCGGGACGAGCTGGTCGAGAGTGGCGTCGACGGAGGCCGCGGGGACCATCAGCCAGAGCACCCGGGGCGTCTCGAGTTGCGCCACCAGGTCGGCCAGGGAGGTCGCCCCCGCGGAGATCGCGCCATCCTTCACCAGGCCCTCGACGGTCTCCGCGTGCCGGGCATAGCCCACCACGGTGTGCCCGTTCCGCAGCCAGCGGCGCGACATGTTGGCGCCCATGCGCCCGAGTCCCACGAGTCCCAGCTTCATGATGCGTTGCCTCCTTGATGCTCGGCCGGGCGGTGCGGCGCGCGCCGGGCCACCAGGCCACCAGTCATGCGCGCCCACCCCGGCGCGCCCACGCCGGCGCTGCCGCGTCGGCCGCTGCCGCGTCGGCCGGGCTGTGGTCTCTGGCGAGCGCGTCCTCGGACGAGCGCGCCGCGTGGCTCAGTTCACGGTGCGCCCATCCTCGAGCGCACTGATCTTCGCGATGCGCGCCACGTGCCGGCCACCTTCGAACCCGGTGGTCAGGAACTCGGTGACGCACGCCTTCGCGATCTCGACGCCGACGATCCGGCCGCCCATGGACAGGGCGTTGCAGTCGTTGTGGAACCGCCCCAGGTGCGCGACCAGCGGGTCCGAGGCCTCCACGCAGCGGATCCCCGGGATCTTGTTGGCCACGATCGCCTCGCCGGTGCCGCTGCCGCCCAGGACGATGGCGCGATCGCACTCGCCCGCGGCGACCGCCCTCGCCGCCGGCGCGATGACGTCCGGGTAATCCACCGGAATCTCGTCCCAGGTGCCGAAGTCCACCGGTTCGTGGCCGAGCGCCCTGACCTGCTCCACGACCGTCGCCTTGAGCACGAACCCGGCGTGGTCGGTGGCGATCGCGACGCGCATGGCCTCCTCCTGCCGTGCGACGGGCAGGTCGATCACCTGCGCCGACGCCCACCGCTCGAGACGGGCCGGTCCCGGCCCGCGGCCCCGGGGCTCGCCGCGGACCGGACCGCGGCGCTGCGGCAACCTTACCGCGGATCGTGGTCCGCCTTCCACGTGCCCGGTGCGGCGCGACCCGGACGCGGACGCGGGAGGCCCAACACCGCCTCGACAGGCCGGCCCCACCAACCACCGCGACCTGGACGCGGCCAGGGGAGACCGAGGACAAGGGCCCCGGAGCGCCAACCGCGATCCCGGGAGGCCGCGGACCCGGTGCTAGACTCGACCGACTCGCGGCCCGCGCCCCGGAGGTCCTGCCGGCCGTCCCGCGCCCAGCTGGAGCATGCATGGCCCTGGAATCCGGCCCCGACAGCTCCGACCGGCCCGCCGCGGCCGATGGCGGCGCCCCCGCGGCCGATGGCGGCGCCCCCACGCCCGGGCAACCTGCGCCCCGGGAGCAGGCGTCCGGCGAGCGGCCGTCCGGCGATCGGCCGTCCGGCCAGCGCCGGCGCGAGCTCGGCATGCGGGCCACGCTCCTGTTCCCGACCCCCGAGATCGCGCGGCAGTACTACGTGCCCCTCGTCTACACGGCGTGCCGCACCTGCTACTCGGAGCTGGAGCCGGACGAGATCTTCCGCCGGGCCGTCTCGGGCCAGGTCGCGACGGACAAGCAGCAGGAGCTGGTCAGGCGGGTGATCGAGTCGGGCCACGGCTCCACCATCGAGCACATCGTCTTCACCTTCGCGATCTCCGGCGTCACGCGCACCCTGAGCCACCAGCTCGTGCGCCATCGCGTCGGCGTGGCGTTCGACCAGCAGTCGCAGCGGTACGTGAACTACAAGCGGCCCGCCTACATGGTCCCCGGCACCCTCGACGACGTGCCCGCCGGCTTCCGCGAGCGGTACGTGGAGGAGATGGACGGGGCCATGAGCCTCTACGGCGAGCTGCTGGCCGCCGGGATCCCGGGCGAGGACGCGCGCTTCGTGATGCCCAACGCGACCCGGACCAACCTGCTGATGACGATCAACCTCCGGGCGCTGATCCACGTGAGCGGCCTGCGCCTCTGCACGATGGCCCAGTGGGAGATCCGCCGGCTCTTCCAGTTGATCCGCCACGAAGTCTTCGCGGTCAGTCCCTTCCTGGGCTCGTTCCTCGCCCCGAAGTGCGTGCCCCTGGGCTACTGCGACGAGGCGGGCAACCGTGACGGGCACTGCCCCATCCGCCCGCACCGGGACGAGGTGCTGGCCGCGTGGGCCGAGAAGCGCGACGCCGCACGGCGCGCGGGACGGGAGCTGCCCACGCTGTAGCGCGCCGGTGTGGCACGCCTGTGCAGCGCACCGGCGGTCCGGGGGTGAGCCCGAGTCCGGCCGGCGGCGCCGCTCGTGCGGCAGGCCGGTGATCGGCCCCGCGTGATCAGGTCTCCGCGGCGTCAGGCCTCGGCCAGCAGTTCGACGAAACGGCGGACGAGCGCGCGCATCCGCGGGCCGGCCGCCTCGCCGGCAGCGAGCACCTCCTCGTGGGTGAGCGGCTCCCCTGTCACGCCGGCGCCCGGGTTCGTGACCAGCGAGATCCCGGCGACCCGCAGCCCGGCCCAGCGCGCGGCCACGGCCTCGAGCGCGGTGCTCATGCCGACCGCCGATGCACCCATGGTCCGGAGCATGCGCACCTCGGCGGGCGTCTCGTAGTTCGGGCCGAGAAGCTGCGCGTAGATGCCCTCCTCGACGGGGATGTCCAGGTCGCCCGCCGCGCGCCGGAGGAGCGCGCGCAGCGCGGGATCCCATGCGTCCACCATGTCGGGGAAGCGGGGGCCCATCGACTCGTCGTTCGAGCCGATCAGCGGGTTGACGCCCGTCAGGTTGAGATGGTCGGTGATCAGCATCAGCGTCCCGGCCCGGTACGAGGCATCGACGCCACCGGACGCGTTGGTCAGCACGACCACGGGTGCTCCGAGGCGCCGCATCAGCAGGACGGGCTGCACCACCAGGCCGACAGGGTGACCCTCGTAGAGATGGAACCGGCCCTGCAGCGCGACGACCGGGATCCCGGCCAGCTCCCCCAACAGGAGTTTCCCGGCGTGTCCGGGCGCCGTCGCGGCGGGCCAGCCGGGGAGCTCGGTGAACGGGATTGCGACGGGATGGTCGATCTCGTCCGCGAGCCCGCCGAGGCCCGACCCGAGCACGATCCCGAGCCGCGGCACGAGCGCGGTCCGGGCCCGCACCGCCGCCTCGAGGGTGTCGAGCCGGGAACGCCAGGCAGCGGGACCGTGTGGGGTGGAGTCGGCGGAGTGCTGGGCCACGGGTCACCTCGTTGCGGACGCGGAAGCCGGGCACACGAAAGCGCCCGAAGGAACCGCTGTAACACCACGCGGCGTGCGCTGCGATCGCTCGCTCGCTTCGCTCCACCTTGATGCGATCGCGGTGGGGCCCGCCGGAATTGCTTCCGGTGATCCGGAGCCTTGCGGATCCGGATCAGTGCCTTGCGGCACCGGCGACACCTTGCGGTGCCGGTGGTTTCTGACGGCCCCTTCGGGCAAGGAGAACGATATGGTCACCGCCACCGCCGGTCAACGGGCTTATCCACGAACCTGCAACGCCATCGGGTCGATTCATCCACGATCCGTGCACCGTGTGGACAGGCGGTGGACAACCTGCCGCCCCTCGAGCCGGTCGCCCCCGGGGAGCGGGCCGACCCGACGGTCGTCCCGGCCCGCGGTCCCGACGGTCCTCCCGGCGCGGTCCCGACCCGACGGCCCTCCCGGCCCGCGGTCCCGGCCCCTACGACAGCGTCGCCTTGACCACCACCGATCCGACGTACTTGTCGTGGAATCCCTGCCGCCGCGGGTCGGTGGCCGTGCTCCAGGCGAGGTAGACGTACCAGACGAACACGAGGAGCGAGACGAGGGCCCCGACCCCGAACCCGTAGGTCCCCAGGTTGGCCAGCGCGCCGGGGCCCGCGAGCAGGAGCCAGCGCATCGTGGCCTGGTTCGAGGTGAGCGGAGCGCCATCGGCGGCGTTGAGCACCATCAGTCCCAGCAGGCGGTCGCCCGGGGACGCGCGCATCCGGGTCCAGGTGTAGATGAAGTAGGCGGCCGACAGGATGAGGTTGATGACGGCCACGATCCCGAGCGCCCCGAGCCCGATCGTGCCGGTGGCGAACGACGCCCCGACCACGAACGCGGCCAGGATGCCGCCCACGATGCCCAGCAGGATCCCGTCGATGATGTAGGCGATGAGCCGCACGACGAAGCCGGCGTACGTGATGCCAGCGGCCGGTCCGGCCGCAACCGGGGGCGGGCTCCAGCTGGCGGGAGCCCCGGGCTGTGACCAGTTCGACGACGGCGGCGGGGACTGCGGCCACCCGCCGGGCGGCGAGCCGGGGTCCTGCTGGGGGCCGGGCGGACCGCCGGCGGGCCCCATGGCGTCGGTCATCGTTGCGTCCCTCCCTGCGTGGTGGCGGCCCCCACGACGCGACGCGCGACCCGCGAGCCGGCCGCGAGGTCGTGGAAGCCCCTGGCCTCCCTGTTGCGCACGATCGACAGGGCGACCGCCGCATACCACGCGAGGATACCGGGGCCCAGCAACAGTCCCAGCCCCGGCAGTTCGCCGACGATCCAGCGCACGGCCGCCCTCGCCACCGAGAGCCGGTTCCCGGTCCGGGCATCGACGGTGCGGAGGCGGAGCAGTTGCTGCCCCGGCGTCGCGCCAGCCGCCGACCACGCGTAGACGAGATACAGGCCGCGCAGCACGAACAGGATCGCCAGCGCGAACATCGCGAGCGCGTACTGCTGGTCGGTCAGCGCCGTCGAGCCGAGCGAGGCGGACTCGAGCGTGGACGGATCCATGGCCCCGGTGAGCGTGAGCACCTCCAGGAAGAGCCAGACGGCCACGAACCACGCGATGCCGACCAGGACCAGGTCGACGATCGTCGCCGCGACGCGCGCCCGGAAGGATGGCCGGTCGGGCCCCGGTCCCGGCCCCGTTCCGCTGCCAGCGCCGGGGCGACGGTCCGCGGACCATGGGCCGCGGTCGCCGTCCGGCGGGCCCCATCGGACGGGTGGCGCCGGGGGCAGCTGGGGCGGTCCCGGCTCGGTCACCGGCGACTGTCTCCGGCAGCCGGACGGTACATCCGGGGAGTCGGGAGGCTGGGACACGACCCGGCTCGATCCGGCATCGCTGCCGGGAGTCCGTGCCGGCCGGCCCCGCAGCGGGGCGATGCATGTCGAACGATGCTCACAGGCGCACAGTACCGCGGCTGGCCCGAACCGGTGCGCGGGACCCCGGAGCCGCACGCCACCCCGGGCGGAGGCCGAGAGGGGTGAGCGCGTACCGGTCCCCGGCCGCGTGCGGGCGCGTCCCCGTCTGCCCGCCTGCCCCGGGCACTCAGGCCGACGCTGTCTCCGGGTCGGACGCCGCCCCGGTCAGCGCTGCCGTGGACTGGTCGGCCTCCTCCGCCACGTCGATCACCCACGCTCCCGATGAACGGTCCACCGGGATGACTGCCTGGAGGTAGGCCCGGTTCACCAGGACCACGTCCGGCGCCGGATCCGCGAGCTCGACGCCGGCCACGCGCACCGCCGGCTCGGTGACGGGCACGAAGAGCTCACTGTGATACGACACCGGGTCGGCCGGATCCGTGCCGGGATGCAGGTGGACCACCCCACAGACGTATGCCCCGGTCAGCTCGAAGCAGACCTCGTAGCGGGTCTTCCTGGCACGCAGCGCGGCGCGCTGCTCGGGAGAGAGCGCCGGCTGGCTGTCGGGACCGGCCGCGACCACGACCAGCTCGTAGGGGTCCAGCGCGTGCACTTCGGGTGCCGCCGCAAGCTGATCGCGGCTCTCGAGCGGGGCGACGCTGACGCCGGTGACGGCCAGCGGCTCGCGCCGGTTCAGCGCATCGGACAGGCGGCCCTCCACGCGAACATGCCCGGTGATCCGCCGATCCTCGGTGAATGCCTCGAACGCAGCCGAACCCGCGTCGTCCGCGGACGGGGCCCCGACGCCCCCCGGAGTCGACGCACTGTGCTCGCGATGCCGGAACAGCTCGAACGGCACGATGGCATTGTAGGTGGGCGTTCCTTACAGCAGAACGATCAGTTTCGGAGGTCGCCCGGGCATCGCGCGGCCGAGTCCCGCCGGCGGAGATCAGTCCGAGCCGGCCGCCAGGTCCTCGTCGGTCGGTGCCGACGGCGGCCCCCCGGCCCCCGGATGCGCCACGAAGAAGCGCTGCGCCCGCGGGATCTCGATGTCGTTCTCCCGGAAGGCATCCAGCACCCGCTTGCGGAGCTCGCCGGCGGCCGCCCAGCGCTCCGTGGCCCGCACGGAGCCCAGGATCTTGAGCGTCACCCCGGTCTCCGACAGCGCCTCCACCCGGGCCACCTGCGGCGCCTCGAGGATCCGCCGCTTCCACTCCGGCTCCTCGGCCATCTTCCGCCCCAGGTCGTTGACGACCTCGATCACCCGGTTGATGTCGCTGCCATAGGCGACCGTGACGTCCACGTTGATGCGGCCCCACACCCGGGTCATGTTGCTGGCCACGGTGATCTGGCCGTTGGGCACGATGTGGACGGTACCGTCGAGATCGCGCAGCGTGGTGCGCCGCAGGGTGAAGTCCTCCACCGTCCCGCTGACGCCGGCGATCTGGACCACGTCGCCCCTGGAGTAGTGGTTCTCGATCAGGACGAACATGCCGGCGAGGTAGTCCTTCACCAGGTTCTGGGCACCGAAGCCGAGCGCGACGCCGGCGATCCCGAGGCCGGCGACCGCCGGGCCGATGTTCAGCCCGAACTTGTCCAGGGCGGTGACGAACGCCACGATCAGGATCAGCGCGCGGACGATCCCGTCGGCGAGGCCCTGCAGGGTCTCGCTGCGCTTGCGTATCTCGATGGCGGAGAGTTCCTGGGCCGTCCCTTCGGTGGCCTCGCGGTTCACCAGTGCCGCGACGGTCCGGCGCACGAGCCGGCGGGAGAGCCAGAGCGCCAGGAGCGTCGCGAGGATCAGCATGAACAGGTCCCCGAGCACGGCGTGGGGACCCAGGACGAGGGCGTAGCCGGGCAGCGTGTCCAGCCGAAGGTTCATGGCAGGCCGGCCCCGTCGCTCGTCTCGAGGCGCGTTCTCAGGCAGGCGAGCGTTCGTTCCACGAGGCCGGGGCCTTCGCGGTCGAGGAACGGGCCGGCCATCGCTGCCAGGGGTCCGGCGATGGACGCGTCGGCGGTCCAGCGCACGAGGGTGCGGTCGGGCGCGGGTTCTTCGAGGGTCACCCGCGCGCTTGCCTCGAGTGCCGTCCCCGCCACCGATCCTCGCAGGCTCGCAGCCGCGGCTCCGGGGCGTACCAGGTCGTTGAGCTGCACGCGGCCCTCTGCCGGCAGGCTGAACAGTCCCTGCCCGATCCGCCCGCGCAGGGCGAGCTCGGTCGGCCCGACGGGCTCGATGGTGACCGACCCGGCGCCGGGCACGCACGCCGCCAGAACGGACGGATCCGTGAGCGCATCCCACGTGGCGTCGCGGGACGCCCCGATCTCCAGTGTGCCCTCGGCCCGCATCTGTCCCTCCCTGCGTCGGGTGCACTCTACCCCGAGGTCACCACGGGATGCTCGCCGGACGTCCCGCTTCGCCGGCCGGGCTCGGACCGGCGAGAGCTCGGAGCTGGTGCAGTGTGCTGCACAGGGCTGGTGGCAGGCGCTCAGCGCGGCCGGGCGCTCGGCGCGGCCGCGCGATCGGCGCCGGCAGTCACACGGGCATGCTCCTGGGGGCCCCATCTGGGCCCTGGGGCCCGAGACTCTGTCCGGGCCTGCGGCCCGAACTCCAATCTGGGCCCGCGGCCCGAGACTCCGTGGCCCGTGGTGCTCGAGCCGGCCGACTTCTCACGTGGCGCACATTCACGACCGGATCGCCGCCATCGGGGGCGGCGCTTCTCACGTGGTGCACATTCGCGACCGGATCGCCGCCATCGGGGGCCGCGCTTCTCACGTGGTGCACATTCGCGACCGGATCGCCGCCATCGCGGACGGGTGCGGCCCACCATCTGTCGCTGATGCTCGCGTGGCGCACGTGGTCGACCGCAAGGAGCCCGATCCGGCCCGATGTGTGCACTCGGCGCACGCAGGCGGGCCCCGAGGCGACTTCGGCGCCCAGAGTGCGGTCGCCGTGCGTCGCTTGCGTGCACCTGGTGGGAATCGCCCCCGGGCCGTCGGGCAACGCGCCGGAGAGGGCCTGGCATGCCGGGGTGCAGCGACCCCCGGCTTCTCAGGGGCGCACCGGACACTCGTCACCGGCCGAAGCTCCGGCGCGTGCCAAGGCCCCGGCGCGTCTCCGGACCTCGGCGCGTGCCGAAACCTCCCCGCGTACTGCGCTGCCAGGGGAGCACCGCGCGCTCCGCACATGCCGAAGCACCAGCATGCCGAAGCCCCCGGCGCGTGCCAAAGTCCCGGCGCGTCTCCGGACCTCGGCGCGTACGGGCCCTCGGGCGCGGCCGACACCGGGGGCGCGCCACGGTCGCCGGCAGACGGCCGGCGATCAGGAGGTCCGGGCGCGCTCCTCCAGCGCCTCGTCCAGCGCCGCCTCGAAGATGCCCACCACCCGGTCGACCGTGTCGTCCGCGGCGTGCGCCTCGCAGATGAACCAGGGCTCCCGTGAGTCGGGCTCCGGCATCGCGCCGCGACGCATCATGCCGTCCGCCACCGCGTCGTACAGCTCGTGGTCCGTGCCGGCCCATCCGCGGTAGTCGGTCGGCATCGCCTCGGCAAACATGACGCCGAACATCGCGGGGTGGCCGGTGAAGACGTGCGGGACCCCCCGCCGGGAGATCACCTCGTCCAGGCCGCGCTGCACCGCCTCGCCAGTCCGCCGGATCGTCTCCAGTGCCGGGGTGTCGCGGAGGATCGTCAGCGTCGCCACCGCCGCGGCCGCCGCCACGCGGTTGCCCGCGTAGGTGCCACCGTGACTGACGTTCGCCGGCAGCACGCTCATGACGTCGCGCCGCCCGCCGAACGCCGCCGCCGGGTAGCCGTTGCCCATCGCCTTGGCGTACGTCGCGAGGTCGGGCGTCACGCCGAAGTGCTCGGCGGCGCCGCCCTTCGCGAACCGGAACCCGGTCTTGACCTCGTCGAAGATGAGCAGCGCGCCGAACTCGCGCGTCATCTCCCGTACGCTCTGAAGGAACCCGGGAGCGGGCAGGATCCCCTGTGCGTTCCCCAGCACCGGCTCGATCAGCACGGCCGCGATGTCGTCGCCGTCGCGCTCGAAGACGTGTCGCAGCGTCACCAGGTCGTTGTACGGCACCGGGATCACGGTCTCCGTGATCGCCCGGGGGATGCCCCGCCCCCAGGCGAGCCGCACCGGGTTCTCGCGATCGCCCAGCGCGCTCACATCGTTCGGCAGCACGCTGATCAGGGCGTAGTCG
The DNA here is from genome assembly GCA_021788175.1 of Chloroflexota bacterium. GTDB lineage: Bacteria > Chloroflexota > Limnocylindria > Limnocylindrales > CSP1-4 > JAJYNJ01. The sequence goes on from JAJYKX010000044.1 coordinate 13,003, forward strand.
TGCACCCCGTGGTACTGGCCCTCGAACTTGACGATCTTGTCGCGCCCGGTGAAGCCCCGCGCCACGCGCAGCGCGTGCATGGTGGCCTCGGTGCCCGAGACGGTCATCCGGGCCATGTCGCAGAAGGTGAGCTCGGTGATCAACTCGGCGACCCGGATCTCGTCCTCGGAGGTGAGCGAGAAGCTGACCCCGCGGCGCATCCGTTCGTTGACCGCGTCGTCCACGCGGGAGTCGGCGTGGCCCAGGATCACGGGCCCGTAGCCCATCCGCAGGTCGATGAACTCGTTGCCGTCCAGGTCCCAGACGCGCCCGCCCCTGCCGCGGTCGACGTAGATGGTGCGCTCGCCCCACGCCCGGAAGTTGGAGTTCGCGCCGCCCGGCAGCACCCTGGTCGCCCGCCGGTATGTCTCCGCCTGGCGCGGACGCGGCAGGTCCGGTGCCCGTACCACGCTGGCGGCCGGCTTTTCGGTTCGGGCGGGGTTCTGGATGGCCATGCTGGTCTCCCCGGCCGTCCGCATCTGCGATTTACGCGATGCATCTGGCCATGTTGCGCTCTTTTCGTTGAGCAGACCGCCTCAGTCTACGTTAGTCGTCGCAAGTGCGCCAGTGGTCCGCTCCGCCCGATGCACGGCGTGGCGTGATCCTCGCGGCCGCGGAGCCAACGCCGGACGTCCACCGGCCGCGGGTGGCCGGCCGCGAAGCCGGTCGGCTGCCCTCCACCGGCCACGGCTACACTCGGCGCATGCCGAACCCAGTCGCCTTCGACGTCGCCGCCGTCCGCCGCCGCTTCCCCGCCCTCGAGCGTCGGGTCCAGGGACACCCGGTCGCCTACCTGGACGGACCGGGCGGCACCCAGGTCCCCGACAGCTGCCTGGACGGGATCCGCGACTACCTGACGACCTGCAACACCAACACCCACGGCGCCTTCCCGACCAGCGAGGAGAGCGACGCGCTGCTCGCCGAAGCGCACGCGGCCGCCGCCGACTTCCTGGGCGCCGCTCCGGACGAGGTGGCGTTCGGGGCCAACGCCACCTCCCTCACGTTCGCGCTGAGCCGGGCGATCGGTCGAACGCTTGGGCCCGGCGACGAGCTGGTGGTGACCCGGCTCGACCACGACTGCAACGTGGCGCCCTGGCTGGCCGTGGCCGAGGATCGCGGCGCGACGGTCCGCTGGGTGGACGTCCGGCTCGACGACTGCACGCTCGACCTGGCGGGCCTGGAAGCGGTGCTTGGCCCCCGCACCCGCCTGGTGGCAGTCGGCCTGGCCTCGAACGCGGTCGGTACCATCAACCCCGTCCGGCGCATCGCGGACGCCGCCCATGCCGCCGGGGCGCGGGTATGGGTCGACGCCGTGCACGCGGCGCCCCACGTGCCCATCGACGTCGTCTCGCTGGGCGCGGACTACCTGGTCTGCTCGCCGTACAAGTTCTTCGGGCCGCACATGGGTCTCGCCTGGGGCCGGCGCGAACTGCTGGAGGCGCTGCCGGTCTACAAGGTCCGGCCCGCCGACGACACGCTCCCCTCGCGGCTGGAGACGGGCACGCAGGCGCACGAGGCACAGGCGGGCCTGCTCGGCACGTTCCGCTATCTCGAGTGGGTCGGGGCGACGCAGGGCGGCGCCGCCGGCGAACCGGGAGCCGCCGACGGCGGGCGACCGGCGCGCCTCCGGGCGGCGATGACCGCCATCCGTGCCTACGAGCGCTCACTGACGCCCCGCCTGGTCGACGGCCTGGGCTCGATCCCGGGCCTGCACATCCGGGGGATCACGGACCCGGCGCGCGTGGACGAACGCTGTCCCACGGTCGCCTTCACGCTCGAGGGACACCACCCCCACGACGTCTCGGCGGCGCTCGGCTCGCTCGGCATCTGCACCTGGGACGGCGACTACTACGCCTACGAGCTGATCCGGGCGCTCGGGCTGGCCGAGTCCGGAGGGATGGTCCGGGTGGGGCTGGCGCACTACAGCACGATCGAGGAGATCGACCGGCTGGTCGAGGCGGTCGACGCGATCGCCCGGGGCTGACGAGGCGGTCGGGGGCGGGTCCGGGAGCGTCGGCCGGCGGCCGGCGGCCGGTCGCAGCGATCACCGCGACCGCCGGCCGGGAATCAGTCGCGGCCGGGCAATCCCCGGCGCATCGGCCTCACTCGAAGAGCGGGAGCTGCTCCCCCTGGCGTTCGATCTCCGGGTCGAGGCCGAGGTACGGCTCGAACCGCTCGAGGTCGGCGCCCTCGCGGGCCACCAGCGTGCGCAGGTGGTTCGCCTTGACGATGTGCCAGTTCCCCTCGTCCAGGGCCGCACGCAGGATCGGCGAGCGGGCCAGCTTGAACCGCACCAGCTCCACGCGCTCGGGCAGCACCACCAGGAACCGGACCACGCTGTCGTCCTGGGGGATCATCCGCCCGCGTCGCAGCACGGCCTCCGCCAGCATCGCGGTCCACTCGACCTCGAAGATCAGCGTGGCCCGCCCGCGCTGGTACCACATGCAGTCGACCGACTCGAGCGCCTCCACCGGGCCCCGCGACATGAGGGGCAGGTACGCCCGAGCCTCGACATCGGACAGGAGGTCGCCCAGCGGTCGCCCCCGGTAAGGGCGCTTCTGCTCCTTGGGACTGACCCACACGCGCAGCCCCAGCCGGTGGCCGTACTCCACGAGGAGCCCCACCAGGTCGGTGTGCTCCCGGTAGCGCGCCTGCAGCTCGTCCGACGTCATGAGGGTGTCGGCGGTCGACGCCCGGCTCCGGTAGCTCTCCAGGCACGCGCGCACCAGCGACTGGTCGGGGGCGTCGTACCCGCGGAACATGGTGGCCACGCGGTCGTAGAAGGCGGCCTCGCTCAGGCCCCCGGTCGTGGAGAGGAGACTGAAGATCGCCCACTCCAGCCGATCCGAGAGCGGGATGGCCGCACCGTCCACGTCGCGCCGGTCGCGGAGCCACCAGCGGCCCGGCTCGACCTCGACGAGCCGGGGGTGCTTCTGCCGGGTCAGCTCCCCCTGGATCAGCTCCAGCAGCATGGTCACGTGGTCCGCGCCGCGCGAGGGCACCGGCGACTCGGCCGGGGCGGACACGTCCCCCGGCTGCTCCGCGCCGGGATGCTCGCCGGGGAGCCCGGCCGGCCCGCCCGCCGGGCCAGCTGCGGGACGCTCCCCCAGCAGCCCCAGCGCCACCGCCGCGCGCTCCGCCCGCGCCGCCGATTCGCCGTACGTCCGCGTTCCCACCAGCCGGCGCAGGTGCCCGGCCCGGTCGAGACCCACCAGGATCTCGCCGAGCAGCCGCTCGAAGCGCGCCGGCTCGCCACGCGCCTGGAGGATCGCCACCGCGGTCTCCGTCACGTCCCGCTCGACCGCCGCCAGCTGGAATCCCGCAGGCTCCGGTCGGTTGCCGTCGCCGCGGATGCCGCCCGGGGTTCGCGACCGGTCGCTGCCCTCGGCGTCGGCCGTGCCGTCCGCCCCGGCGCCCGGGGTGGCGTGCTCACCCCCGCCGGCCGCGAGCCCGAACTCCAGCGTCCCGCCCACCTGCTCGTCGGCCTCGGCGAGCAGGGCGCTGGTGAGCCGGTAGCCCGCGCCCACTCCGCCCAGCGCGCCGGCGACCAGCGCCTCCGGGCCGCCCGGCTCGAGCATCACCACGGCGCGCGCGTCGGACGCGAGGATCGGCCGGACGGCCCCGAGCCCTCGTTCCAGCGCGGTGGCCTCCCAGCCCCATCCGGGCTTCGCCGCGGGGCCCACCAGGCCCTCGAGCGGCAGCGTGGCGGCGGCGTCGGGGCCGAGCACCAGCGAGGTCGCGTGGTACGCGAACGAGAGCGACTCGGTGGACCAGCGCAGCGGCGGCTGGGTGAGGACCAGGCGGACCCGCGGGTCGGGGCGTGGCGGGCGCGCCCGGATCCCGCCACCCTCCGGGACCGGGGGGAGGCCGCGCCGCAGCACCACGTTGGCGGTCGCATCGGCGAGGTCCAGCAGGTCGTCGCCCATGCGCGCCTGCACCTGCCCGCCGGGCAGCGCCTGGACGCGCTGCACGAACCCGCGCACCAGCCGGCATCCCTCCTCGAAGAGGAGCCACGGGTTCCGCTCGCGCCACTGGTGCCCGCCGGGCAGGCGGACGCGGCCGTTCGAGATCCGCAGTGCGGCGACCCGCCCCGGGTAGCTGTTGAGCTTGCTGGCGGGGAGCACCGCGTGGAGGAACGCGAGCCGCAGGGCCGCCTCGACCGGCGCGGCGCGGAGGTCGCCGTCGAGCCGCTCGATGATCGCCCGGAAGGCGGCGAGCGTGCGGGGCGTGTACAGGGAGAGGAGCTGTGCCGGGAGGTCGTCGGATCCGGCGACCACCGCGTAGCGGCCGAGGAGCGCATCGAGGTCGCCGCTGCCCGAGGCGGCGCCCCGCGCCCGGTCGGCATCCGCCGCGTCCGTGGCAGCCGTCCGCTGCTCTCCCCCGCCGACCTGGTCACGGCACGTCGTGCACCGGTAGCTCTTCCGGAACGGCGCGTCCGCGTCGCCGTCCCAGACGAACTCGTCCACCGTGACGGCCCGGCCGCAGGTCGGGCAGCGTGACGCGAACTGCTCGGCGATCGACTGGCGGACGTTGCCGTCGCCGCGCGGGTGGGCAGCCAGCGCCTGCACCGCGGCGTCGAAGTGGCGGATGTCGGGCGGCCGCAGGACGATCTCCGCGAGCAGCCGGGTGAGCGGCGCCGACTCGAACGTGTAGCTCCGCCGCAGGCGCCCGATGGCGGTCCGCGCCACCCATCCCCCGCGCCCGAACAGGTCGACCACCACGTCCCCCGGCCGGGAACGCGCCTCGATCTCCGCGGCGACCACGTTCAGCGGGGGCGGAGGCGCCAGGCGCTCGAACGTGGGCAGCACGGGGCCGAGCTCGGGCCGGATGAGCGACGAGAGCGTCTCAGGCATCTCGCCGAAGTCTAGCGGTCGCCGCCAGCCGGCCGCGGCCGGCGGAGACAGGGCATGCCGAGGCTGAAGCGTCGGCCCGGCGCCAGGGCCGGAGCGTCACGCCGGCGTCGGCGCTG
>JAJYKX010000045.1:0-1233 GCA_021788175.1 Chloroflexota bacterium
GATCCGCGAGCTGACGGGACGGCGCGAGGAGCTGGACGTCACGGTCCGTGGCATCCCGCGCGGCCGACACCGCCGGGCGAGCCTGGGTGGGCGACCGGCCCGGACGGATCGGACGGACCAGGCGACCGCCGACGAGGCACCGTACCGGGCCGACTGACCCGGCGCGGGCCGGCGGGCGATCTCAGCGGTCGGCGGGTGCCCTCCCCTCCGCGAGAGCGACCGCGAGGGAGCCCGCGGTCCGCGCGTTGTTGCGGATCAGCGACAGGTTCGCCCGCACCGTGGCCCCCCCGGTCAACTCGGCCATCCGCGCCAGCAGCCATGGGGTGAGGTCGGCACCCCGGATTCCCGCCGACGCGGCCTCGGCCGTGGCCCGGTCGATGACCTCCTCCAGCCGGTCGCGCGGGACCTGGTCCTCCTCCGGGACCGGCGTGCAGACCAGCATCCCGCCGCCCAGATCGAGCCCCAGGTGCAGCGCGGCGATGCGTGCCGCCTCCTCGGCCGACGCGACCGAGATCGGCGACGGGACCCCGCTGCTGCGGGCCCAGAACGCCGGCACCTCGTCCGCGCCGATCGTCACCAGCGGGACGCCGCGCGTCTCCAGCGCCTCCACCGTCAGGGGCACGTCGAGGATCAGCTTCGGACCGGCGCAGACCACCACCACCGGCGTCCGGGCCAGCTCGTCCAGGTCGGCCGAGATGTCCAGGCTACCCCGGCCTCCGTCGGGCGCGACGAGGGCGCCGCGGTGCACCCCGCCGATCCCACCCGTGGCAAAGACGGCGATCCCGGCTGCCTGCGCCGCCATCATGGTGGCAGAGACCGTGGTGGCGCCCCAGCCGCCCCGGTGGAGCGCGGCCGCGATGGTCGGGCGCGCGACCTTCGCCACGCCGTGCACCGTCGCGAGCGTCTCGAGCTCGTCCGCGGCGAGCCCGACCAGCAGCCGGCCGTCGTGCATGGCCACCGTCGCGGGAACCGCCCCGGCGGCACGGACGGCGCGCTCGCTGTCGCGCGCGATCCCGATGTTCTCCGGGTACGGGAACCCGTGGCTGATCAGCGTCGACTCGAGCGCGACCACCGGCCGCCCCGCGCGCAGGGCGTCGGCCACCTCGTCCGCCACGCGAAGCACCGCGCCGATCCCGCGCGTTCCGGATCCGCGCTCGACCCGTCCGTCCCCGGTCCCGCTCACCCCGGCCTCCGCATCCCTGCCTGTGCCCACGCGCCCATTGTCGGCCCTCG
>JAJYKX010000045.1:1333-17826 GCA_021788175.1 Chloroflexota bacterium
GGCGACCGCAGGCCCGCCACCGTCACGACCACCGAGCCGCCCAGGCGGCGCCCCAACTACCCCGTTGACAAGCGCCTCCGGCCGACGGTATACCAGCGCGCAACCGGTTGCGCAACCGGTTGCATGGGAAGGTGGAGGCAGGCATTGCCTGGAGCGCGCGTGACGATCCGGGACGTGGCGGCCGCGGCCGGTGTGCACGCGTCCACCGTCTCCCGCATCCTCCGCGATGCCGACGATTCCGGCAGCCCGTCACGCGAGCGCGTCCTCGCCGTTGCCGCCGAGCTCGGGTATCGCCCGAATCTGCTGGCCCGGGCACTGACCGAGAAACGCGCCCCGATCGTGCCACTCCTGATCCCGGACGTGGCCAACGCGTTCTTCCCCGCCCTCGCGCTGGGCGCCGAGGAGGCGGCCCGGCGGGCCGGGTACGCACTGCTCCTCTGCAACACGGAGAGCGCCTCGAACCTGGAGCGGCAGTACCTGGAGTCGCTGGTCCCGCTGCAGGTGCCGTTCGTCGTGGTGGTGCCGAACGCCGAGACCTCCGCCCAGACGCTGCGGGACTTCACCTCGCGGTGCCCCATCGTGATCGTGGACCGGCTGCTGGACGGGCTCGATCTCCCCAGTGTCACGGTGGACAACACGCTGGGCGGGCGCCTCGCCACCGAGCACCTCCTCGGACTCGGCCACACGCGCATCGCCTGCATCGCGGGTCCGCAGGACGCGAGCACCGCCCGCGACCGCCTGCAGGGCTACGCGCTGGCGATGGAGGAGCGGTCTCTCGAACCGCTCGTGATCCCCGGCGGGTTCACCACGGAGCACGGCGCCCGGGCGGCGCAGGCGTTCCTGAAGCTGAGTCCGAGGCCGACGGCCGTCACCGCACCGAACGACCTGGCGGCACTGGCCTTCATCCACGAGCTTGCGCGGCGCGGCGTCCGCGTGCCGGAGGACGTCTCCGTCGTGGGGTTCGACGACCTCGTCTTCGCCGCCTACTCGCGACCCGCGCTGACCACCGTCCACCAGCCCGCCAAGCGGCTGGGATCGACCGCGATCGACCTCGCCCTGTCGGCCGGCGCCGACCCACGATCCGCGCACATCCGGTTGCGCCCGCGGCTGGTCGTCCGCGAATCGACGAGGGCGCTGGCGTGAGGATCGTGGTCTTCGGCAGCCTGAACTTCGACACGGCGCTTGCCGTGGAGCGCCAGCCGGCGTGGGGCGAGACGATCCTGGCGCAGGGCGCCTCCACGGCCGCCGGGGGCAAGGGCGCCAACCAGGCAGCGGCCGCCGCCCGCATCGGTCGCACGCCCGTCGCGATGGTCGGCCGCGTGGGCGCCGACGGTGCCGGGGCCTTCCTGCGCGCCCAGCTCGCGGCGAGCGGCGTGACGGACCTCGTCCGCACGGATCCCACGCTCGGCACGGGCGGGGCGTTCATCCTGCGGAGCCCGGCCGGGGAGAACGCCATCGTGGTCGCAGCCGGTGCGAACGACGGCGTGACGGTCGACGACCTCGCAACGGTGCCCGATCCGGACGAACCGACGGTGCTGGTGCTCCAGCTCGAGATCCCGCTGGCCGTGGTGGCCGACGCGGTCCGGCACGCGCGGCAGCGCGGGTGGCACGTCGTCCTGAACACCGCGCCGGTGCGCCCGGGGGCCGAGTCGCTGGTCGACGGCGTCGACACGCTCGTGGCGAACGAGGTCGAGGCCGCGCAGCTCACCGGTGTGGACGTCCGGGATGCCGGGGACGCGGCCACCGCCGGCACGATCCTCCTGCGGCGGGGCCCATCGCGCGTGGCGATCACCCTCGGGGCCCGGGGCGCCGTGCTGGTGTCTCCTGCCGGAGCCTGGCATGCCCCGGCTCCGGCGGTCCACGTGGTCGACACCACGGCCGCCGGCGACGCCTTCGTTGGGGCGCTCGCCGCTGCCATCGCCGAAGAACTGGCCGAACCGGACGCGCTGGCGCTCGCCGTCGCGGCCGGCTCGCTCGCCACCACCGGGGCCGGCGCGCAGCCGTCGCTCCCAGACCGCGCCGCGGTGCTCCGCCTGGCGCCCTCCGTGGGCGTCGAGACGTTCGCCGCGGTCGAATGAGGATGCCCGAGGGGATGCCTATGTGAATCGAGCGGGGGTCGAGTGATCGGGTCCGCGGGCGCGCCCGCGGACGGCGACACGAGGTTCGAGTGGGGACGGGCACGGGCCCAGCGAAGACCAGCAAGGAGAGGAGCGCGAGATGGCGATCTCGTGGATGACAAGGACCAGGCTGCCAGCGATCGTCATGGCAGCCGCCGTGGTGGCGACCGCGTGCAGTTCAGCGGCGACCACGGCACCCACGGCTGCCCCTGCGTCGGCAGCCGCGGCACCCGCCTCCGCGGCAGCGCCCGCGTCGGCGGCCGCACCCGCATCGGCAGCCGCGCCCGCGTCGGCGGCGCCCGGCGCCTCATCGGCGGCCAGCATCAACGCCCCCAACTTCAAGGTCGCCCTGGTCGTCTCGGGGACCCTCGGCGACAAGGGCTTCTTCGACTCCGCGAACGCGGGCGTCATGCAGGCGGCCAAGGATTTCGGCATCCAGACGAAGGTCCTGCAGGCCTCGCCGACCGATCCGGCGCAGTGGCTGCAGAACCTGGAGTCCGTGTCGAACGGTGACTACAACCTCGTCATCACCGGCAGCACGCAGCAGCACGACAACCTGACCCAGGTCGCCAAGGAGCATCCGAACCAGCACTACATCCAGTTCGACGACCAGGTCGCGCTGCCCAACGTGCTCAGCATCGAGTACAAGCAGAACGACGGCTCCTACCTGGCGGGCGTCCTGGCCGGCATCGTCGCGACCGACAAGGCGGACTTCTCGCTCTCCAGCGGCGGTGGCAAGGTCGGTCTCGTCGGCGGCATGAACATCCCCGTCATCAACGACTTCGTGGACGGCTACAAGCAGGGCGCCGAGTCGGTCGGGATCTCCGCGTCCAACATCCTCGTCTCCTACATCGGCAACTTCACCGACGCGAACAAGGCCTACAACCTGACCACGGCGATGTACGACCAGGGCGCGGACATCGTGTTCGCGGTCGCTGGCGGCGCCGGGCTTGGCGTCCTGAAGGCGTCGGCCGAGCAGAACAAGTACTCGATCGGCGTCGACTCCGACCAGAACGGCCTGTACCCGGGCCACGTGCTCGCCTCCATGGTCAAGGAGGTCGGCAACTCCCTGTACGACCAGATCAAGGCCGCGATCCTCGGGACCGCACCGTGGGGCCAGCTGCTCCACTACGGCCTCCCGAACAAGGGCGTCGGCCTGATCATCGACACCAAGGACGTCCCCCAGTCGGTGGTCGACAAGATCAACGCCGCCCAGCAGGACGTCGCGAGCGGCAAGGTCGTCGTCAAGAGCGAGTTCAGCCAGTAGTCGAACCTTCCATGTCCGCCGGGGACGCGCGCTCGCCCCCGGCGGATCCCTTCCCTCCGGGGCCCGATGGCACGGAGAGAGCCAGCGGGAGACGGGTGTCCGCCAGATGACCACGACGTCGCCCCTTCTCGAGTTGCGGGGCATCACGAAACGGTTCGGCCACCTGGTCGCCAACGACCATGTCGACCTCCAGGTGGCCGAAGGCGAGATCCACGCCCTGGTGGGCGAGAACGGGGCCGGCAAGACCACGCTGATGAACGTTGTCTTCGGCCTCGTCCACCCGGACGAGGGAGACATCCTGCTGCGCGGCACGCCGGTCACGATCCGCAGCCCGCTCGCGGCGGCACGGCACGGCATCGGGATGGTTCACCAGCACTTCAAGCTGGTCCCCTCGCTGACCGCCGCGGAGAACATCTTCCTGGGCCGCGAGCCCGGCAACGGCCCCATGCTGGATGGCCCCGAGGCGCTGCGGAAGGCGGCCGAGCTCGCCGAACGGTACGGGCTCACCATCGACCCTGCGACCCGCGTGCGATTCCTGTCGGTCGGGCAGCAGCAGCGGGTCGAGATCCTGAAGGCGCTCTCCTACGACGCCCATCTCCTGATCCTCGATGAGCCGACGGCGGTGCTGACGCCACAGGAAACCGAGGAGCTGATCCAGGTCGTCCACGAGCTGCGGACGCGCGGGAAGACCGTCATCTTCATCACGCACAAGCTCAACGAGGTCCGGGCCGTCGCCGACCGGTTCTCCGTCATGCGCGACGGCAGGCGCATCGCCACCCTCTCGACCGGCGAGGCGACCGAGGCGGACATCGCCCGCATGATGGTCGGCCGGGAGGTGCTCTTCCGCGTCACCAAGCCGGACGTCGTCCCCGGGCAACCGGTCCTCGAGGTGACCGGGCTGAACGGACTGCGTGTCGACGGCACGGAAGCGGTCCGCGACGTGTCGCTCGAGGTCCGCGAGGGCGAGATCGTCGGCATCGCCGGCGTGGAGGGCAACGGCCAGAGCGAGCTGGCCGAGTTCGTCTGCGGACTGCGGCCGCCGACGGCCGGGAAGGTGTTCATCGACGGCAGGGAGGTCACCCGCGCGGACGTGGTGCAGCGTCGCGCCGCCGGCCTCGCGTTCGTGCCCGAGGACCGCATGGACCGCGGCGTCAGCGGCCCCATGTCCGTGTCGGAGAACCTCGCCGCCACCCACTACCTCGATCCGGGCCTGTCGAGGTTCGGCGTCGTTGCTCCGGGTCGCCTGCGTCGCTGGACGCGGGCGCTGATCGGCCGGTTCGACATCCGGAACGCGAACCCGGCCACCCCCGTCCACGCGCTGTCCGGGGGCAACATCCAGAAGGTGGTGCTCGCGCGCGAGCTCAGCACGGAGCCGAAGGTGCTCGTGGCTGCGCAGCCGTCGCGGGGCCTGGACGTCGGCGCCACCGAGGCGGTGCACCGGACGCTCGTCGAACAGCGCTCGCAGGGTCGGGCGATCCTGCTCATCTCGTCGGAGCTCAGCGAGATCCTCTCGCTGTCCGACCGGATCCTCGTGATGTACCGCGGCCGCGTCGTGCACGAGACGAACGCACGGGACGCGACCGACGAGGGACTCGGCCTGTACATGATGGGCCTGAAGAGCGACCACCCCGGAGACGTGCAATGACCGAACACAGCGCCCCGCTGGTCGACGAGACCCTCCGGGGCACGCTCGTGGCCAACCTGCGCTCCGCTGGCGAAGCCCTCGTCCAGCCGGCACTCACGCTCGCGGCCGCCCTCGTCATCGGCCTGCTCCTCATCGTCGGGATCGGCGAGAACCCCATCCCGGCCTACCACGCCTTCCTCTTCGGAAGCTTCGACAACGCACTCGACTTCGGGAACCTGCTGGCGAAGGCGACGCCGCTCATCAGCACGGCGATCTGCGTGATGATCGCGTTCCGCGGTGGCGCCTTCAACGTGGGCGGCGAAGGCCAGATGTACCTGGGGGCATTCTGGGGGGCGGTCATCGGGTTCACCTTCGTCGGCCTTCCGGGTCCCCTGCTGATCGTGGCGATCATGATCGCCGCGGGCATCGCGGGCGGCCTGTGGGCCGCGATCGCCGGAGCGCTCAAGGCGTTCTGGGAGGTGGACGAGGTCGTCAGCACGCTGCTGATGAACTACATCGCGATGCTCATCACGCAGTACTTCGTGGACAACCAGTTCAAGGACGTGACGGCAGGCGGGCCGATGACCGCCTACGTCGCCAGGCAGGCCTGGCTGCCCCAGATGCTCCCCCCTTCCGCGGTGACCATCGGCCTCCTCATCGCCATCGCCATCGGGATCGCGAGCTGGTTCCTGATGTTCCGCACGGTGTGGGGGGCGAACGTCCGCGCGGTCGGCACGAACAGGCGGTTCGCCCAGGCGATGGGGGTGAACGTCCGGCGCACCCTGATCCAGACGATGTTCATCTCCGGCGCAGTGGCGGGGATCGGCGGCGCGATCGAGGTGATGGGCGTCGAACACCGCTTCTACCAGGGCTTCTCGCCGGGCTTCGGCTTCCTGGGCCTGACCGCCGCCCTGCTCGGGCGGCTCAACCCGTGGGGCACGCTGGCGATGGCGTTCCTCTACGCCGCGCTCCTGAACGGCGCCGCGATCATGCAGATCCAGACGCCCGTCCCGAATCCGCTGGTGAACATCCTCGAGGGAATCATCGTCGTGGTGATGACCGCCACGGCCCGGCCCGCCATCCGCGGCCTCCTCCGTCGAAAGCGGGCCGCAGCGTGAGCGGGCTTGCGCAACTCGTCAACGCGGACCTTGTCGGGGCGCTGCTCCTCTACACGACCCCGATCCTCCTGGCGGCCATCGGCTGCGTCTTCACGCAGCAGGCGAACATCCTCAACATCGCGATGGAAGGGATGATGCTGACGGCGGCCTTCTTCGCCATCGCGGTGGGCGCCGCAACCCAGAGCGTGGCCCTCGCCCTCGCCGGCGCGATCGCCTCCGCCATGGTGATGTCGGCGGTCTTCGGCTACGTGGTGCTCGTGCTCGGGGCCGACGTGTTCGTGGCCGGCATCGGGATCAACCTGCTCGCCGACGGGGTGACCGTGTTCCTCCTCGAGCGGCTGTACAACAACGAGGGCAGCTACACCCCGACCACGTTCCCCACCATGTGGCAGCTGGCCCTGCCCAGTGGCTGGGCCAACGCACCCGTGCTGGGCTTCCTGTACCACGCCCTGAACGGGCAGACGGTGATCGTCTTCGTCGCGCTGCTCCTCGTGGTCGTCTCGCACATCGTGCTGTACCGGACGAAGATCGGCGTCCACATCCGCGCCACCGGCGAGAACCCGGAAGCGGTCGAGGCGGCCGGCCTCAATCCGACCTGGCTCAAGTTCCTCACCGTCATGATCAGCGGCGTCTGCGCCGGGCTCGGCGGGGCGCAGCTGGCGATGGCCACCCTGGACGAGTTCATCCGCGAGATGACCAACGGCGTGGGCTTCATCGGGCTCTCCGCCGAGATCTTCGGCAACGCGACGCCGATCGGGTCGCTGATCGCGTCGGCGGTCTTCGGTCTCGCGAACGCGGTCGCCGACCGCGTCCAGGTGATCCCGAGCCTCAACGTGTCGCCCGACCTGGTGCTCATGCTCCCGTACGTGGTCACCCTCGTGGCCCTGACGCTGGCGATGATCCGGCGTCGGCGCGCACGGATCGCCTGACAGGCAAGGAGGGCGCGATGGAACCTCGCTCGCTCATCCTGGACATGGACGTCGGGGTGGACGACTCGGTCGCGATCCTCTACCTGGCGGCGCGCCCGGACGTGCGGATCGCGGCCGTGGGGAGCGTGCACGGCAACGTGGAAGCCCCGCTCGCGGCCGAGAACGCACGGCGCGTCCTGGAGCTCTGCGGGCTCGACGATGTGCCCGCGGCCACGGGCTGCTGGCGCCCCATGGCGCAGGAGCTCGCCACGGCCGGATGGGTCCACGGCGAGGACGGCCTGGGCAATACCAACCAGCCGCCACCGCGCCGAGGTCCGTCGGGCGAGCATGCCGTGGCCCAGCTGATCCGCCTGGCGCACGAGCGGCCCGGCATCTACGAGGTGGTGGCCACCGGACCCCTCACCAACCTCGGCACGGCGCTGGTGATGGACCGCGAGCTTCCCCGCCTGATCCGGTCCGTCACCATCATGGGCGGCTCCGCGGACGGCGTGGGCAACGCGGCCCCGTTCGGCGAGGCGAACATCTGGCACGACCCCGAGGCCGCCGAGCTGGTCTTCAACGCCGGCTGGCCGATCACCATGGTCGGCCTCGACGTGACCATGGTCACGCGCCTCGAGGAACCGGAGCTGGCCGCGATCGCCGCTGCGGCGACGCCACAGGCGCGCTTCGCGACCGCGATCCTGCAGCACTACCTGGGGGTCTACGCGAAGAGCTTCGGCGGGCGGCGCATCTGCCCGCTCCACGACCCGCTGGCGGCCGGCATCGCGGCGGACCCGACACTCGTCACGTCCGCGCTCGACGCCGAGGTCCACGTCTCACGCGACGGCGAGACGCGGGGCATGACCATGATCGATCGACGCCCCAAGTACATGGAGGCCGAAGGGCGACGGGGGCCCTTCACCCGCGTGGCGCTGCAGGTCGACTCGCAGCGCTTCGTGGACGACCTGGTGGGCCGCCTCACCCGCCCGCTTCCCGGACGGCCGGACTGACCCGCCGCCCGACCCACCCGCTCACGTCAAGCTGCCCCGCCGCAGGACCGCCGGAAAGGAGCCCGCAGGTGCCCCAGAAGATCATCCTCGACTGCGACCCCGGCCACGACGACGCGATGGCGATCCTGCTCGCCAACGCGGCACCCGAGATCGACCTGCTGGCGATCACGACCGTGGCGGGCAACCAGACGCTCCCCAAGACCACCCTCAACGCCCGGCGCGTCTGCAGCCGGGCCGGGATCCGCGGCGTGCCCGTGGCCGCGGGCTGCGACCGGCCCCTGGTGCGCGAGCAGCGAGTCGCCGCGAACATCCACGGCGAGTCGGGCCTGGAGGGCCCCACCTTCGCGGGCGAGCCGGACGTGCCGCTCGACCCACGCCACGCCGTGGACCTGATCATCGAGCTGCTGATGGCATCCGGCGGCGACATCATGCTGGTCCCCACCGGGCCGCTGACGAACATCGGGCTGGCCATGCGCCGCGAGCCCCGCATCCTGCCGAAGATCCGGCACATCTCGCTGATGGGCGGAGCGTGGGGCTTCGGCAACCAGACGCCGTCCGCCGAGTTCAACATCCTGGTCGATCCCGAGGCCGCCCGGATCGTCTTCGAGAGCGGCGTCCCGATCACCATGTGCGGCCTCGAGCTGACGCACCAGGCCAAGGCGACGCCGGACATCATCCAGCGCTTCGCGGATCTCCACACGCCGCTCGGCGACTTCGCGGTGGAGATGCTCCAGTTCTTCGCGAGCACCTACAGGAAGATGCACGGCTTCGACGGGCCGCCGCTCCACGACCCGACCGCGGTGGCCTGGATCATCGACCCGACCCTCGTCGAGACGCAGCCCGCGCACGTGGACGTCGAGACGCACGCCGAGTTCAGCTACGGGCGCACCGTGGTGGACCTCCACGACGTGCTCGGGCTCCCGAAGAACGTGCTGGTGGCCACGAAGCTGGACGTGCCCCGCTTCTGGGATCGGATGGTCGGCGCCATCGCGAGCTACGGCGCCTGACGCCGCCGGCGCAGGGAGCCGACCCCATGGAGCGACACCCGATCATCCTGGACTGCGACCCGGGGCTGGACGACGCCTTCGCGATCCTCCTCGCGGCCGCCTCGCCGGCGATCGATCTCCGGGCGATCACCACGGTCGCCGGCAACCACACCGTTGACCGCATGACACTGAACGCGCGGCGCGTCTGCACCGTGGCCGGGATCCGGGACGTGCCGATCGCCCAGGGCTGCGACCGGCCGCTGGTCCGGCCCCAGATCGTGGGCAGCGACATCCACGGGGAGTCGGGCCTGGACGGCCCCACGTTCGGCCCCCCGACCGTGCCGACCGATCCGCGCCACGCGGTGGACCTGATCATCGAGCTGCTCCTCGCCTCGGACGGGGAGATCACGCTGGTGCCGATCGGCCCGCTCACGAACATCGCGACGGCGATGCGCCGGGAGCCGCGCATCCTGCCGAAGATCCGGCACATCTCGCTGATGGGCGGGGCCTGGGGCCTCGGCAACCGGACGCCCGCGGCGGAGTTCAACATCGTGGTCGACCCGGAGGCGGCCCGGATCGTCTTCGAGAGCGGCGCTCCGATCACCATGTGCGGCCTCGAGCTGACGCACCAGGTGATCGCCACGCCGGGGATCATCGACCGGATCGCCGCCCCGGGGACGCCGGTGGCCGAGATGGCCGCCGCGATGCTCCGCTTCTACGCCTCCACCACGGCACGGCGCCGGCGCTCCTTCGGCCCCGCGCTCCACGATCCCACGGCGGTCGCCTGGGTGATCGATCCCACGCTCTTCGAGGCAGAGGCGATGCACGTGGACGTGGAGACGCACGCCGAGTTCTCGTACGGGCGCACGCTGGTGGACGTCGACGACGTGCTGGGGCTGCCGAAGAACGCGATCGTCCCGACCCGCATCGACGCGGCCCGCTTCTGGGACCTGCTCATCGACGCGCTCGCCAGCTACCACGCCTGAGCATGGACGACCTGCTGATCCAGCACGGCCGCGTGGTCTCCGTGCTGACCGGTGAGACGTTCGCGGCCGACGTGACCGTGTCGGGCGACACGATCTCGGGCGTGCTGCCGCCGGGCACCGCCGGCCCCGCCCGCGAACGGCTGGACGCGACCGGCCTCCTCGTGGTCCCCGGGTTCGTGGACGCCCACATGCACGTCGAGAGCTCGTTCCTCACGCCCGCCACCTTCGCCGCGCTCGCCGTCCCGCACGGCACCACCACCGTGCTGGCGGACCCGCACGAGATCGTCAACGTGGCGGGGTCGGACGGACTGCGCTGGCTGGCCAGGGCCGGCGCACGCACCCCCATGACGATGCTGCTGGGGGTCCCGTCCTGCGTCCCGTCGCTCCCCGGCTTCGAGACCGCCGGCGCGGAGCTCGACGCCGCGGCCATCGCCGGGCTCCTCGACGAGCCGGGCGTGGTGGCGCTCGGGGAGGTGATGGACTACCGGGCGGTCGTGGGCGGCGAGCGGCGCATGCGGGACGTCCTGCGGGTCGCCAGGGACCGGGGCGTGATCATCGACGGCCACTGCCCCGGGATCTCCGGAGCCGATCTCTCCGCCTATCTCGCCGCGGGGATCGATTCCGACCACACGAAGAACCCGCCGCCGGTGGCGCTGGAGAAGGCTCGCCTGGGGATGCACCTGCAGATCCAGGAGAAGGGCATCTCCCCCGAGCTGATCAGCGGCCTGCTCGCCCTCCCGCTCCGGCCCCCCTTCTCGCTGGTGACGGACGACGTGGCGGCCGACGCACTCCTGACCCGTGGCCACCTGGATCACGTCGCGCGCCGGGCCGTGGAGGCCGGCCTGCCGCCCCTGGAGGCGCTGCGCGCGATCACCACCGTGCCCGCGGCCCGCCTGCGCCTCCACGACCGGGGCAGCGTGACGCCCGGGCGACGGGCGGATCTCGTGCTCCTCGAGGATCTCGCGTCGTTCCGGCCGGCCATCGTCATCGCCGGCGGCGCCGTCGTCGCGCGAGACGGCGCACCCGCGTGGAACCCGGCCCCGGACGACGCGACGGGGTTCCGCGAGACGGTCCGGCTGACGCCTCCGCGTGCCGACGACCTGGCGTGGCGCCCGGGTCTTCCGGACGGGTCGCGACGAGTCCTGGCGATCCGCGTCAACCCCATCGACACCTCGACGGCCGCGGAGACCATCGCGGTCGAGGTACGCGACGGGACCGTGCACCTCCCCGCCGGCGCCGCGCTCCTGGCCGTGCTCCACCGGCACGGTCGCACCGGGGACCGGGCGATGGCGCCGGTGGTCGGGATGGCGCTCGAGGAAGGGGCGGCGGCCACGACGTACGCCCACGACAGCCACAACCTGGTGGTGCTCGGCACGTCCGGGGAGTCGATGGCGGCGGCGGCCCGGGCCGTGATCGACGCCGGCGGCGGGGTCGCCGTGGCCCGGAACGGGAAGGTCGCCGCGCTGCTGCCGCTGCCCATCGCCGGGATCATGTCGGACGCGCCGGCGGACCGGGTGGTGGCCGAGGCCGCCGCGGTGCGCGATGCGCTGCACGACTGGGGCTATCGCCACGCCAACGCCTTCATGAGCCTGGCGACCCTGACGCTGCCGGTCAGCCCCGCCCTCAAGCTGACCGACCGCGGACTGGTCGACGTCGAGCGCCGCGACTGGGCGGCGCAGCCCGGGGACGGCGCGCAGGGCCCGGACGGGAGTGAGGGCCCGGAAGGGCCGGAGGGACACGGATGATCCGCCTGCTGGTCGACACCGATACCGCGTCGGACGACGCGGTCGCCCTGGTGATGGCCCTCCGCCACCCGGACGTGACGGTGGAGGCGATCACCGTGGTTGCCGGCAACGTGCCGCTCGAGCAGGGCGTCCAGAACGCGCTCTACACCGCCGAGCTGTGCCGCAGCCCGGTGCCCGTCCACGCGGGGATGGCCGGGCCGCTGACCCGGCCGCTCCAGACGGCGCAGGACGTCCACGGCAACGACGGCATGGGAGACATCGGCCTCCCGGTGCGGGGACGCACGCCGGCGCCGGGCCACGCCGTCGACGTCCTGCTGGACGCGGCGGAGGCGTCCCCGGGCGAACTCACCCTGGTGACGCTCGGGCCGCTCACCAACATCGCCATGGCCATCCTGCGCGATCCCGCGTTCCCCTCCCGCGTGCGGCGCTGCATCACCATGGGTGGCACCGGCGCGCTGCCGGGCAACGTGACCCCGCTGGCCGAGTACAACGCCTGGGTGGATCCCGAGGCCGCCGAGATCGTCTTCCAGTCCGGCATGCCGATCACCATGGTCGGCTGGGACGTGTCACGCCGCTACGCGACGATCGGGCCGGAGGAGATGCGCCGGATGGAGGCGGTGGACACCGAGCTGGCGCGCTTCTGCGTGGCGATCCAGCGGCGGCTGCTGGAGTACTGCCTGACGCAGACGAAGCTCGACGGCTTCGATCTGCCCGACCCGATCGCGATGGCGGTGGCACTGGACGACCGGGTGGCCACGCGCGTGGACCGCCGTTTCGTCGCCGTCGAGACCGGCGGGACCTGGGGACGCGGCCAGACGATGGTCGACGACCTGGAGGTCACCGGCCGCCGTCCCAACGTCGACGTGGTGCGGGAGGCATCCCGCGAGCGCTTCCTGGCGCTCCTCTACGGCGCGATCGGCGCCTGAGCGCGCGGCCGGCCCGACCGCCGGGCGAATGCGCCCGATCGATTCCCCGCCTCAGCCCTGGAAGCGCTCGACGGAGGCGAGGCTCCGCACGAACGACAGGTACTCGCCCACCGTCATGCGCGGCCCGGACGCGGCGAGCACCTCGCGCGCGCCAGCCGCATCGTCGGCCAGCAGATCCACCAGGGTGCCTGCGAGCGCCCTGGTGGGGTCGAGGTAGGCCGCCGCCTCGTCCACGACGTGGAACGCTGCGCCGTGGATGGTGCCGCCGAATCCCCCGGTGCTCGGGTGGAGGAGGTGGAGGACCTGCGACAGGTCGCCCGCGTCGGTGGAGGCCTTGAAGGCGGGCCGGGTGGTCCACCCCTCCTCCCCCACCACCGCGCGCGCCACCCGGGCGAAGCGGCGCTGCATCACGGGATCCTGGACCAGCGGGAGGTAGCCCGGCAGCGTCTCGATCTCGACCGCTGCTCCCAGCGCCGACGCGCCCGCGCGCAGGCTCCGGTCCACCGCGGCGATCGCATCCTGCATCGCCCCCACCGAGAGCGCCCGGATCTGCGTCTCGAGTCGGGCCTCCGCGGGCACCACGTTGACCGCGTCGCCCCCGCGGGTGAGGATCGAGTGCACCCGCACCCCGTCCTCGTCGCGGAAGGTCTCCCGCTGCATCCCCATCGCGGTCAGGGCCAGGGAGGCCGCGTGCAGCGCGTTGATCCCCTGGTCCGGAGCGGCCGCGGCGTGCGCGGCCCGGCCGAGGAACCGGCTGCGCTTGACGACGAAGCCCGTGGATCCCCCGGGGACGGACAGCCGCCGGTCATCCGGGTCGGACGACGCGTGGATGTACATCGCCATGTCCACGTCGTCGAAGACACCGAGGCGCAGCAGCTCGGGCTTGCCGCCCAGGAACTCGATGCGCCCGGCGCGCGCCTGCTCGGTCCGCCAGGCCAGGTCCACGTACTCCTCGGCAGGCACGGCGATGAAGGCCACGCGACCGGCCAGGTGCCCCTCGATCGCGGCTGCCCGCAGCGCGGTGGCCACCCCGAGCATCTGCGCCACCTGGGCATGGTGGCCGCAGGCATGCGCAATCCCGGTCGCAGGATCCGCGGCCGGGTGGTCGGGCACCGGGAGACCGTCCAGCTCACCGAGGATCGCCACGGTCGGGCCGGGCGCCCCCATCTCCATGTCGGCCCGCACGCCCGTGATGGCCAGCCCCTCACGGGGCTCGAGCCCGAGCGCCCGCATCCGGTCCGCGACCAGGGCGGCGGTGCGGAACTCGCGGAACCCGATCTCCGGGTGGGCCCAGATGGCCCGCCCGACGTCGACGATCTCGTCCCGTCGCAAGTCGACGGCGGCCATGACCTGTGCGATCAACTCCTCGGTACCCATGCCGCGATCGTAGAGCACGGGTGACGGCGGTGCGCAAACCGCGCGCCCCCTGTCCACGTACTGATGGGTGACGCCACGAGATGCGTGGCCACCCTGACGCCCGATCGACGAGGACGAACCGCGTGAGCTCCGCCGCCCGCGCCGGTGACCCGGCGCCCTCCGCCCGTCGCGACGCGTCGTCCCGCCTGCGCGACCGCTCCGTCGTTCCCGCGGCGCCGCCCCTGCCGTCCGCAGCGTCCGCGGCACTGGCCGGGATTGTCGCTGCCGCGGCCGGCATCGGCGTGAGCGAACTGGTGGCCGGCCTCGTGCCCGGTGCCCCGTCGCTCGTCGTGGCGGTCGGGAGCCTGCTCATCGCCCTGCAGCCACCGGGCGCCAAGGACCTGGTCGTCGCGCTCTTCGGGACCGGCGACAAGACGGCCCTCGGCGTGGCGGTCGCGGTGGTCGCCCTGGCGGCCGGAGCGATCGCCGGGCTGATCGGGCGCCGGAACCTCCGCAGCGCCTCCACGCTGCTGGTCGTCGTGGGCACCATCGCGGGCGCTGCCGCCCTGCTCCAGCCGCTCTACTCCCCTCTCCTGGGGGTGCTGAACGCAGCGCTGGGCGTCGTGGTCGCCGCCGCCGCGCTCCGGTTCCTGCTTGCACTGGCAGCGATCCCGCAGGCCACGGGCGCGTGCAGTGCCACGGGCGCGGGCACTGCCGTGGGCGGGGGCAGTGCCGCCGGCGGGGCCAGTGCCGTGGGCGCGGGCAGTGCCGCCGGAGGGGCCAGTGCCACGGGCGCGGGCACTGCCGTGGGCGGGGGCAGTGCCGCCGGCGCGGGCAGTGCCGCCGGAGGGGCCAGTGCCACGGGCGCGGGCACTGCCGTGGGCGGGGGCAGTGCCGCCGGCGGGACCCGGCGCGACGAGGCGCCCCGGCGCGAGATGGCGGCGCCGCCGCTCTCCGGGGCGTCCAGGCCACCCCTGGCCGGTATCGATGGCGCGCCCCTGCCCGCAACGGACGCCTCCCCCGGCCCCGCGCGGGACGCAGCGCCTGGTGGCGTGACAGGCGCCCTGCCGAGGTTCGCGCGGGACGCAGCGCCTGGTGGCGTGACGGGCGCCGCGCAGGACGCCGCTCCCCGATCTCCCGTGGACAGTTCGTCCGAACCGATCGGGGGCATGCCCACGTGGGGCCGTCGTCGGTTCCTGCTCAGCGCGGGCAGCCTCCTGGGTGGGGCACTCCTCGCGGGCGGCCTGGGGCGGTTACTCCTGCAGCGGCGCTTCCCGGCGGCAGCACCCATCTCCGCGAGCCTCCCCGTGCCGACCGATGTCGTCCCGCCGCTCGCCCCGGCCCAATCGCTCGCAGCCGCCGGCATCACCCCGATCGTGGTCCCGAACGATCGCTTCTACCGGATCGACACCGAGCTGCTGGTACCCCAGGTGGACGCCACCACCTGGCAGCTCAAGGTCACCGGCATGGTCGACCACCCGCTCACGCTCTCGTACGACGAGTTGCTGGCTCTCCCGCTCTTCGAGCAGTACGTGACGATCGCGTGTGTCAGCAACCCCGTTGGCGGCGACCTGGTCGGGAACACGCTCTGGACGGGGGTGCACCTCAGGCAGGTGCTCGCCGCCGCGGGGATCCGGGCCGGCGCCACGCAGATCGTGGGCCGCGCCGTCGACGGGTTCACCGTCGGCTTTCCGACCGAGTGGGCGCTCGATCCCTCCCGCGAGCCGATGATCGCGGTCGGGATGAACCGCGTCCCTCTCCCCGCCGAGCACGGCTACCCGGCGCGCCTCATCGTCCCGGGGCTGTACGGCTATGTATCGGCCACCAAGTGGCTCTCCGAGATCCAGCTCACCACGATGGAGGCGTTCGACGCGTACTGGGTGCGCCTCGGCTGGGCGAAGGAGGGGCCTATCGTGACCGAGTCGCGGATCGACCACCCGGCCGACGGGGCGAGCCTGGCGGCCGGCCCGGTGACGATCGACGGCCTCGCCTGGGCCCCCGACCGCGGCATCTCGCGAGTGGAGGTGCGGGTCGACGGCGGCGCCTGGGAGCCCGCCCGGCTCAGCCGCGCCATCTCGAAGGCCACCTGGGTGCAGTGGCTCTACCGGTGGACGGCGCCGGCGGGAACGCACGTGATCGAGGTTCGCGCGACCGACGGGACGGGTGCGGTGCAGACGGCCACGCCGAGCGCACCGTTCCCCTCGGGGGCACGCGGCTACGACCGGGTGCAGGTGACCGTCGCCTGATCGGCGCGGGTGCGGGTGCGGCGCGGGCGCGTTCGGCGCGGCGCGGGTGTGCCTCGGCGCGGGTTTGGGTGCGGCGCGGTTCGGCGCGGCGCGGGTGCGGCGCGGCACGGCGCGGGTGCGTTCGGCACGACATTCCAGCCGCCGATCGTGCAGAAGGTGCGCCAGCGGAACCTTATGGCGCCTGACGCCGATACTCGCCCGGGG
>JAJYKX010000046.1 GCA_021788175.1 Chloroflexota bacterium
CCGGAGCTGCGCTGGCCGGGGCCGCGCTGGCCGGGGCCGCGCTGGCCGGAGCGGCACTCGCCGGAGCCGCCGTTGCCGGCGCCGCCGTGGGTGCCGTGGTTGCGGCGCTGCTGCACGCGCCCACCAGGGTCGCGATGACCAGCAGCGTCGCGGGAACGATCGACCGCCTCATGGCGTCAACGCCTCCTCCTTGCGTAGAGTCGCCTTGCGTCGCGAAGCTCCGCGGAAGCCCCACTCCCCCGGGACCGCGGAGGGTCGCGAAGTGGCGGCATTCTACCGCGGACGACCGGCGCCATTGCCGCATCCCGGGCAGGCTCCGCGTCGCCGCCGGTCCGCAGCCGCGTCCCGACCGCCCTGCGCCGCGATGTCCTCCCTCCGGCGTGGACCCGCGACTACCATGCGCGGCATGATCGAGAACGCCGACGCCATCGTCATCGGGGCCGGGATCCACGGTGCCAGCCTCGCCTTTCACCTGGCCGAGAAGGGCCTCCGGCCGCTGGTGCTCGAGCGCGGCACGCTTGCGAGCGGCGCCACGGGTCGCTCGAGCGGGCTGGTGCGCATGCACTACGACCTGGAGCCCGAGGCGCGGCTGGCCTGGGCGTCGTTCGCCTACTTCCGCGACTGGTCGACGCGCGTCGGCGGCGAGTGCGGCTTCACGCGCACCGGGTTCCTCCAGTTCTACCCTCGCGACGCGGCCGATCGCCTGCGGGCGAACGTGGCCATGCAGCAGCGGATCGGGATCCCGGCGCTCCTGGTCACCGCGGACGACGTGGCGCGCCTGGCGCCCGGGTTCCGGACGGACGACTTCGACGTGGCGGCGTACGAGCCCGAGTCCGGGTACGCGGATCCCTCCGGCACCACGGCGGCGTTCCTGGCCGCCGCGCGCGAGCGTGGTGCGCGCCTGGTCCAGGGCTGCGCGGTGACCGGGATCCGCACCGCGGGCGGCCGCGTGGCCGGCGTGGACACCACCCGGGGCGCGTTCGGGGCGCCCATCGTGGTGGATGCCGCCGGAGCCTGGGCGGCGGAGGTCGCGGCGCTCGCCGGCGTGGAGGTGCCGATCACCGTCTGGCGGCACGACACGGCCTACGTCCGGCGACCATCCGCGCTGCGCCTGGGCCACCCCACCGTGATCGACGACGGGAACGCGATGTACTTCCGGCCGGAGGGCCGGGACCTGACCCTGATCGGCCTCGAGGACGACGCCGCGATGGGCGGCGCGCCCGACGAGGATCCGCGGCCGGCCGACGGGTTCGTGGAGCGCGTGGTGGACCGGATCTGCCGGCGGATCCCGGGGATGGTGGATGCCGGCCTGCAGAGCACGCAGCGGGGACAGGACGGGATCACGCCCGACCAGCGGCCGGTCCTCGGGGCCGCGGGGCCGGAGGGGTTCTACCTGGACTGCGGGTTCAGCGGGACGGGGTTCAAGACCGGACCGGCGGTGGGAGCCTGCATGGCCGAGCTGATCGTGGACGGCCGCGCCACCACGGTCGACATCGCCCCCTTCGGGCTGGACCGGTTCCGCTCGGGGCGGCTGCTCGCGGGCGAGCACGAGGACCACGGCATCTGGCGCTGACCTCCGTGCCGGGATCCTGGCGCCGACCTCCGTGCCGGGATCCATGCGGCGCGCTACGATCCCGGCAATGCCCGCCTCGTTCCCGCGCCGCGTTCCCCTGGCCGAGCTGCACTGCCACCTCGGCGGCGCCGTCACGCCCTCGGTCATGTGGGGGATCGCCCACGCGCAGGGGATCAAGCTCCCGACCAAGGACTACTGGGAGTTCCGCGACATGATCACGGTCTCCCTCCGCCACGGGCACTCCTTCGACGGGTACCTGCAGCTCTTCCACTGGACCGAACTCATCCAGTCGTCGCCGCTGGCCATCGAGCGCTCGGTGTACGAGGTCGTCGGCGGCGCCTATCGCAAGAACAACGTCACCACCATGGAGCTGCGCTTCAACCCCATGAAGCGCAACCGGGGGGGCGAGCAGGACCTCGACCACATCATCAGCGCCGCGATCCGGGGCATGGACCGGGCCATGCTGGAGTACCCGGTGCGCCCCGGCCTGATCTTCTGCCTGGACCGTGCGTTCCCCTACCAACTGAACGAGATCATCGCCGAGAAGGCCATCGCCTATCTGGGGCGCGGCGTGGTGGGGATCGACGTGGCCGGCCCGGAGACGCCCACCTTCCAGGTCCGCGACTACCGCCGGCTCTTCGACCGCTGCCGCCGGAAGGGCCTCGGCATCACCGTCCACACGGGCGAGGCGGGTCCCGTCGAGGAGATCGCCGAGGTCATCGAGCAGCTCGAACCGTCCCGCATCGGGCACGGGGTCAAGGCCGCCTACGATCCGCGGACCATGGCCATGATCCGCGAGCGCGGGATCGTGCTCGAGATCTGCCCCACCAGCAACCTGAACACCGGCGTGGTGTCCGGGTGGGACGAGTTCCGCTGGATCTTCGACACGTTCCGGCGCAACGGCGTCAGGTACACCATCAACACCGACGGCCCGGAGATGCTGAAGACCTACATCCGGGACGAGCTCGCGAGCCTGACCCGGCTGGGGATCCTCTCGGTGGAGGAGCAGCTCCAGTCGGCGGAGTGGGCGCGGCAGGCCTCGTTCGTGGCGGGGGTGGCCGACGTCGCGCCGCCCCGGAGGCGCCCTCCGGCCCGCAAGACGGTCGAGCGCGAGGAGGCCTGACCCGGGCACGGCCCGGCTCGAGCCGACGTGGCCGCCCGGGCGAGTCCGGGCGCCGCCGGCCTCCCGCCACGGGTGTCTCGCCCCGCCGCCGGCCCCCGGCGCGGGTGTCTCGCCCGGCTCAGGCCCGCGTGTCCGCCGTCCCGCCCGCGTCCTCCAGCAGGCGGTACTCGCAGCAGCGGGCGCCCGAGGCGATGTGCCGTTCGCGCACGACCTCGACCCCCAGGATCTCGCTGAACAGCCGGATCTCCGCGTCGCACGCGGCCGGCGCGTCGGTGGCCACCTGGTGGATCGGGCAGTTGTGCTCGACCAGGTGGAGACCGTCGTCCTCGCGCAGCTCGCACACGTACCCCTGCTCCGTCTGGATCTCGGCGAGCTCGCGTGCCCGCTCCGCGAGCGGTGCCTCCACCAGCCCGCGCGACTCCAGTCGCTCGCGGACCGCCCGGACCTGCGCCTCGCGGCGGGCCTCGAAGACGCGGGAGATGAGATCCGTGCCACCGACGTCCCGCACCGCGCCGAGCAGGGTGACCGCGAGGCGGTCGTAGCTCGCCGGGAGGAGCGGCTGCGCGCGATCCGTGACGTCGTAGAGATGGCGCGGTCGGCCGACCCCGTGCCGCAGGCTGCGTCGCTCGACGAGGCCCTGCGCCGCCAGGGTTCGCAGCTGCTGCAGGACCGCCGTGCGGCTCATCCGGAACTGGGCGGCGAGCCCGTCCGGACTCAGCGGCCCCGTCCGCCGGAGTGCCAGCAGGAGGGCCTGCGGACTCGGGGCGTGCCGCTGTTCCTGAGCGCGCTCGTCCATCGCCCGAGCCTACCACCCGCGCCGGGCGTCGTGGCCGCCTCCGCCGCGCAGCGAGTCCGGTCCCGCGACGCGGCGCTGCTCGTACCCCGCCCCGATGCGCACCGGCGGCGAGGCTGGCACGCCGTGTCGTACCATGGCTTGCCGTGCCCGAACTCAGACCCTTCCGCGCGCTCCGGTATGACCCGGGCGCCGGGGATCCCCGCGACCTGGTGAGCCCGCCGTACGACGTCATCCCGGCGGACCGGCAGCGGGCGCTCGCCCGTCGCCACCCGCGCAACGTGGTGCGCCTGGATCTCCCGCTGGACGAGCCCGGGGATCCGCCGGACGAGCGATACCGCCGGGCGGCCCGGGATCTCGCGGCGTGGCGCTCGGACGGGACGCTGCGCAAGGATCGCCAGCCCTCGGTGTACGTCTACGAGCAGGCGTACACGGTCCCCGGCACCACCGAGCACCGCGTGCAGCGCGGCTTCTTCGCCCGCCTGCGCGTCGAGGACCCGGGACCCGCCTCGGGCATCCTGCCCCACGAGCGGACGCTCAGCGGGCCCAAGGAGGACCGCTACCGCCTCCTGCGTGCGACGGGCATGAACGCCAGCCCGGTGGTCCTGCTGTTCGAGGACCCGGACGGGGCCGCGCTCCACGTCCTCGACACGACCTGCCGGGGCGACGCGCAGGTCGACCTGGTCGACGACGACGGCGTCCGCCACCGCCTCTGGCAGCTGCCGGCCGAGGACCCCGAGCTGGGCCCGCTCGTCCAGGTGCTCCTCCGCGCCGGATCGGCGGGTCCGTTGACCATCGCGGACGGCCATCACCGCTACGAGACCGCGCTCCGCTACCAGGACGAGCGGCACCGCGATCGTGCGCTCGACGAGCCGGCACCGTTCGACTACCTGCTGGCGCTGCTGCTGCCCACGGACCAGCCGCTCACCGTGCTGCCCACGCACCGGGTGGTGCGGGACGGGATCGCGGGCGAGGCGCTGCTTGCCGCTGCCGCGGCGCTCTTCGACGTGGAACGGCTGGACTCGGCGGACGCCCTGCTCGCCGCGATGGCGGCCCCCGGCCGGGTGGCCGGCGCCCCGGGCGGTGCGACGAGCGCGTGGAGCGCTGCGTCGGCCGCCTCCGGCCACGGACCCGCCACCGGCGGTCCCGGTCGGCCGACGGGCCCGGCTCCGGCGGACCGCCCGCACCGGTTCGGGCTGTGGACGGCCGGGGTCGGCGCGATCCTCCGGGTGCGGCCCGCGGCGTTCGAGCCGCTCCTGGACCCCGACGCGTCGGCGGCCGTGCGCTGGCTGGACGTCAGCCTGCTGGAGGTGGCGCTCGAGCGCCTCCTCGACGTGGACCGCGCCGCGACCGCCGGCGGCGGACGGCTCGTCTACACGAAGGACGCCGCCGAGGCCGTCGCCATGGTGGACCGCGGCGACGGGGTCGCGGCATTCCTGGTGGACCCGACGCTCGTCGAGGACGTGCTGCGGGTGGCGGCCGCGGGGGAGGTCATGCCCCAGAAATCCACCTACTTCTACCCGAAGCAGGTGACCGGCCTCGTGCTGAATCCCCACGAGTGGTGAGCGGGCCCGAGCGCCCGATCCGCAAGGACGAGATCGTCCTCGAGGATCGCGGCATCTACGTCGAGTCCTGGCTGCCCGAGCGGCGCTCGCGCCGCCGGCCGCTCCTCCTGGTGCACGGCGAGCTCGGCGGGTCGTGGCTGTGGGAGCGCTACCTCGGGTACTTCGCCCATCGCGGGTGGGAGGGGCACGCGGTCAACCTGCGCGCCCACTACTGGTCGGAGACCGGCGACGTGTCGGGCATCGACCTCGACACGTACGTGGGAGACGTGCTGGCCACCTTCGACCACATCCCCCCGAACCCCGTCCTGGTGGGGCACGGCATGGGCGGGCTCCTCGCCCTTCGCGCCGCCGAGGAGCGGCACGCCGCTGGCATCGTGCTGATCAGCCCGGCGCTCCCGGCCCAGCTCCTGACGCCGCCCCGGGCCCACGTGATCCGCGAGATCCCCGATGCGTACGGCCGTGACCTGCTCGGCTGGCAGGTCCTCGCCGAGGAGCTCCGGCGCCGGAACCCGGACCTGGGCATCGAAGACGTGCTCCGCATCCAGCACCTCATGGGACGCGAGTCGGGCGCGGCGCGCCGCTCGATGCTGCTCGGCGTTCCCGTGGACCGGGAGCGGATCGGCGCCGTCCCTGCGCTGGTGATCGGCGGTGGCCTGGACCGCGCCTTCCCGGAGCGCGACAGCGAGCGCCTGGCGACATGGCTGGGCGCGCAGTACGAGCCGTTCGGGGCCCATTCGCACTACGGGCTGGTGATCGGCTCGGAGAGCTTCACGCAGGTGGCCGAGACGATCCGGCTCTTCCTGGAGGCCCACCGGCTGTAGCGCCGCCGGCGGTGGCGGGGCCGGCCGTGGCCGCCACGCGGACGGGCTGTGGTACCATTCGCGCCGCTTCGCCGCGCCCACCGCGGCAACGGACGCGCCGCATTCGTCTAGAGGCCCAGGACACCGCCCTCTCAAGGCGGAGATCATCGGTTCGAATCCGATATGCGGTACCAATCCCTTCGTCCCCGCACGGCACCGCCGTGCCCGCGTTCGGCCTCCCCGCCGCCGGCAGCCACCGTCGTCGGCCGTCGGCCGGCGCCGTCGTGGGCCCAGGCCGCTGCCCGCCGGGCCGGTCGTCGGCCCTCCCCGGGCCGCGCGGATACACTCCCGCAATCGGTGTCCCGCGTAGCGGTCGTGGTTGCCGCGGAGGTCACATGTCCAGGAGTCCGCGCCGGCTCGTCATCCTTGCCGAGGGGGAGTTCCGCCCGCACGCGGCGAAGACCGCGCTCGGGGTGATCCGCTACGGCCCGGACCCCGTGCTGGCCGTGATCGACTCGACACGAGCCGGGGGCAACGCCAGCGACCTGCTCGGCCCGGGGTTCGACGTCCCCGTGGTGGGCTCGCTGGAGGAGGTCCTCGGCCGGCGCCCCACCGCGCTCCTGATCGGGATCGCGCCGACGGGCGGGCGGCTCCCGCCGTCCTGGCGCTCGATCATCCTGCGCGCCATCCACGCCGGGCTGGACGTGCTGTCCGGGCTGCACACGTTCATCTCGGACGACCCCGAGTTCGTCGCGGCCGCCGGTGCGGCGGGCGTGGAGCTGATCGACTACCGGAAGCCGCCCGAGCGCATGGAGACCTCCGTGGGTCGGCTCCACCGGCCCGGGTCCCGGGTGATCCTGACGGTGGGGAGCGACTGCGCGATCGGCAAGATGAGCGTGGCCCTGGAGCTGCGGGGCGCCGCCGCCAGGGCGGGCGTCTCCACCTCGTTCGTGGCCACCGGCCAGACCGGGATCATGATCGAGGGCTGGGGCGTGGCCATCGACCGGGTGGTCAGCGACTTCGTGCAGGGAACCTGCGAGTGGCTCAGCGAGGAGGGCGAGGCGCTGGGGGACTGGGTCTTCGTCGAGGGGCAGGGGTCGCTGGACCACCCCGCGTACAGCTCGGTCACGCTGGGCCTGATCCACGGCTTCACCCCCCACGCCATGGTGCTGGTCCACAAGCCCGGACTGCTGGAGCACGACTTCGTGCACCTCCCGGAGCGTTCCTTCCCCATCCTCCCGCTCCCTCGCATGATCCGCATCCACGAGGAGATCGCGGGACTGGTGGCGCCCAGCCGCGTGGTGGCCGTGGCGCTGAACACGTCCCTGCTCCGCGAGGACGAGGCGCGCCGGGCGATCGAGCGGACGGCGGACGAGACCGGGCTCCCCTGCGACGATCCGTTCCGCTTCGGCGGCGACCGGCTCTTCGCGGGGCTGCGCGACAACGTCGAGGCGCTGCCCTGGATCACGGGATCGGAGGCCGCTGCATGAGCCGACTGCTCGCGGAGTCCCAGACGCTCCGCATCCCCTTCCGGGACCCGTTCCGCATCGCCCGCGACATGAGCGGCGACGTGGCGGTCACGGTGATCGTCGAGGTCTCCACGGCGGACGACCGTGCCGCCGGGCGCAGCGGGCTGGGGGAGGGGTTTCCGGACACCTACTACGGCGAGAACCCCGACACGATGGCCGCGGTGCTGCCGCTCCTGCTGGAGGCCGTGGAGCCGTTCGAGGAGCGGCTGGGCGGCGCCATGGCCGAGACCCGGGACGCGCTCGCGGGGGCGTCGTGGGCGATGGACGAGGCGATCCGCCACCACGGCGCGGCCAAGTGCGCGCTGGACATCGCGCTGCACGACCTGGCCGCCCGGCGCCTGGGCGTGCCGCTCCATGCGCTCCTGGACCTGCCGGCCGCGATCCCCCCGACCGACTTCACGATCGGGATCGACACCCCCGAGGTGGTGGGCCAGCGGGCCGCCCGGGCCACCCGTTTCCCCGCCCTGAAGATCAAGGTCGGCGGAGCGGCCGACCTGCAGACGCTGGAGGCGGTGCGGGCCGTCTACCACGGGCCGATCCGCGTGGACGCAAACACCGGCTGGGTCCCCGAGCAGGCCGTGCGGCTGGTGCCGGAACTGGAGCGACTGGGCGTGGTGCTGATCGAGCAGCCGTTCCCGGCGCACCGGCTCGACCAGCTGCGCTGGCTGCAGGAGCGTTCCAGCCTGCCCATCGTGGCCGACGAGAGCTGCGTGGTCTACGACGACCTGGAGGGCCTGGTCGGCGTGGTCCAGGGCGTCAACGTCAAGCTGGCCAAGTGCGGCGGGGTGGGCCCGGCGAGGCGGATGCTCGCGCGCGCCGGCGAGCTCGGCTTCCGCCGGTTCCTGGGCTGCATGGAGGAGACGAGCGTGGGGATCGCCGCGTCCGCGGCGGTCGCCTCGCTGGCCGACTGGGTGGACCTCGACGGGTGCCTGCTGCTCGCCGACGATCCGTTCGAGGGGCTGGCGCTCTCCGACGACTGTCGCTGGCAACTGACCGACGCCCCCGGCCTCGGGGTCTCGCGCCGGCGCTGATCCCCGGCAGGCCGCTGCCGGCCCGCCCCGAACGCGCCGCTGCCGGGCCCACGAGCGACCGGCAGCGGCCCCCGGCGGGTGTGGACAAGTTGGTGGACAACGTGGTGGACAGAACCCCTTCCTAAGGGCACGCCACCCCTCCTAGCATGGGGCCCCGCAAGACCCCGATGGCCCGCAGCGGCACGGGGCGGACGAGGGGGATCCAGAGCTGCCGGCGGACGTGCCGGCGTGCGCGAAGGGGAGGAGGGACGTCGTATCGATGGAGCCTGCCGAGTCCCGCAGTGCGGGAGCGTCTGACGACGCGGTGGACTTCGTGCGCTTCTGCTACGCACGACGCCCGGTGTCCTGGCCGGCGCTGTACGACGAGATGAGCACCGTCGCCGCCCGGGGGCTGTACCGCGGCTGGGGGTTCGCGGAGCTGGCCGAGCACGGGATCCGGTTCACGCTGCCGGAGCTGCCCGCGCTCGCCGCGCTCGCCGGTGGAGTCGTCCGGGCGGAGTGCGCGAGGGCCGCCGAGCGGAGGGCGGCAGAGGGAAGAGGCGCGCCACGCCGCTCGATGCCGGACTCGCGGCAGGTCGTGCCCCGAACCCTGCCGGAACCGCTCGGGGCCGGCTGACACGCGCCCCCGGGCGGACCAGCCCGGAAGCCATGATCGAGGCGGGTATCGCCCGGAGCGACGCCCCGCCGGGGAACCGGCGGGGCGTCGTGGCATCCTGGTGGTGGATCGGGCAGAGTGCCGCGTCGCCGGCGGGGAGCCGGCCGCGCGGCCGACGGCGGCCGGGCGCGGCGGTCGCCGCGCCCCTATACTCGGCCAGATGCGCCAGATGTATCACCCCGACGACCTCGCCTCCATGGATCCCCTGGTCCTGATGAAGAACCTGGACCACGTGCGGATGACGAGCCGGCGCCTCAGCTACATCCTCCAGCAGCAGGTCCACCTCTACACGCCCGAGGCCAACCGGCTGCGGGACGAGATCGACCGGTACGTGGAGGCCGAGCGCCAGATCGAGGGGGAGATGGCGCGTCGCGAGCTGCGCTCCTAGGCGGCACCTCCACCCGCAGCCGCACTTCGGGAGGACGGCATGGCGTCCGCCGCAGGTCCTCGCTCGCGCGGCCGCCTCGCGGCGCTGACGGCACCCGGCGTCCTGCTGCCGCTGGCCATCGCCCTGGCCCTGTTCCTCCTCCTGTCGGCATCGGCGGCGGTCGACCCGGCGCGCGGCGTGACGGCCAGCACCAGCCCGTTCACGGACGAGGGCTGGAACGTGGTGAACGCCCGCAACCTGGTCCTCTTCGGCACCTGGTCCACGGACGACTGGCGGATGTACCTCCTGAACCTGCCGTACAGCGTGCTGGAGGCGGGCTGGCTCGCGCTGACGGGGGTGGGGATCGTGCAGGCACGCCTGCTCGACGTCATCGTCGGCGCGGTCGCCCTGGCCGCGCTCGGGCTGGGTCTTCGCCGGCCGCTCGGCACGGCCGGGGCGTCACTCGCGGCCGCCGCCCTGGGCGGGTCGGCGCTGTTCCTCTACTACACCCGGCTGGCCTACCTTGAACCCCTGGTGCTGCTCTGGCTGGTGGTCGCCCTGCTCCTGCTGTCCAACGCCCGTCCGTCGACCTGGACGGGGCTCCTGGCCGGGGCCGCGCTGGCGCTGGCGATCGCCACCAAGGCGAGCGCCGGGTTCGCGGCGGCCGGGATCCTCGCGGGGATCGCCGTCACGGGGTGGCGCGAGGCCCCGGTCCGGCGCGCGCTCGCCGGTGCCGTGCTGGCCCTCGTCCTCGCCGCGCTCGCGTGGGCGCTCATCCTCGCCCTGCCGCAGCCGGCGGCGCTGGCCACCGACCTGCGCATCTGGGCGCCCGAACCGATGCCCCACAGCATCGCCGAGCTGGTACGCCGGATCGTCACCTACCCGACGCGCAGTGACGGCGGGATCACCCTCGCGCTGCCACTCCTCGCCGCCGGCGCGATCGGCTTCCTGCTGGTCGCGGCGCGCTACCCGGTCCTGGACGCCCGGCAGCGCCGGATCGTCGGCGCGTCCGTCGGGTGGCTCGTGGCCGGCATGGGGATCCTGCTGGTGGTCCCGTACCGGCCCAACCGTTACCTGGTTCCCCTGCTGCCCCCGCTCGCCATACTGGCCGGGCTCGGGTTCGCGGTGGTGGCCGCCTGGCTGGGTCCGCGCCGCCGGGTGCCGACCGCCGTCCTCGGCGCGCTGCTCGCCGCCGTCCTGGTGGTGCCGGGGCTGGTCCTTCACGTGGGGTGGGTCACGCAGACACCGACCACGCTGCCCGGTGTGCAGGCCAGGATCGCCGAGCTGATCCCCGCGGGGGCCACCGTCCAGGGTGACCTGGCGCCCGTGCTCGCCATGCGCGCCCGCGCCACCACCATCGTGTCCCGTCCCGCCACGAACGTGAACCCCGGCGACCTGTACGCGACCCGGGACGTGCGCTGGGTGCTGACGGACGGCCCCGCGCCCGCGTGGGCGCCGCTGCACGCGGCGGCATGGAGCGCGCGCACCCGCGAGCTGTGCGTCCGATGGGGTCCCGGCGAGACCTGTCTCTACCGTCTGCCCTGACCGGCGGGCCCTGCGCCCCGGCCGGCGCCGTCCGCGACCGGGACGCCGGCACGAGCCCCCGGTGCGCCCGGGCTGCCTCCGCCGCTGACGACGACGATGCCGGGCCGCGGCCCGGCCGGGCGGGGTGGCTGCCCCGTCCGCTGCGTCGCGGCGACCACGACGCCCGCCCGAGGCTCCGGCGGCCAGCGCCAGTCGACGGGCAGCGCCGCACCCGCCAGTGCCCGGCGCCGACCCAGCTCGGTCGGCGCGATCACCAGCAGCCGGTCGGTGCGGGTCGCCTGCCCCGCCTCGTCACCCCAGATGCGGGTCGACTTGCGGTGTGCCGCGACCTCGTCGGCCGCGATCCCCGCGAGCCGGTAGCCCTCCGGCTCGGCCGCCTCCTCCCAGGCACGCGCCGCGAGCCCGACCTCGCGCCGGAGCCGGTGCCCGCCGTCCGACTCGACGTCGCCCAGCACCAGCACCACGACCGCGTCGTCGGCCAGGACGACGCGCAGGTCGGCCAGGACCTCGCGCAGGAACGCCAGGTAGGCGCGCGGCCGGTGGGCGTGGTCCAGCCTCGCGTCCAGCCCGCCGGGGTCGATGCCCAGGAACCAGAGGCGGAGCCAGTTGGCCGCGCCGTACCGGACGACCCGCAGGTACGGCGGGCTGCTGACCACCAGGCGCACACGGCCGGGGAGCGCCCGCTCCCGCAGGATCGCGGCCGTCCGGGTGCCGGCGTCGCGGGCGTCGCCCAGGATGGCTATGCCCCGCGCCGGCGGGAGCGGCTCCCGCAGCAGCCATTGCGTCTTCAGCCGGAGCGCGGCGAAGACGTCCCTCGGCTCGGGGTGGAACCCGGTCGCCCGTGCGTACTCGCGCACGTACCCCGGCGGCATGGCGAAGGCGTTGGGCATGAGGGTCGAGAGAAACGCCCGGCCCCGGCCGTGCAGGATCCCCGCGATCGTCGCCAGCAGGAAGCGGTCGACTCGCCCGGCCGGATCCAGCACGGCGCGGAGGTACGCGAGTTGCTCGAGCGTCCGCGGGTGGAATGCCAGGACCACCTCGGGCGGGACGCCGGACGCGCTCCCCGTGACGTCGTCGCCCCGGGACGGCCAGGCGGCCGGTGCCGGGCGCGCGGCCCACCCCGCCTCGAGGTCGTCCACGCGACGGCCCAGCTCGGCCGGCCCGGGCGGGTCGACCTTCGCGGCCGTGAGCAGGTGTGCCAGCGGGTTCAGGTCGTTGCCGACCCCGATGCGACCCTCCGCGCACGCCTGCAGCGGCGTGGTGCCGCGGCCGCTGAACGGGTCCAGCACCACGTCGCCGGGTCGCGTGTACCGCGCGATGAACGCGTGCGGCAGGCCGGCGGGAAACGCCGCGAGGTAGCTGCACATCGGGTGCAGGGCGGGGCCCCACAGCCGGCGCTCGCGCTTCCACTCCAGGTCGAGCGGAAACGGCGCCTGGTCGGCCACGGGGGCCCCGCCGCGGGGCGACGGGGCGCGGCCATCCGGCCATCCGACCGGTGGCGCAGGGGCCGGCATGCAGCCGCCCGGCGACCCGCCCGGCGGCGGTGCCGCCGGGAGCCGGGGCTCGAGCCGAGCGGCCAGCGCCATCCGCGTGCCTCCGAGGGCGCCCGGTCCGGGCGCGGGTCCGCGAATCTAGCATCCGCGGGATGCGTCCGGCGTCCGTTGTTGCGGTGCCCTCCGGCCGCGCGTGCGCCGGAGGGTAGGATTCGCGCGGGCGCCCGTAGCTCAGCTGGACAGAGCAGCGGTCTTCTAAACCGCCGGTCGGGGGTTCGAGTCCCTCCGGGCGCGCCAGCGAATTCCGCAACCGGTCAGGCCGGTCCCTCGTCTGCGGCAGGGGGCCGGGCGCACCACCCGGTCGACGGTCAGGACGCGTGTGCGCCCACGACCTCGACGCCGTCCTTCCAGACCGCCTCGATGTGCCGGTCGAGCGTCGCGAAGTCGTACGGATCGCCGGAGACCACCACGACGTCCGCGCGCTTGCCCGGCTCGATCGTGCCCAGTTCGTCCTGGAGCCCCAGCAGCTCGGCGGCGGTCAGGGTCGTCGCGACGAGCACGTCCGCGGGCGCCATCCCGCCCTCGGCCATCAGCGCCAGCTCCCGGAGGTTGCGCCCGTGCGGCGCGACGGGGCTGTCGGTCCCCATCGCCACGCGCACCCCGGCCGCCACGGCCCGGCGGAACGAATCCCGGTGGATCTCGACCACCTCGCGTGCCTTGCCCAGGCTTGCCTCGGGGATCTGCACGCCGGCCGCCGCCGCGTCGATCACGCCCTGCAGCGCCACCAGCGTGGGGACGAGGAACGTCCCGCGCGCGAGCATCAGCTCGATCGCCTCGTCGTCGCCCGGCACCACGGGGAGCGTATCGCCCGCCCTGTTCCGGCGCCTGCTGGCCGTGATCGTAGTCGCGTGGGTGATCGAGCGCGCCCCGACCGGGTTGCGCCGTCCGGGCCCGCCCGCTGGCCTGCCTCCGCGTCGAGTGGTGATGATCCGGTAAGTCGCCGTTAAGTGGACGGCGCTATCCTCCGGGCGGATGGACAGCGTGCGCGAAGAGCGCCTGGTGCGTCCGGACGGCCGGGTCGTCGCCTGGACGGAGCATGGGGCCCCCGGGGGACTGCCCCTGCTGCGCCTGCCCGGGACGCCGGGGTCGCGCTACTCGTTCCCGGCGGATCGGCGTCCCTGGGTCGAGCGCGGTCTCTGCGTGATCGTCGTGGAGCGCCCCGGGTTCGGCGCCTCGACGCGGCTGCCCGGTCGGGGGTTCGCCGAGCACGCGGATGACCTCGCTGCGGTCCTCGACCACGTCGGCATCGATCGCGTCCCTGCCTATGGCGGCAGCGGCGCAGCTCCCCACCTGCTCGGGTTCGCGGCGCGTCACCCGGACCGGTTCTCGGCCGGGACCATCGTGGACGGTGCGGCCCCCATGACCGAGGAGGAAGTCCGGGGTGAGATCGAGGCGAACGCGATGGGCGACCTGCTGGCGCGATCGGGGGAGGTCGACGCACTGCGAGACCTCCTGGCACGCGCACGCGATGACGTCCTGGCGGACCCGGTGGCCGGCTTCCGTGAACTGATGACGGACGCGCCGGCGGCGGACCAGGAGGTCATGGCGGAGCACGCATGGCAGGCAGGGTTCATGCGCGGCCTCGTGGAGGCGTTGACTCCCGGCGTGGACGGCTGGATGGACGAGGTCCTGGCCATCAACGGGAACTGGGGAGACATCGATCTCGATGCGGTGGGCGGCAGTGTCACCTGGTGGCACAGCGTCGACGACCGCAACTGCCCCATCTCCGCCGCGCGGCGCCTGGTCGCGCGTCTGCCCCACGCGAGGTTCGTCACCTGGGAAAGCGCCGGGCACCTGGCGGCGGCCGCGCACGAGGCGGAGATCCTGGACGAGTTGCTGGCGCGCGCCGGGTCCGCTTCCGGGACGCGGGCCGGCAGCCCGGCCGCCCTTCCGTCCGGAGCGCCCATGAGCACGCGGCCCGGTTCCGCGATCGCGGCCCGCTGAGGCGCGGCCGCACCTTCCGCGGCCGCACTCGCCGCGGCCTCACCCAGGCATCGCAGCCGCCCCGGTGCCGACACGCCCACGACCCGGCTGACGCGGCCGGGCAGCCCTCGGGCGCCTCGCAGGGGCGGGCGCGCCGACGGCAAACAACCGGTGGCGCCCGGCCCGGGCGTCTTCTACACTCCGTTGACTCGGTCTGTCGCGTGCCGCACGGCAGCAGGTGACTCGGAGGAGGGGACCGAACGATGACGACCGCCGCCGCGCCAGTTGCCCAGCCCTCGGCCTTCGCGGTCTTCCGACGCCGGACCTTCACCCTGCTCTGGGTCGGCCAGTTCGTGTCCACCATCGGCGACGCGCTCCTGATCGCGGGCGCGGGGATCCTGATCTTCCAGCGGACGAACTCGGCGCTGAGCGTGGGCCTGATGGCGGCCGCGACCCTCGCCCCGGCCCTCGTCCTCGGCCTGGTCGCGGGCGTGGTCGTGGACCGCTACGACCGCAGGCGGATCATGCTGGCCTCGGACCTCCTGCGCGCCGTGACCGTCGCGCTCATCCCCGTCGCGGTCGGCTTCAACCTGGTCTTCCTGTACGTGCTGGTGGCCGTGTCCTCCGCGGTCAGCGAGTTCTTCAACCCGGCCCTGGACGCCACGCTGCCGGAGATCGCGCCGGACGAGGAGCTCGGCGCGGCCAACTCGCTGATGGCGATCAGCTCCTTCGGATCGACCGCGGTCGGGTTCGCCGCCGGCGGCCTGATCGCCGCGATGGGCGACGTGCAGTGGGCGTTCGTGCTCGACGGGATCAGCTTCGCCGTCTCGGCCTGCTGCACGTACCTGGCGACCATCCCACGCATCCCGGTGACCGAGGACACGTCGATCCGCGCGGTGGGCACCAACCTGCGCGATGGTCTCCGGGTGCTGGCGCAGACCCCCATCCTCCGCTCGATGCTCCCGATCGCGATCGTCTACGCGATCGCCTGCGTCGGGATCTGGAACGCCCTGCTGCTCCCCTTCTCGGTCCGGGCGCTCGGGGC
The DNA here is from genome assembly GCA_021788175.1 of Chloroflexota bacterium. Lineage (GTDB taxonomy): Bacteria > Chloroflexota > Limnocylindria > Limnocylindrales > CSP1-4 > JAJYNJ01. The sequence continues at coordinate 15,503 of JAJYKX010000046.1, forward strand.
GAACACGTTCGAGTACGGCCTGCAGGAAGGCCTGACGTCCGTCGGCTTCGTGATCGGCAGCCTGGTGCTCGCCCAGCTCGTCGGCCGCCTGCGCGAGGGACAGTGGCTCGTCCTGGGCTACCTCGCGATGGGGATCATGGGGATCGCCTACGGCCTCAGCCACTCGATCGCGCTCGCCATCGCCGCGGTCGCGCTCAGTGGCTTCGCCAACGCCTTCACGAGCACCGCGGGACGCCTCATCCGGCAGCGCCACACGCCGCGCGAGTATCGCGGTCGTGTCATGAGCGCGTTCTCGGTCATCACCAGCGTCTTCGGGATCGTGGGGATGCTCCTCGGCGGCCTGGCCGACGTGATCGACATCCGGCTGCTCATCGTGGTCGCCTCCGTGGCGACCGTGGCCGCCGGGCTCCTCGCCGCGGTCCTGCCGGGCCTCGGGCAGGCACCCGCCGAGTGGCGCAAGCTGGCCCAGGTGCTGCGGGGCGCGCCGGCCAGGGGAGCGCTTGGCGCGCTCCGCCCGGTCACCCTGGCCGACCTCGAGATGCTGGTGGGGCTGGTGCCGACGCTTCGCAATCTCGAGCGACCCGCGCGGGAGGACCTCCTGGTGCACGGGCAGATCGGGGAGGCGCCGGTCGGGACCTGCATCGTGGCCCGCGGCGAACCGGGCGACGCGGCGTACTTCGTGCTGGAGGGCAGGGCGGTGGCCGGCACGCCGACAGGCGATGGGTATCGCTCGCTGTCCGAGATGGGCCCGGGCGACTTCTTCGGAGAGATCGCGGCGCTCACCGGCGCGGTTCGCACGGCCAACGTCGTGGCGGCCGAGCCCGTCACGCTGCTCGAGGTGCCCGCGGCCACGCTGCGACGGCTGATGGGGTCGCCCGGCCTCGGCGAGCTGGTGACGCGCAAGATGACGGAGCGGCTCGCCCGCACCAGTCTCACCGACCTGCCCAAGTTCGGCGGCATCGACCAGGCCGACCTGCGCGAACTGCGCACCCCGGCCCAGTCGCCCGTCGGCGGGCCGCCGGCCGAGCCGACCCTGGCGGAGGCCTGACGGGTCGATCGTCCCAGCCGCGCGCGAGGGCCGGCCGCGGAAGGCCCGCACCGACGTCAGGGGTGGGCCCGCTCCAGCCGCTCGTCGACCAGCGCCTCCGCCATCGCGGCGGCGAGCGAGTGCCCGGTGACGGCAGAGACGAAGGCGTTCGCGTCGAGCGCATACGCGCGGGTGGGCGCCAGCGCGCGTACCGTCGCCGTCCGGGCCACCCGGCGCAGCAGGGCGATCTCGCCCACGCCATCCCCGGCCCCGCAGCGCCGGAGTGGCCGATCTCCCTGGAGGACCTCCACCAGGCCATCGGTCAGGACCAGGTAGCGGTCCCCGGGCTCGCCTTCGCGCATCAGCACGTCCCCCGTGGCGAACGACATCGGCATCGCGGCGCGCGCGAGTTCCTCCAGTGAGCCCAGCGGCAGGGGCGAGAAGACCGGGACCATGCGCAGCGAGGCGAGCTGCTCGCGGGGCACGACCGAGAGGGCGGGCACGCGCGCCAGCAGGAACCAGATCACCGCGGCGACCACCGGCAGGGTCGCGCCGGTCACGACCAGCGCGCTGCGCAGCCCGACCTCTCCGATCAGGATCGGTGACAGGAAACTGCCCGTCGCGACCCCGATCCCGACCACGCCTTCGACGACGCCGAGCACGGCCACGCGTTCCGGGGAGGGGATGGTGCGCTGCAGCAGCGTGTACCCGGCGACGTCCAGCACGGCGTTGCTGAGACCCACGACGGCGATGGCGCCGACCGCGACCGTCGGCACGGGCGCGAGGGCCACCAGGGCGATCGGGAGGCTCCACCAGGCGAGGGCGACGGCGAAGGTGGCGGTCATCCGTTGCTCGGGGAGCCGCGCCGCGGCCACGAGGGCCCCGGTCAGGCCGCCCGCACCGAGGGCGGCCGTCAGCAGCGCGACGCCCCGTTGCCGAGCCCGAGGAGCTCCAGGGACGACACGACGATCAGGGTGGTGAGCAGCCCGCGAACCACGGTCTGCGCGGCGAACCCGCC
>JAJYKX010000234.1 GCA_021788175.1 Chloroflexota bacterium
GCACAGCTCACGTATCGGCCCATGGGCGCGTTGACCTTCATCTTCGTGCTGGTGGGGGCGGCCTGCCCGTCCGCCTGACCGGCGCCCGACGCCGGGCCGTGGGCCCGACGCCTGATGGCGGCCATCGCGGCGAGCGCGCCGATCCTCCTCGCGGCTTCATGACGGATCGTCGCCGGGGCGCGTCGATTTCCGGCGCATTTCGTGCGCCCGGCGTCACACCGGTGGGGGCCGCTTCGTCATCTGTGTACCACCATCTCCCCACTGGTGCGGCCGTGGTCGGTCCGGGTTCTCCTCCTCCCCGGCTCCTAAACGGCGCTCGATCTCGACCCCGGTCCGACGGCCGGGGTCGAGTCGTCTCCGCCGGTCGTTCGTGGCCGTCAGTCGTACAGGCGCTCCAGGTGCCAGCTGCCGTCGACGCCGTCCCGGTAGACGAGCGCGAGCAGCCGACGGCCGACCACCTTGTAGTAGTCGCGGCGGATGGGCCTCCGCCACCACGCCTCCTCCACCCGCCAGCGGTTGCAGATCTCGACCGGCTCCCGCCGGCCGTTCCAGGTGAACGCGGTCACCTGCCCCCGCTCGTCGAGCTCGACGTCGATCGACGGATGCTCCTCGAACAGGCGGGTCACGGGCGCGCCTCCGGCGGTGACGGGCGTGACGTCGCCAGCGGGCCGCCGGGCGTCCCGGGCAGGGAACCGGTGGCCGACGCCTCCGACCAGCCGATCCGCGCCTCGGGCAGCCTCGCCTCGGGATCGCGCAGGAACGCACGCAGGACGCGCCCCTCGCCGAACCGGATCACGAGATCGGCGAGCTGCCACTCGAGGTGGCCGGCGCGGGCGGCCTGGGGCGCGAAGAGCCCGAGCTGACGCCCCGGATCGGGGATCACGCCGTCCAGCTCGAGGGAGAGGCGCTCCACGGGATCACCCGGAGGGTCCGCCTCGAGACGTGACAGGAGGAGTCGCTCGATCGCCCCGGGCATCGCCGTGGGCCCGGGCAGCGGCTGCTCGACGAGGTACGTGGTGGCGGATGCGGCGACGGCGCGCGCCGCGGAACCAGCATGGGCCGATGTTGTGGCACGCGGCCGGGAACCGGCGCGGGCCGACGTCGCGACACGGGGGCGGGAACCGGCGTGGCCTGCGGCATGCCCGGGGACCATCTCGAGACGGGCGCGGGTCGCACCGGCACCGCGCGCGGCCAGCTGCCCGCACAGCGCCTCGGCCAGCCGGTGGAGCACGAAGCGGAGCGGCTCCAGCGACTCGACCGGCGGGTCCAGCTCGGCCTCGGCCCGCAGCCGCTCGGGCGGTTTCCGGGGCACGATCCTCCGCCCGTCCCGGCCGTTCGCCAGGTCGTGGAGGAAGCCGCCCTCGGCGCCGAACCGCGCGAGCACCGCCGCCCTGGGAAGCGCAGCGAATGCCCCGATCTGCCGCACGCCCAGCACCCGGAGACGCTCCTGCATCCCGGCCGTGGCGGGGAGGAGCGTCACCGGCAGCGGCGCGAGGAAGACGGCCTCCGCCCCGGCGCCGCCTCCCGGCACGGAGTGCCACGTGACCTCCGTCCCGGGCAGTCGCTCCCGCGCAACGACCGCCGCGACGATCGATCCGAACCGCGTTCCGGCGATCCCCGCGCGGAGGGGCCCGGGGACGTGGGGAGCGAGCGCCGCCGCGATCCGCCCGAGCAGGACCGGTTCCTCGCCCCACAGGCGCTCCAGCCCGTCGATCCCCAGGAACGCGCCGCCGAACCCGTCGCCCGCGGGATCCGCCTCGCCCTCGACGTACGGGGCAAACGCGGACAGGGCGTCCAGGGCCGCCTCGGCGACCGCCTGGTACCGGTCCGGATCCGGGACGAGGAACTCGGCGTCAGGCGCGAGCGCGTGTGCAGCCGCGAGGCTCATCCCCCGCCGCACGCCCTGGCGGCGCGCCGAGGGGCTGCAGTCCAGCACCCGACCGGGATCCCACGGATGGCCGCCCAGGACCACCTGGTCGGGAAGCGGGCGGGACATCCGCTCGAGCCGGAGCGGCAGATGGGGCCAGCCGAGATGGAGCAATCGCATGGGTCGAACCGACGATGGTGCTCTCCGATGACGAAACGGCGGGGATCCCCGGAGGCGGCGCGGCCGGGGATCCCCGGAGGCGGACCGGCGGACGGCATCCGCGCGGGTCCGGCGGCACCCGAGGGACCGACGGAACCCTCCGGGCCCGCAGAACCCGGGGCGCCGGCGGATGCGCGGGCAGCGGCACCACCGGCCATCCCGCATGCGCCGGTCGCCCGGCATCGATCGTCCATCCGGCATGCGCGGGTCGGCCCGGCGTCGTGGACTGGACTCCGGGGGCCATCTCCGCGTCCAGCGACCGGTGGACGTCGCGATCCCGGTCTCCCTCGTCCGCATACCGGATCTCCAGGTCCACCCGGCGGCCCGGCGGCCCGAACCTGTTCTTCACGACGGTCACCTGCGTCCACTGGCCGACCACGTCCCGTCCGGACCGGATCCACGCCCGACGCTCGAGGTCCAGCCCCACGCCCGCCACTTCGGAGAGCGCTCCCCGCAGGGCCGGCGCGAGATCCGCCGGCTCGATCACCACCAGGCTGGCGCCGGCCTGCCGGGCGCGTGCCGCCAGCTGCCGGAGCAGCGCATCCCGGTCCAGCGGCATCCGCTCGGGCAGATCGGCCACCAGCAGCTCGACCGTGCGCCCGCCCAGCAGGGCTCCGGCCAGCCGCAGGCCCTCGGTCGCCTCGGGCGCCCGGAGCACCAGCAGCCAGGCCAGGTCCACGCCGCGGGCCACCGCCTCGAGCGGGTCGAAGGCATGGGCGAGGTCCAGCCAGGCGGCGATCGCGCCGCACGCCTGCGCCTCCGCGACGAGCCGCAGGGCCAGCGTGGTCTTGCCGCTCGACGCATCCCCGCGGAGTGTCACCTGGGCTCTCCGCACGAGCCCGCCGGGGCCCAGGATGGCATCGAGCGCAGGGAAGCCCGTGGGCACGATCCGGTCGTCGGCGGGAGCGAGAGGATCCGGGGGCGCGTCGGCGATCACGAGCGGAGCCGGCGCGAGGGCACCCTCGACCGGCAGCAGGGCGGGCCGGCCATCACCGAGCCGGATCGCCGCGCTGCCCCAGCGCGCCTCGAGACGCGCGAGCGCTGCGGCCAGGGGTTCGATCGGGCGGTTCATCGCCCGACCAATGATAGAACGTCTGTTCTATATGTCAATGGGACTGGCGGTCCGGTGGCTTCGCCGCCGAGGTCAGACTCCCGCGGTCGAGGTCAGCCGCGCCGCCGAGGTCAGCCGTGCGGTCGAGGTCAGGCCCCCGTGGTCGAGGATCGGCGCACGGGCTCGTGCGGGCGCACGCTGGCGCCGTAGATCGCCGCCAGCTGCTCCATGTCGGTGAGCAGCTGCTGCCCTGCCGCCCAGTCCCCGGGTCGGGACGTCTCGAGCCGGTGCGCCTCGCCGGTCAGCCACCCGCTCAATCGTGGGTTCATCTCGCGCAGCAGCCGTGCGCCCTGGTATCGCGTCCACAGGTCGGCGACGAACGC
>JAJYKX010000235.1 GCA_021788175.1 Chloroflexota bacterium
TGAACGGGAGCGGTGCGTTGCCGTAGAGCGAGGACGACGAGGCATAGACGAGACGGCGGACCGACGGGCTCCCCTGCGCCGCGGCGATCAGCCGGGCGGTCGCCACCACGTTGTCGTGGTGGTAGCGGTTGCCGAGCCGGAAGCTGGGGCGCACCCCGGGCCGGCCGGCCAGGTGGAAGATCACCTCCGCGCGCCGCACGAGGGGTTCGAGCGGGAGCTCGGCGAGGTCGCCGGCCACCAGCTGGAACCGCCGGTGCCGCGCGAGCGCGGCCGCGCGGGCGAGCTTCTCGGCCGGATCGTACGAGTCGGTGAAGCCGTCGACGCCGATGACGCTCCAGCCGTCCGCGAGCAGTCGCTCGGAGAGGTGTGAGCCGATGAACCCGGCCGCGCCGGTCACGAGGCAGGTGGCCATTCAGTCTCCAGTCGGTTCGGGGGTGGAGGCGGGCTGAGGGGTGTCGGTGCTGGCCGGCTCCGGGGTGCCCGAGGCGCCGGAGTCGGGCTGGGAGGTCGCCCCGGCGAGCGTGCCGGGCGGCGACGATGTCGGCGTGTCGGTGACCGACGGGGTCTCGGTCGGGGCCGGCGCCTCGGGCGTCGGGCGGGCGCTCGGCCGAGCTGTGCCGGGCATGACCGGCAGGGATGCCGTGCCGGTGCCGACGGCGGTGAGCCCGGAGACGGCCGCGAGCAGCCACGAGGGGGTCCCGGCACCGGCGGCGGCCCGTGAGTCGGCAGGTGCGCCGGGGGCCGCTGCGTCCCCCGCGGGAGCCGGCGCGGCCGGGCGCGGCGCGGGGGTGGCGGTGGCGATGACCACCGAGGACGGGATGAGCGGGCCGGCCTGGCCGGTCGTCGCGATGGCGAGGACGACCGCCAGCGCGAGCAGCGCGGCCACGATCGCGGCGATGGCCGGGACATGGGTGGCGGGACGCAGGATCTTCAACGCTTCCCCTTCCGTCCGGGCGGCGGCGCCGTCCGGTCAGTGGGGAGGTTCGGGCTCCTGCATGAATGCCCGATGGATCGCCGGTGAGAGAAGTCTCACGGTTGTCCCGGTCCGCGTCGGGTCAGCGAACGGGCCGCGCGGTCGCCGGACCCTTGCCGGTTCGCCGGGTGGTTGCCGGATCGCCCGACGCGTCGGCCGTGCCGGACCGGTTCAGTGGACGCGCTTCTCGTGGCCTCGCCAGAACGGCTCGCGCAGTTCGCCCTTCAGGATCTTGCCGGTGCCGCCCTTGGGGAGCTGGTCCCGGAACTCGACGCGGCGGGGCACCTTGAACCCGGCGAGACGCTGGCGACAGTGCGCGATGACGTCGTCCGCGGTGGCCGACACGCCGGGCTTCAGGACCACGATGGCCGCCGGCACCTCGCCCCAGGTGTCGTCCGGCGCCGGTACCACGGCGGCCTCGAGGAGGCCCGGGAACTCGGCGAGCGCGTTCTCGATCTCGACCGAGGAGATGTTCTCGCCCCCGCTGATGATCACGTCCTTGGCGCGGTCCTTGATGGTGATGTAGCCCTGTTCGTCGATGGTGGCCATGTCGCCGGTGTGGAACCACCCGTCGCGCATGGCGGCGGCCGTCGCCTCCGGATCGAGGTAGTAGCCGTCCATGACCACGTTGGAGCGCACCACGATCTCGCCGAGCTGGGTCCCATCCGGGCGCACGTCCGTCCCGTCCGCGGCCACCACCCGGACGCGCACGCCGGGCACCGGCCAGCCGGTCGTTGCCTGCCGTGCGAGGCGCATCTCCGGCGGCTCGACGTCCAGCAGGTGGCGGCGCGGCCACGCGATGGTCAGCACCGGCGATGTCTCGGAGAGGCCGTAGCCGACCACCGCCTGCACCCCCAGGCGCTCCTCGAGCGCCCGGATCAGCGCCGGCGAGGAGGGCGCCCCGCCGATCAGCACGCACTTCAGGCTGCTCAGGTCATGGCGCGCGAGGTCGGGGCTGTTGAGCACGGCGTTGAAGATGGTGGGCACGGCCAGCAGGTAGCTGATGCGGTGACGCTCCACCAGCGAGAGCAGAGTGGAGGCGTCGAAGCGCCGCAGCATGACGTGCTGGCCGCCCACCATGGTCATCCAGTGCGGCGCCCCCCAGCCGTTCACGTGGAAGAGCGGGACGACGTGGAGGATGGCGTCGGCGTCGGTGACGCCCAGCGACTGCGCGGTCTGGAGCCCGTGGAGGTAGAGCGCGCGGTGCGTCAGTGCCACGCCCTTGGGGCGACCCGTGGTCCCGCTCGTGTAGAAGAGCTCGGCGACGGCGTTCTCGTCCACCTCGGCCGGCGGCTCATCCGGCGAGCCCGACGCCAGCAGTGCCTCGTACTCGTGGGTCGCCGGTCCCGCGAGCGCACCCTCCAGGACGACGAACGTGGGGCGGCTCGCGAGCGAGGGCGCGATCCGCTCGACGAGCGGCGCGAAGTCCGCGTGGTAGAAGACCACCCTCGACGCCGAGTGGTCGAGGATGTACGCGATGTCGTCCGGGGTGAGCCGGATGTTGATCGGGTTCAGCACCGCGCCGGCCTCGAGCACGCCGTAGTAGGCCTCGAGCAGCTGGTGCGTGTTGTAGGTGATGAAGCTGACCCGGTCGCCGGGGCCGACGCCGAGGCGGCGGAGCGCGCTGGCGAGCCGGTGGGTTCGTTCCGCGTACTCGCGGTAGGTGAACGTGCGGTCGCCGTCGACGACGCCCACCCGGTCGCCGAAGTAGGCCTGGGCACGGTCCCGGAACTCGAGGACGGAGAGGGGCACGATCATCGCGGGGCCTCCCATGGCGTCTGGGCGCCCTCCGGCGGGACGCCGGACCGGCTGCTCGTGGCCCGGAGGATAGGCGCGCGGTGCAGCGTGTCAAATCGAGCGCGCCGCGCATCGCGCGCTGACGGGCTCCCGTCGTCCGCCCGGGCACCCGGTCGCGTCTGTCCGCGCACCCCTGCCAGGGCACCCGGTCGCGTCTGTCCGCGCACCGCCGCCTGGCCGCGCCATCGCCTGCGCACGCACACCCGTCCGGCGATGCTCCTGCCGTGGGAGGGTCAGCCCGATGCGCGGGCGCCGACGCCGGCGGCTGCCTCCAGCTCCCCGGCGAGCTGGGGTGCCACGCGCCCCCGCACCCGCACGTCGGTGCCGCGGTACTCGATCTCGACCGTGCCGCGCTCGCGGATGCGCGCGATCAGCTCTCCCGCCGTGTAGGGCAGCACGGTGTCGACCTCGACCCAGAGGTCGGCCAGGAGCGCGGCCAGCCGCGCGCGCAGTGCGTCGAGCCCATAGCCGGTGAGTGCGGAGATCAGCACGGCGTCCCCGATCAAGGGCGACGGGTTCGCCTCGTCGTGCGCGCCCGATTCCAGGAGGTCGGCCTTGTTGTAGACGGTCAGGCGCGGCTTGGTGCCCGCGCCGAGCTCGTCGAGCACCTGCTGCACGGTGGCGCGATGCTCGGCGACGTGGTGGTCGAACGCGTCGACCACCTCCAGCAGCACGTCCGCCCGGGTGACCTCCTCCAGGGTGGCGCGGAACGCGTCGACCAGCTGGTG
>JAJYKX010000047.1 GCA_021788175.1 Chloroflexota bacterium
GCCTGCTCGCGTCTGGCTGCGGCCGACGACGGCGGCCGACCTTCCGGCGCTCACCCGCATCGCGAACGCCGAGCGCGATCGCCGTCTCCTCGCGCCCGACTGGATCCCCGGGTGCGTGCCAGGTCCGCAGCCCCACGGCGGCCCCGGTCGGTCCACCCCGGATCACCGATGCCTGACGGTGCTCGAGCGGTCGACCGGACGGGTCCTCGGCCTGGCCGTCCTGCGGCCGCCCGGCCCGGTGGACGAGGCCCCCTGGATCTCCGCGCTGGTGATCGACCCTGGACGCCGCGGACAGGGCCTGGGGACCGAGGTCGCCTGCCGCCTCGAGCGCATCGCAGGTCGTGCCGGCTGGCCGACCGTTCGCCTGAGCGTGCTCGCCGACAGCCCCCGGGCGCTCCGGTTCTGGAAGCGGCTGGGATACCGCGAGGTGCCGGGATCCTGGCGTGCCTACAACGGGAGTGCTGTCGGCACCGTCACGCTCCAGCGAAGGGTCGGCGATGTCGAGGCGCGAAGAACGGCCGCGCGAGCAGGGGAAGATCACCCGCCCGAACGGGTCGGGCCGCCGGGCCGCCCGGCCCCCGGAGCAGGTGACCATCTGCGCTGTCCGCGACCCACGTCCGGACGGAGCATGCGATGATGCCCGCGTCGACGGATGCTGGCGGCCCGTTCTCCGACCGCCGAACCGGCGCAGAAGGGAGGTCACCATGACCCGGGTGGTCGTCGTCAACCACGATCCTGCACTCGCCGCGGAGCAGGCGGCCCTCCTTCGGGCAGCCGGCTACGAGGTCGAGCAGTGTGGCGGTCCGCTGGCCGAGCCGTGCCCCGTGCTCTCGGATCTCCCGTGCCCCCTGGTGGATCGGGCCGACGTGCTGCTGTACGACGCCTGGGCGGCCGGCGACAGCGATGGTGGCCGCCAGCTGGTGGACCACCTCCGCGACGTATATGCCGACCTGCCCGTGGTGCTGACGTCCGTCGACGATCGCCTGCAGTGGGTTCACACGGAGGGCCCGACCCGGGTGACCCCGCTCACGGGCCACCCGACCGCCGAGGAGTTGCGCGGGGCGATCGAGCGCGCCATCGAGGACCAGGGAATGGCCGTCTGACATCCGGATCCGGGGACGACGACACGGGCGACGATCGCCCGTCGATCCGCCCTTCCCGGTTCAAAGCGGCGCCCGGCGGGCTGCACACGCCGGGCGCCGCTCCATCTGCGGACCGCCGTTCGCGGGCACTGCGTGGCGCGGCGGGGGCGCGGCCCGGCGGATAGACTGGCCCGCATGGGTGACGTGTCCCATGGATGATCTGCCGGGCCCTCCCGTGCCCGTCGTGCCCGAGGTGGCCCCGACCGCGGGGTCGGATGCCGACGCGCCCGTGCGTCCGGGGATCCCGATGGATCGCGGGACACCGCCGAGCTGGGATGCTCCCGGTCCGCCCTGGGGCTCACCGGCTGGCAGCTGGCTTCCACCCGAGGGGCCGTCCCCCCGGCCCGTTTCCCGCCGCCGGCGGGCGCTCGCGTTCGGCCTGATCCTTCTCCTCGCGATCGCGCTGGTGGTGCCGCTTGGCGTGCTCCGGCCCGGTTCGTCGCCGGCCTCGTCGGCGCCGCCCGCCCCAGTCCATTCGGTGGGCGTCGTCCGGATCGCGGGTTGGAGTCCGGAGACGTACGACCCGGGGATGCAGGGCGACGCGGGGACCGCGGCCCTGCTGGCGCAGCTGTTCGAGGGTCTTACCGCGCTCGACGCGTCGATGCACGTCCAGCCGGCGCTGGCAGAGTCGTGGACCGTCGGCCAGGGCGGGCTCGAGGTCACCTTCCATCTGCGGCCTGGCCTCACCTTCTCCGACGGCACGCCCATCACCCCGGACGACGTGGTCGCCAGCTGGCTGCACGTCCTCGATCCCGCGCATCCCGGTCCGCTCGCCTCGCTGCTCGACGACGTGGCCGGCGCCATCGCGTACCGCCAGGGGCAGGGACCGCGCTCCGGGGTCGGGATCACCGCCCAGGGCGATACCGTGCGGGTGCAGCTGGTCCAACCGGCCGAGTACTTTCCCGCGATCGCCGCGAACCCCGCGCTCGCGGTGGCGCCCCCGTCCGAGCTGCCCGCGCTGGACGCCACCGAGCCGCCGACGCCGTTCGTGGGCTCCGGCGCCTACACCGTCGCGAGCGTCACGGCCGACGCCATCACCCTGCGGGCGAATCCCCGGTACTGGGCCGGCGCGCCGCCGATCGGAACCGCCATCGTGGTGACCGACTTCGGCGGCAGCAACCCGGTCGACGCCTTCTCGTCCGGCCAGGTGGACTACACGCCGATCGCCCAGGCGGACGCGCTCTGGATCCGCTACGACCCGCAGCTCGGGCCGCAGCTGCGCGAGGAGCCCTCGCTCTCGGTCACCTACTACGGCTTCGACACGCGCCGTCCCCCGTTCAACGACGTGCGCGTGCGGCAGGCGTTCGCCTGGGCCGTCGACTGGCAGCGCATCGCGCTCCTGTCCGACGGGCCGGACGCCGTGGCGACCTCCATCGTCCCGCCCGGGATACCAGGGCGCCCGGCCGGCGACTTCATGCCGAAGTTCGACCCGGCGGCGGCCCGGGCACAGCTGGCTGCCGCGGGATACCCGGGCGGACGGAGCCTGCCACCCATCGCGCTCGTCTCCGACGGCTCGCCCTACGACGCGGCCATCGCCCGGCAGCTGCAGCAGAACCTCGGCGTCAGCGTGTCGCTCGAGGTGATGGAGTCCGGTGCGTACATGCAGCGGCTCGCGGACGACACGCCGTCGATCTGGAGCATGTCGTGGATCGCCGACTACCCCGCCCCCGAGGACTTCCTGGGCGTCCTCCTGCAGAGCAACGCCACCTCGAACTACGGTGGGTGGCGGAACCCCGCGTTCGAAGCGGCCCTCGCGGCCGCGGGCCGGGCCGCGGATCCCGCCGCCCAGGAGCGCGCGTACGCCGCCGCTGAGGCGGTCCTGCAGCAGCAGGTCCCGGTGATCCCGCTCAGCTACGCGGCACCGGGATCCGAGGGGAACGCCTCGTGGGCGCTCAGCCGCACAGGTCTCCTCGGCGCGGCGACCAGTGGGCTCGGGATCCCCCGGTTCGCAGGCATGGCATGGTCGCGCTGACCGGCCCGCGCGGGACTCCGGCCCGGACGGCGGCGATCGCGGCCGTGATGGCCGCGGTGATCGCGTTCGCGCTCCAGGTGGGATCTCCCACCGCGGCAGCGGCGGCACCGAGCGTTTCGTTCGACCCGCCGACCGCCACGGCCGTCATCCTGAAGCCGCTCGCCTTCGCGGACACCTTCCGGACGAGCGTGCAGCCACTCGGCGTGGAACTGGTCGTGTCGTCGCCCTACGTCCCCGGGGTGACCGTGGAGACCGCGCACGTGACGCGCGTCGCGAGCGGCGCATGGCGGGCCAGCGTCAGCCAGGCCGACACCGGCTCGGCCAACACCGTCTACCGCTACGCGTTCCGGGTCACGCTCCCCGGCGGGGTCTCCGAGACGGGGCCGTCGGGGACCGTGACGGTGGTCGACGACCGGTTCGCGTGGCAGTCGATCCCGGGCCCGACGGTCACGCTGCACTGGTATGCGCACACCCGCAGCACGGCGCAGGGGTGGCTGCAGGCGGCCGAGTCCGCCGTGACGCGGGACGAGGCGGCGTTCGGCATCGCCTCCGTGCCGCACCTCGACTTCTTCATCTACAACGACTCGGCGGCCTTCTTCGATGCCATCGGTGCCGGCGCCAACGCGGACGCGGCGGGCGTCTACTTCGCCGTCACGCACACGGCCTTCGGCACGGTGCTGGCCTCGGACCTGGGCTCGGACTTCCCGGACCAGGAGATCGCCCACGAGACGACCCACCACGTCTTCGGGGCCGCCACGCAGAACCCGTATCACACGCCGCCGCTGTGGCTCGACGAGGGGCTGGCGGTCTACTACTCCGAGGGCCCCGGGCCGCGTCGCGCCGATCTGCAGCAGGGGATCGCCGCCGGGCGCATCGTGCCGCTCGACGGCCTGAGCGAGGCCTTCCCGTCGAGCACCGACCCCTTCGTCCTCTCGTACGCCGAGGCCGTCTCGGCGGTGGACTACTTCATCCGGACCTACGGCCAGGCGTCGCTGCGTCGTCTCGTGTCGACGTACCGCCAGGGCGCCACCGACGACGAGGCCTTCCGCGCGGCGACCGGCGCCTCGGCCTCTGCCTTCGACGCGGCATGGCTGACGTCCATCGGGATCCGCTCGATCACCACGTACGGCCCGCGTCCGGCGCCCAGCGGACCGCTGCCACCGGGCTGGACACCGTCGACGGCACCAGGCGGACAGTCCGCGATGGAGCCGTCCGCGCCCCAGGCGCCGCCGGGTCCACCCCTGGCGGGCCTCGGGATCGTCGCCGCGTCGTCATCCGTGGCCGCGCTCCTCGGGACCGTGCGACGCCGCTTCCGTCGGCGGGGAGGCCGGCCGTGAGCCCGTGGGGCAGCGTTGCGGAGAGGACCGGTCCGTGACCGGGTTCGTGGCGCGGGCGCGACGCATCCCATCCTGGCAGCTCACGCTGGCCGGGGCGCTGCTCGTCCTGGGGTTCCTGGTGGTGGCCCAGGCCGGGGCGGGGCCGGCGCGCGTGCAGTACACCACGCAGGAGCGACCGCCCCTGGTCGAGACGGCCACCGAGCTGCAGAACCAGCAGGACGCCCTGAAGACGCAGATCCTGGACCTGCGGGCGCAGATCGAGCAGCTGGAGGCCACGTCCACCGGGAACTCTGCCCTGGTGACCAGCCTCAACGACCAGCTGCAGCAGGCGCGGATCGCGGCCGGGCTGATCGACCTGCAGGGGCCGGGCGTGGTCGTCCAGCTGGAGGACTCGACGCAGCAGGTGCCGCCGGGCGCCGCGCCGGGCGACTACCTGGTCAGCTCGAGCGACATCCTGGCGGTCGTCGACGAGCTCTGGCTCGACGGCGCCGAGGCGATCGCGGTGAACGGCGAACGGATCACCGTGACCAGTGCACTGACCGACATCGGCTCGTCGATCCTGCTCAACGGCGCCTATCTCCAGCCGCCCTACCAGATCGTGGCGATCGGGCCGAAGGACCTCTACAGCCGGCTGACATCCTCCGCCAGCTTCGCGCGCTTCGTGAAGGCGCGAGTCGAGGCGTTCGGGATCCGGCTGGGCGCCGGCTCCCTGGACAAGGCGGTGGTCCCCGCCTACGCGGGTGGCGTGGCGCTGACGTACGCCCACCCGGTCGCGGCCTCTCCGTCGCCTGCGGTGCCGACCGCCACGGCCGCGCCATGACGACCGGGATGCGCTCCCGCCGCGCGCAGCTCTCCATCGGGTTCGTGGCGCTCGTGCTGGGCTTTCTCTCCATCGTGCAGCTCCGGGCGCAGGCCGGCGGCACGGGGCTGGCCAACCTGTCGTCCCAGGACCTGACCACGCTCATCGCCAACCTGAACCAGCGCAATGCGCAGCTGTCCACCGAGGTGAGCACGCTCCAGGCACAGGCCCGCGACCTCCAGGCCGCGCGGACGCTGGGCGTCTCCGCCATCGGCGGCCTGCAGAACGACCTCCAGGGGCTCCGGCTCTGGGCCGGCCTCGACCCGGTCCAGGGGCGGGGCGTGGCGGTGGACTGCTCGGGCCCCATGACCGCCGGCGACGCGAACGATCTCCTCAACGAGCTGCGCCTGGCGGGCGCCGAGGCGCTCGCCATCGACCAGGTCCGCGTGGTGGCCAGCACGGTGGTCGCCGGCCCGGCGGGCGGGCTCTCCGTGGAGAACGTCCCGCTCGGGGCGACGTTCCGCGTCTCCGCCGTCGGCAACCCGGTGAACCTGACGGCCGCCCTCACGCGCATCGGGGGGATCGTCAGCCGGCTGCAGGTGACCAGCCCCGGCGTGCAGCTGGTGGTCACTCCCGAGAACAGCCTGACGCTCCCGGCAACGGACCGGTCGCTGGTCCCCGCGGACGCCCAGCCGCGCCTGTAGGCGCTGGCGCGCCGATGCGCTCTGGTACGCTGTCGGCGATGGACCAGGTGACCGAGCGCGCCCTGCAGGTGGCGATCCAGCGGGGCGCGTCCTACGCGGACGCCCGGACCGTCCGCCGGATGGACGAGCGGATCACGATCAGGACCGGACGGGTCGCGGGAGCCGCGCGGCGCGAGGACGAGGGGTTCGGCGTGCGGGTCCTGGTCGACGGGGCCTGGGGATTCGCGAGTTCGAGCCATCTCACGACGGCCGAGGCGGAACGGGTCGCGGTCACCGCGGTCCGCATCGCGCGGGCCTCGGCCCGGACACTGCGCAGACGCGTGGAGCTCGACGATCAGCCGCCCCAGCGAGGGCGGTTCGAGACACCGGTCGCGGAGGATCCCTTCGCCGTGCCCCTGGAGACCAAGGTCGGCGACCTGCTCGCCGTCGACGAGGCGATGCGCCGGGCGGCGCCACTCGCCTTCACCGAGGCCACCTACCGCGCGGATAGCTCATGGACCACGTTCACCAGCACCGAGGGTACCGACGTGGCCCAGGCGATGACGCACACCGGGTCCGCGATCGAGGCGAACGCGGTGGACGGCGACGAGCACCAGCGGCGGTCCTACCCCGAGGAGGGCGGCCTCCGTGCCGGCGGCTACGAGGCGGTGCGGGCCCTGGACCTGCCGGCCCATGCCCCGGTGATGGCCGAGGAGGCCGTCGCCCTGCTGAGCGCACCGCAGTGCCCGCCGGGACGCCGGACGATCGTGCTCGACCCGACCCAGCTCTACCTGCAGATCCACGAGAGCTGCGGCCACCCCACCGAGCTGGATCGCGTCTTCGGCACCGAGGCCTCCTACGCGGGCACCAGCTTCCTCACGACGGACCGGCTGGCAGAGGGTTTCCGCTACGGGTCCGAGCTGGTGGACATCGTGGCCGACGCCACCGCGCCGGGCGGCCTGGGCACCTTCGGCTGGGACGACGAGGGGGTGCCCGCCCAGTCGGTGCCCCTCGTGCGGGGCGGGATCTTCGTCGGCTACCTGTCGAGCCGCGAGACCGCGCCCAGGATCGGCCGGCGGAGCGGCGGCGCCATGCGCGCGGACGGCTGGAACCGGATCCCCCTCATCCGGATGACGAACATCAACCTGCTTCCCAGGCCCGGAATGACCCTCGAGGAGATCATCGCCGACACGGACGACGGGCTCTACCTGGTGTCCAACCGCAGCTGGAGCATCGACGACCGCCGCCTGAACTTCCAGTTCGCGACGGAGAAGGCCTACGAGATTCGCCACGGCAGGCTCGGCCGGCTGCTGAAGAACCCGACCTACACCGGGATCACGCCCGAGTTCTGGCGCTCGTGCGACGCGGTCGCCGACGAACGCAGCTACCGGATGCTGGGCACGCCCACCTGCGGCAAGGGTGAGCCGGTGCAGGACGCCCACGTGGGGCACGGCTGCTCCGGCGCACGCTTCCGTGACGTGCAGGTCGGGGTCGGCAGATGGTGATCGCGCGCGGGGCCGCGCGGAGCCGGGGGCGCGGATGACCGGCGAGGAACGGCTGCGGATCGCCGAGCGCCTGCTCGCGCTCGCGGAGCGGGAGGGTGCCAGCGACGCCGAGGTGGTCGTGCTGGAGACCGATGCGGCGCTGACGCGCTTCGCCAACAGCGAGGTGCACCAGAACGTCGCGGAGACCGGCACCATCGCCAGTCTCCGGTTCGTCGACGGTCGGCGCAGCGGCGTCGCCTCCAGCGGCCGCCTGGACGACGACGGCCTCCGCAGGCTGGCCGAGGACGCGGCGAGGGTCGCGCGGGTCCAGCCCGAGGCAGACGAACCGGCGGCGCTGCCGGAACCCGGGCCGGTGAGCCGACCCGCGGGTGCCTGGAGCGAGGCCACCGCCGGCGCTACCCCGGAGCAGCGCGCCGACGGCGTCGCGGCCGTGATCGCCGCCGCCGATGCGGCCGGCGTCGTCGCCTTCGGGTCGTTCTCCACGTCGACGGACGGCCTCGCGGTCGCGAGCACGCGCGGCATCCGGGTCGAACAGTCCACGACCCAGGCGAGGCTCGTGGCGATCTGCATGGCCGACGAGGAAGGGTCGGGCTACGGCGAGGCACTGGCGGTCGACATCGCCGAGATCGATGCCGCAGCCGTGGGCGCGGAGGCCGCCCGGCGGGCCGCCCGGTCACGGCGACCCGCCACCATGGCTCCCGGCACGTACCCCGTGGTGCTGGAGCCCTACGCGGTCGCGGACGTGCTCGAGTGGGTCGGCACCCTCGGCTTCTCCGCCCTCGCGGTGGAGGAGGGGCGCAGCTTCTTCGAGCCGGGCCGGAGGATCGCGAGCGGGCTCGTCTCCGCCTGGGACGACGCGTCCGACCCCGCCGGGACGCCGTCCGCGTTCGACTTCGAGGGCGTGGGCCGGCAGCGCGTGCCGCTGATCGACGGCGGTCTCTGCGCCGGGCTGGTCCACGACGCCGCCACCGCCGCGCGCGCCGGACGGCGCTCGACGGGGCACGGCTTCCTGGCGCCCAACCCGTACGGGCCGGCCCCGATCAACCTGTTCATGGCGCCGGGCGAGACCGATCCGGCGGCTCTCCTCTCCGGGCTGGACCGCGGCCTGCTGGTGACCCGCCTCAACTACACCAACGCTGTGCATCCCAAGCGCGCCATCGTCACCGGCATGACCCGCGACGGGACCTTCCTGGTCGAGCATGGCGAGATCGTGCGGCCGGTCCGCAACCTGCGGTTCACGCAGAGCTACCTGGACGCGCTGGCGGCGGTGGAGGCCGTGGGCCGGGAGCGCCGCCGGCTCGCCGCCGAGTGGGCCACGTGCGTGGTTCCCGGGCTGCGGATCTCGGCGTGGGACTTCACCGGGACGACCGGGGACTGAGGGGGGACGGATGGCCGACCGTCCCGTGGTGGAGTTCCGGATGGGGGACCGGGTCCGCCTGCGCAAGCCGCACCCGTGCGGCAGCACGACCTGGCAGGTGACCCGCCTGGGCGCCGACATCGGGCTGGTGTGCGACGGGTGCGGCCGGCGGGTCCTGCTGGAGCGCCGCGACCT
Source organism: Chloroflexota bacterium (assembly GCA_021788175.1). Classification (GTDB taxonomy): domain Bacteria; phylum Chloroflexota; class Limnocylindria; order Limnocylindrales; family CSP1-4; genus JAJYNJ01. Next base: position 8,991 of record JAJYKX010000047.1, read on the forward strand.
GGAGCGCCGCCTGGTCGCCTTCGTGGCCCGCGGCCCGGCTGCGGATCCCGCCCCGTGAGCGTCTCCGGGCCCGGCGCGAGCCGCGAGGGGACGCCGGACGCGGGGCGCGCGGCCCGCGCCGTCCTCGATCCCGGTGGCGTGCCCGGCCCCGAACCGTCCGGGCTGAGCGTCCTCGCCAACCGGAAGTTCCTGTCCCTCTGGCTGGCGCAGGCGTCCACCCAGATCGGCGGGAACATGGTGATCTACGGCCTCACCATCGTCGTGTACGGCCTGACCGGGTCGAACTCGGCGGTGAGCCTGCTGATCCTGACCTTCCTCGTCCCGGCGGTCCTGTTCAGCACCGTGGCCGGCGTCTACGTCGACCGGATCGACCTGCGCCTCATCCTCGTCTCGACGAACCTGCTGCGCGGCGCGGCCTTCCTGGCCATGGTCCTGGTGAGCCACCAGCTCCTGCTGGTGTACGTGCTGAACGTGCTCGTCTCGACGGTCACCACCTTCTTCGCGCCGGCCGAGGCGGCCATGATCCCGTCCCTCGTGGAGCGGGAGCAGCTCCTGCAGGCGAACGGGCTCTTCACCTTCACCCTGAACGCCTCCTTCGCCGTCGGCTTCGCCCTGCTCGGGCCGCTCATCGTCAACCTGGCGGGAGCGCCCGCCCTCCTGCTGCTCGTCGCGGTCCTCTACTTCGTGGCCGCCGGTCTCTGCATGACCCTCCCGTCGACACACGCCGAAGCGCCGGCGGGCGAGGGTGCCCTGGGCGGCGCAGAGCGAGCCCTGGCGACGCTGGTCGCCCAGCTCCGGGAGGGGCTCGTCTACATCCACTCCAACCCCCGCATCTTCTGGTCGCTCACCTACCTGGCGGTCACCGCCTCGCTGATCGGGGTCCTGGGGGCGCTCGGGCCGGGCTTCGCCACCAAGGCCCTGGGGCTCCGCGAGCAGGACTTCGTGGTGGTCGTGCTGCCACTGGGCGCCGGGATCGTGATGGGGATCCTGGTCCTCAACTCTTACGGCCGCTACCTGCCGCGCCGGCGGGTCATCGAGGGTGGGCTGCTCGTCCTGTCGCTGATGCTGCTGATCCTCTCGCTCGCGGGGCCGCTCTCCCGCTTCCTCGAGGAGAACGCGCGCCGACAGACCGTGGCCAACCTGGGTGGGCTGGTCTCTCTCCTGTCGATCGTGGTCGTCCTCGCCTTCATCGCCGGGGGCGCGTACGCCTTCATCGCGATCCCCGCGCAGACACGACTGCAGGAGGAGCTGCCCGAGGAAGTCCGCGGCCGCGTCTTCGGGGTCCTCAACATGCTGGTGAGCATCGCGAGCTTCCTGCCGATCGTGGTCGTGGGGCCCGTGGCGGACCTGGTCGGGACGCCGGCCGTGCTCGTCGCGGCGGCGGTGCTGGTCGGCGCGGTCGGCGTGGGCTCCATCATGGTGGTCGCGCCCGAGTACCCGGCGGCCGCCATTCCGGGTCCCGGGGGGCCCGTGGACCCCGTGGCGGTGACGACCGGCCCGCGCGTCATCGACGAACGCGGCATCGGTCCCGACATGCTCCGGCGGCCCGGCACCCGCGGACCGGGCGGCGGCCAGGCCGGCACGCCGATCGGGGACGCCGGCACGTCCCGCAACGTCGGGACCCCCACCGACGCCGGCACCACCCGGGGCCCCGACGCGCCGTGAGCCGCGCCCCCCTCCGGTGGCGTGTCGCGGCGGTCCTCGTGATGGCCGCGGCGGTCGCCGTCGGCATCGCCCTGGTGCTGGTCGTGCCGCTCGCGATCCTCGTGGCGCTCTGCGTGGCCTTCGCGCTCATCACGCTCGTGCTGGCGCCGGCGAGCCGCCGCCCGCCCCTGGAGCCCCTCGACGAGGCGGGCATCGCCGCTCTCGGGCCGCTGCCCACCGCGTCGGTCGTCGTGGCCGGGCGGGACGAGGCACCGGTCATCGCGCACCTGCTGGCGGACCTGGCCGCGCAGGACCACCGGGACCCGGACGGGACGCCCCGCTTCGAGGTCCTGGTGATCGACGACCGGTCCACCGACGGGACCGGGCGCATCGCCATCGAGGCCGCGGGACGCGCGGGGATCGGCGCGGTCACCCGCGTGATCCGTCGCGGTCCACCGCCCGGCAGCCCCCCCGACCCGGGTGCGGCGCCGCTTCCCGACGGGAAAGGCGCGGCGCTCAGCGCCACCGGACCCGCCGACTACCGGGGCGCCTTCGTGGCCGTGCTCGACGCCGACGCGCGGGTGGGGCCGGACTACCTCAGGCGTGCCGCGACCTACTTCGCGCGCGGAGCCGGCGCGATGACGGCCCGTCGCCGGACCCTGCAGCACCGGCCGGACTCGTGGCTGCTGCGCCAGCTGGAGGCTGCCCAGGCCGACGAGCAGGACGCCGACGGCGAGATCCAGCGGGGACGCTGGGCCAGCGGCGGGTGCAGCGAGTTCCGGGGCAACGGGATCCTGGTCCGGCGCGACCTGCTGGAAGCGGTGGGGGGGTGGCACGACCACGCCCTCTGCGAGGACCTCGATCTCTCCTCGCGCGTGGCCACGCTCGGGGAGCGCGTGGGATGGGCGCTCGACGTGGTGGCGTGGGAGGAGCCGGTGCTCGAGGCGGGCCCCCTGCGGCGGCAGCGCCTGCGCTGGGGCCAGGGGATCATCCGGCGCGAACTGGAGCTGACGGTCCCGGTGCTGTCGAGCAGGCGGCTCACGACCCGGGCCAGGCTCGACTACCTTGCGTATTCCGCCCAGACGGTCCTCCCGGTCTCCCTCGCCGCTGCCCTCGTCGCCGGGATCGCGGCCGGGTCGTGGCCATCGCTCCTCGTGCTCTTTGCCGCGTACCTCGGCCCCGGCACGGTCCTGGCGACCGACGCGCTGCGCTGGGAAGGCCTCACCGGGCTGCGGACGCTGCCGCTCCGGGCGCTGCGGGGGCTCCGACTCCTGGTCTTCTCCGGGCTGTGGATCCCCGTCTTCGTGGTCTCGTGGCCCGCGGTCGCGTTCGGCCGCGGGTCGGTCCGCTACGCGAAGACCGCCCACTCCGGGGCGCCCGACGGGTTCAGCCCCCGACCGGGCGGCCACGCCGGGTAGCCCACCCGCGGGAACCGGCCCGCGTCGCTCATGCTCCCGACAGGCCCAGCAGCGCCGCGGCGTCGAGGGTGCCACTCACGATCACGTCCGTGCCGATCACGCGCACGCCGTCGAGTCGCAGCGGCAGTTCCGCGGACGGCTGCCAGAGCACCAGCGGTGCCGTCGGGCCGTCGGCAGTGGCGGCGACGAGTGACCCGTCGGCGGCGACGGCCAGGGTGAAGCTGGCCGTCCGGCCCCCCAGCGATGCACGGATCCCGTTCGGTGCAGCGGTCCTCACGTCCGTCACGGTCGCTCCGCCGGATCCCTCGAGCGCCGAGGCAAGTGCCCGCGCCACGTCCCCGGCCGCGAGGCTCGCGGTCATGCCGGCCGACCCCGGCGTCCCGCTCACCGAGATCTGCGCGAGATGCACCTCCCCGTTGCCCGAGGAGGCGGTAACGCCGACCAGTGAGCCGTCGACGGACTGGGCCGTTCGGGAGAAGAGGGACACGTTCCGCAGCGCGACGTCCAGCCGATCGATCCGGACGCCGCGCACGCTGTCGGCGCTCGACTCGACCCGCACGAGGTCGGCGTGGCCCCAGAGCAGCGTCAGCGGTGGGTCGGCCTGCACCTGCGCCCGCGTGGTGGCCGTGTTCAGGCCTGCGGCCGTGGCCGCCGCTCCCACGAGGCCGGACGCCACGGGTGGAGCCGCCAGCCAGACGGCGACGAGCAGAACCACGACGACCACACCGATGCCGAGCATGCGACGCATCGGCCCATGCTAGTCGGGGGCGCCTGTCACGGGGCCCGGACGAGGCATCCACGCCCGGGGTCGGGACCGGTCGAACCCGGAGGATCCGGCGGGCGGGCGGTTGGGAGCGGAGGCGATGGCTCGGCCGGGGAGTGGCGGGGAGCGGGGGACGAGCCGGCCCGAGAGGCCCCGGGGGGCGGGATCCGGCCCCGGGCACGTCCGACGGCCCGGCCCGGAACGGACCGAAGCGAAGCGGCGCGTGGCCCGCCCGCGAACCTGCCCGAGGCCAGCAGTTCGCGGCTCGGGTCCGGGACGGCCGACGGCCGGGCGCCGGGCTGGATCAGGTCCGGGCGCCCGCGGCGGCGGTCTCCCGCGTCTCCGGCACCGTCGGCGCGGGCTCGCCGGCCGGGATCCCGGAGGGGACGATGCGAGCGCTGCCGGCGGCCGGCCAGAAGGAGGACTCCCGCCCGTCGTCCCAGCGCACCCGGTAGTGCACCCCGGTCGACGAGACGATCACCTCGAGGATCTCGCCCGTCCGGTCCGGCGATCCCACGCGCTCGGTCTCGACGATGATGCGGTCTCCGATCTTCGCGTCCATGCCTGGCCTCCCGTCCAAGGATCCGCCCCGATCAAGCGCGGGCGGTAGGGCAGGAGGTCCCGAAACGCGCGCCCGGGTCGGGCGTGCCCGTCACGGGACAGGCCTGGCACCGGATGGGGCTGCAGCAGGACAGGGCCGCCACGGGCGGCGCGACCTCCGCGCCGACCGCCCCCGGAACGGCGACAATCGCTCCGATGATGCCTACGCCCGACCGCCTCTTCCGCGGCTACCTCTTCGATCTCGACGGCACCGTCTACCTGGGGGACGCGCTCCTGCCCTCCGCCGGTGCCACCATCGCCCGGCTGCGGGCGGAGGGGAGCCGCACGGTCTTCCTCTCCAACAACCCCACGCACACCCGCGCGTTCTACGCGGAGAAGCTCACGCGCCTGGGGATCCCCACGCCCATCGACGACATTCTCGTCTCCACCCAGGTGCTGGTGGACCTGCTGCTGGCCCGTGTCCCCGGGGCCCGGCTCTTCGTGATCGGGGAGGAGCCCCTGGCGGCCGAGCTCCGGGCGGCCGGTTTCCGGCTCGTGGAGCGGGCCATCGAGACGGACGTCGTGGTGGCCAGCTTCGACCGGACCTTCGCCTACTGGAAGCTCCAGGTGGCCTTCGATGCGGTCCGGGCGGGAGCCCGCTTCTTCGCCACCAACGGCGACCGCTACTGCCCGGTTCCCGGCGGGGGCGAGCCCGACGCCGCCGCGGTGATCGCGGCCATCGAGGCCTGCACCGGAACCACCTGCGAGGCGATCGCGGGCAAGCCCTCCCCCCACATGGTGGGGGCCGCGCTCCGGCTGGTCGGCCTTCCCGCCGTGGAGTGCCTGATGACCGGCGACCGGCTCGAGACCGACGTCCGCATGGGGCTGGAGGCCGGGATGTCGGCCGCCCTCGTCCTCACCGGCGCCACGCCCGCGTCGGCGCTCGAGGCCTCGCCGGTTCGGCCGACCTATGTGCTGCGCCAGCTGGAGGAACTGCTCCCGGCGGGCGACGGCGATCACGGAGGCGCGCGATGAGGGACCTGCTCATCGGCATCGACCAGGGGACCAGCGGCAGCCGTGCCCTGGTCGTCGACCGTGACGGGGCGGTCCGCGGGTACGGTTACCGGCCCCTGGAGCGCATCTACGCGGGTTCCGGCCGGGTGGAACAGGATCCCCGTGCCGTCGCCGCCGGTGTGCGGGAGGCCGTGGCCGAGGCCCTGGCCCGTGCCGGGCGACGCGCGGCCGACGTCGCGGCCTGCGGCATCGCGTCGCAGCGCGACACCGACTTCGTCTGGGACGCGCGCACCGGGGCCCCGATCGCCAATGCCATCACCTGGCAGGACCTGCGGACCGAGCCCCTCGAGCAGCGGCTGCTGCAGTGGCCGCGGGCCGGCGAGTGCCGCCGCCGGCTCGGCTACTGGCCGGGGCCCTACAGTGCGGCGCTGCACCTGCAGTGGCGCATGGAGCACGATCCGGCGGTGGTCGGGGCCGCCCGTGCGGGGACCCTGCGGACCGGCCTCTCGGCGCTCTGGGTGCTGAACGCGCTGGGCGCCGCCGACGGTCATCTCGCGGACGTGTCGCTCGCGCAGAGCACGTGTCTCTACGACTTCCGGGCCGGCGAGTACTGGGCGGACTGGCTGGACTACCTCGGGATCCCGCGTGCCGCCCTGCCCGCCGTGACCGAGACGGTGGCCGACTTCGGGTGGCTCGACCTGGACGGCGTCCGGGTGCCGGTCCGCGCGATGATCGCGGACCAGCAGGCGGCCCTCTTCGGCTACGACTGCCGTTCGGCCGGCGACGCCGAGTGCACCCACGGCACCGCGTCCTTCGTGGACGTCTGCCTGGGCGACGCGTCCCCCGTCCTGGAGACGATCAAGGTCTACCTCGCCTGGCTGGTGCAGGGCCGCCCGACGTACTGCCTGGAGGCGGATACCACGGTGACGGGCGCCGCGGTGCGCTGGCTGCGCGAAGGGCTCGGGCTCATCGAGCGCGACGAGGAGCTGGGCGAGCTCGCCGCGTCCGTCGCAGACGCGGACGGCCTCGTCTTCGTGCCGGCCTTCACCGGGCTCAACGTCCCGTACCAGGTCCGCTCGGCGCGCGGCTCGCTGCTCGGCCTGACGCTCGGACATACCCGCGCCCACGTCGCGCGGGCCTTCCTCGACTCGATCGGCTTCCAGCTCCGCGCCATCCTGGACGAGATCAACGTCCGGACCGGCGTCAGGGTGCAGCGCCTCAAGGTGGGCGGAGGCCTCTCGGCCAGCGACACCGCCGTGGCGGTCCAGGCCGACTGGCTGGGCATCCCCGTGGTCCGGTCCTCGTTCCGCGAGACCACCGCCCGCGCGGCCGCGCTGCTCGCCGGCCTGGGCGCGGGGTTCTGGCCGGGCCAGGAGGCACTGCCGCCGCTCCCCGGCGAGACCGCCGTCTTCGAACCCCACCTCCCGGACGAACGCCGTGAGGCCGGCTACGCGGCCTGGCGCAGGGCCATCGACGCGGTGACCGGGTGGGGACGCCCCTGACCGCCGCCGGGAGGCCACCCGCCACGCGGCCCGACGACCGGGCCGCGTTGACGCCGGGGCCGAAGCGCGTAGTACCATGCACGCCTGACAGGGGCGGTTGGCTCAGTCGGTTAGAGCGCGTGCTTGACATGCCCCCAGCCCGTGAACGGTGAAGGTAAGGACGATTACCGCCGTCTCAGTGCTCCGTTCGTACCCAATGAGCGCCAGCGGGAAGGCCGCAATTATCCCGCTCTCCCTGTTCTCGCCCCGCGGCGCCTGGGGGACGCGTGGACAAGCCACTGCGATGCATGAGGGGGTAGAGTGAGGGCCGACGAGACCACGGAGGGCCAGCCAATGGCCGACCTCGATGATGCGATGCAGCTACCGGTGCGGTACGTTGGCGTCGACGACGTCCCGGTCCTCTTGGCCAATCAGTTCCTTCTGCAGGCCGAGCAGCACAGCGACGGCTTCATCGTGTCGATAGGGCAACTGACGCCCCCGATCCTGATGGGGTCCGCGGATGAGCAACGCCAGCAGGCGCAGCAGATCCCCTTCGTGCCGATCCGCATCATCGGTCGATACAGCCTCTCTCGGGAGCGGGCGGCGGCCCTCGCAGGACTGCTCCAACAAGCGCTCGCAGTCACCAGCGGGGCCAAGCAAGGGGATCCGGCGTGATCAACTCGTGGGCAACTCCGCCAGCTTCGAGCATGAAGGCTTATGCCACCGCCCCGGCCAGGATCCCAGCCCGCGGAGCGCTGGCCGGCCAGTCGCGTGCCGACACTGGCGCGGCCTCGTTTCTGACCCTTGGCCCACTCTCAGTAAGCGTCCACCCCGAGGCCGGCGAGTGGCTCGCCGTGGAGCAGCGGACCTCGATGTACGGCGAGGGTGACAGTCCGTCCGAAGCCCTGCTCGATCTCCTCCTGTCGCTGCGCGAGCTGCGTGGACACCTCACCGAGGACGACGGGCGTCTGCCGCCCGAACTCCAGGCGCAACTGGAGGCGCTCCGGGCATCACCCCTATGACTTGGGACGAGCTCGAGCGAGCCGTGGCCAAGCTGCGCCCTGATGAGCGTCAATCGGGCGACAAGGTCTGGGTGGTCAAGTGCTGCGGGACCACGATTGGTTGGTGCAAGCGGTCGCGTGGCAGGGGAAGACGCAAAGACATCGGACCTGACATCCTGAGCTTGGTTCCCAAGCAACTCAGCATCTCGCGGGTCCTCTGGGACGAGATCGCGGCGTGCAGGAAGGGCCGGCCGGAGTACCTGGAGGCCCGGGGGCACGCTGGTCACCCGTAGGAGCCGCACGTGCGGCCCCGTCCCGAAAGGGGGCCCGCCCCCAGCGCCCGGATTCGTGCGGCGACCGACGGCCGCGGCGCCCGCTCCGGAAGGATCTCCTTGTGGAGCAGGAGG
>JAJYKX010000236.1 GCA_021788175.1 Chloroflexota bacterium
ACCTTGTCGGGTTCGGCCATGCGCGCATCATGCCGTGCCCCGACCTGTGCCGGGAATGCCGTCGGGACCCCCTGGACCGTGCCGCTCGGAACGTCGCACGCCACGCACCGCATGTCCTGCGTGCCGCTCGGCGGCGTGTGCGGCCACTCGGCGGCGTGTGCGTGCCACCCGCCGGCGTGCGCGCGCCACTCGTCGGCGTGTGCGGCCACTCGGCGGCGCTTGCGTGCCGCGCGACGGTGGCGGAGGATGCGGACATGCCGGAGCTGCCCGAGGTCCAGGCACTCGCCGCGTTCGTTGCCTCGCGGAGTCGCGGCCGCCGGATCGTCCGCGTCGACCTGCTGTCGTTCGCGGCCCTGAAGACCGTCATCCCGCCGCCGTCCGCGCTGGTGGGGCGCGACATCGCGGGGTGCGGCCGCCGCGGCAAGTTCCTGCTGATCGAGACGGTGCCGGGCGGGCCGGTGCCGCCCGAGGGCGATCCGCTCTGGCTCGTCGTCCACTTCGCGCGCGCCGGCTGGCTGCGCTGGCACGACGCCCCGGCGGATGCCCGCGACGCCGCCCGCGCCCCCGTCACGGCTGAGGGTCTGGGCGCCGGCCCATCCCCGGCCAAGGCCGAGGATCTCGCCCCCGGACTCCGCGCGGTCCCGCCCGGGGACGCGAGCCGGCCCAGGATCCGGGGCGGGCCGCTCGCGCTGCGCGTGACCCTGGACGACGGCTCGGGCTTCGACCTGACCGAGGCAGGCACCCAGAAGCGACTGGCCGTGTACGTGGTCCGCTCAACCGCGGACATCGACGGGATCGCCCGGCTGGGCATCGATCCCCTGGACCCGGCGTTCGACTCCGGCGCGCTGGGCGAGCTCCTCGCGGGAAGGTCGGGGCAGCTCAAGCACCTCCTGGCCGACCAGTCGGTGATCGCCGGCGTCGGCAACGCCTACTCGGACGAGGCGCTCCACGCCGCGCGGCTGTCGCCGTTCCGCCCCGCCGGCAACCTCTCGGCCGAGGAGGTCGAGCGGCTGCACGACGCCCTGCTGGCCGTCCTGCGCGAGGCGCTGGCGCGCAACGAGGGGGTGCCGGCCTCCGAGCTCAAGGACGGGAAGCGGACCGCCATGCGGGTGCACGGCCGGACCGGACTCCCCTGCCCGGTCTGCGGCGACACGATCCGCGAGGTCTCCTTCGCCGACCGTTCGCTCCAGTACTGCGCCACCTGCCAGACCGGGGGAAAGCCGCTCGCCGACCGCCGGCTGTCGCGCCTCCTGCGCTGAGGTCCGCCGCGCCGCCGTTCAAGGATGGCGGCTTCAGTCGCCCCGCATGCCGGGCACGAGCACGAAGGCCCCCTCGACGTCTCCCGCCCGCAGCCGTTCGAGCGCGCGGTTGCCGGCGGCCAGGGGCAGCGGCTCCCCGGCCGTCCGTATGGGAATCTCGGCCGCCAGGGCGAGGAACTCGATCGCATCCTGGCGCGTGAAGTTCGCCACGCTGCGCAGCGACCGCTCCCACCAGAGCGGCTCGTACGGGAACTCGTGGATCCGGTCGAGGTGAATCGCGTTGATGGCGACCGTGCCTCCGCGGTCCAGGGCCCGGAGGGCCGCGACCACGACGTCGCCGGCCGGCGCGAACGTCACCGCCGCGTGCAGCGCACGGGGCGGCCGGACGTCGTATCCCCCGGCCCAGGTCGCTCCCAGGTCGAGCGCCCGGCGCCGCTCGCGCTCGGACCGGGTACAGACGAAGACCTCGCAGCCCCAGTGGACCGCAACCTGGATCGCGAGCGAGGCGGAGGCGCCGAACCCGTAGAGTCCCAGGCACCCGCCCGGCTGGATCCCGGAGACCTTGAGCGCCCGGTACCCGATGACGCCGCCGCAGAGCAGCGGTGCCGCGTCGAGGTCCCCGAACGCCTCGGGCAGGCGCAGCGCGAAATCGGCACGCGCCGTCATGCGCTCGGCATAGCCGCCGTCCCGGTCCCACCCGGTGAACCGTGCCTGCTCGCAGAGGTTCTCGCGGCCGGAGCGACAGAACGCGCAGCGGCCACAGGCGCCACCCAGCCACGCCACGCCCGCGCGATCGCCGATCCGCCACCCCTCGACGCCACGCCCGAGACCCTCGACCACCCCGACCACCTGGTGGCCCGGGACGATCGGCAGGCGCCGTGCCTCCACGTCTCCCTCGGCGATCTGCAGGTCGGTGCGACAGACCCCGCATGCCCCGACCCGCAGCAGCAGCTCGCCGGGTCCCGGCACGGGGTCGGGGAGCCGGACCTCGCGCAAAGGGTGCTCCGCGATCGGTGCCGGCCGTTGGACGACGAGTGCGCGCATGGCACCGCGACTATCCGCCGGTACCGCGGAACGCGCAAGCCGGGGCCGTCGGGGGCCCGTGTCGCGCATTGCCGGTGCCGAACGGGACTGGCGCCGTGTAACAGAAGCGCATAATCTGCGCCAGTCGCACCCGGCGCGCGCCCGTCGCGTCACCGTCCCGGTAGGCGGCCGGAACGAAGGGAGGACCTCGCCTCGTGGCGATCGACCGCAGGCTCCTGAACTGGGGCATCTTCTTCATCGCGCTGGGAGCGGTCCCGCTGCTCGTCCAGCAGGGCGTGGTGAGCCACGCCGTCGCGGGCGAGGCGTGGAAGCTCTGGCCGCTCATCATCGTCGGCATCGGGATCGGCATCCTGCTGCGCCGCACGCCTGTGGCGTTCGCCGGCGGGCTGGTGGTCGCCGCGACCTTCGGGCTGCTGCTCGGCGGGCTCCTGGCGACCGGCCCGAACCTCAGCAACATCTCGGGATGCGGCAACCCGAATGTCCAGGGGGCTGCGGTGACCAGCCAGGGCAGCGGGACGTTCTCGGGCACCGGAACGGCACGGATCCAGATGAACTGCGGCGTGCTGAACGTCACGACCAACCCGGGTGACGGCTGGTCCTTCCAGGGGCAGGACCCACAGGACGGCCCCGCGGTCCTCGTCCAGGACCCGGCGTCGCTGGACATCTCCGCTCCGTCCCGGTCGGATGCCTTCTGGAACGTGAACGGCGACCACAACCGCAGCTGGCAGGTCAGCCTGCCGACCGACCCGTCCGTGGGCCTCACGGTCGGCGTCAACGCGGGCTCCGGCCAGATCGACCTGGCCAACGCGCATCTCTCCAGCCTGGATGCGGAGATCAACGCCGCGGACGTTCACCTCGACCTTTCGAGCGCGACGGTGTCCGACCTCCGTGTCAGCGTCAACGCCAGCTCCGGCCACGTCTCGCTCCCGGCATCCTCGAGCACGGCCGGCTCGATCAGCGTGAACGCGGGATCGCTCGATCTCTGCCTGCCGCCGAGCAGCGGCCTGCGGATCCACTCGAAGAGCGCGCTCTCTTCCACCAACCTCGCGATGCCGGGCGTGTGGAGTGGTGACACCTGGACGAGCGACAGCTTCGCCGGGGCAGCCAACCACATCGACCTGCAGCTCGACGCGAACC
>JAJYKX010000237.1 GCA_021788175.1 Chloroflexota bacterium
CGTACGCGGCAACCAGGGTCAGGGTGAGCTCCACGAGGTGGTCCTCGACCGTGGCCGCCAGGCGCGAGATCACGAAGCCCGACACGGCGCCCACCACCACGCTCCCGACGGTGACGCCGACGAACTGCACGGCCGCCTGCCCGGGCTGCATCGCGCCCTCGGTGGCGGCAACGGCGATCGTGAAGGCGACGATGCCGGTCCCGTCGTTGAGGAGGCTCTCGGCCTCCACCATCGTGGCCAGGCGGGCCGGCGCGCGGAGGCGCCGGATGCTCGTGGTCACCGCGGCCGGGTCGGTGGCGGAGACCATCGCGCCCACCACGAAGGCCGGCCCCATCGCCAGGCCCGTCGCGAAATGCAGCACGACCGCGACGAATCCGGCCACCACGAGCACACCCGGGACGGCGAGGAGCAGGACGCCTCCCAGCGCCCGCAGCAGCTCGGGCTGATCGAGGGAATAGGCGGCCTCGAACACGAGCCCGGGGAGCAGCACCAGCAGGACCAGCTGGGGGCTCACCTGCAGGTGGACCGGCGGGGCGGCGAGCGAGACCGCGACCCCGAAGAGCACCAGCGCCACCGTGTACGGCAGGCCCACCCGACGCGTCACCAGCGCCACGAAGGCGAGCGCCACCAGGAGCGCGACGAAGGCCTCTACGGCCTGGAGGATGGGGGTCCCGGGCATGCGCCGATGCTAAGCGGTGCCCGGCCCTGCCGTGCGGTCCCCGGGCCCGCCGGGGCCGCGTGACGGGCGGGACGGCCGGTTTCGCGCCCCCTACACTGGCGCCCATGAGCACCTATCGATACGGAATCCTGGGGGCCGGGCGACAGGGGACCGCCGCGGCCTTCGACCTCGTCGTCCGCGGCGAGGCGGCCTCGGTGACGCTTGCCGATATCGACGAGGCCGCGGCCCGGCGCGCCGCCGAGCGCGTGAACCGGCTGACCGGCCGGGACTGCGCCGCCGGCGTGCGGCTCGACGTCACCGATCGGGATGGGCTGGTCGCGTTCCTGCGCCCGCTCGATGCCTTCATCGCGGCGGTCTCGTACAAGCTGAACCTCGGGATCGCCGAGGCCGCGCTCGACGCCGGCACCAGCATGTGCGACCTGGGCGGTTTCACGGCCACGGCGCTCGCCCAGATCGGGCTCGCGGACCGCGCAAAGCAGCGCGGCATCGCGATCGTGCCGGACTGTGGCGAGGCGCCCGGACTGGCGAACAACCTGATGGCCTACGCGACCACCCTGCTCGACACGACCGACGACCTGCTGCTCCTCGACGGCGGCCTGCCCCTCCACCCGGAAGCGCCGTGGGAGTACCGGGTGACGTTCGCCATGGACGGCCTGACCAACGAGTACGCCGGCGGTGCCGACTGGGTCCGCGACGGCAGGATCGTCCACGTCGACACGTTCGATCCGGCCGAGTACGAGCTGGTCGAGCTGGGCGATCCGGTGGGCGAGCTCGAGGCGTTCTCCGCCGGCGGTGGGTCCACCGTTCCGTGGACGCTGGGGCGCACGGTGCCCTCGATCCGCAACAAGGTGCTGCGGTACCCGGGGCACGTGGCGCAGTTCCAGGCGTTCCAGGATGCCGGGTTCTTCTCGGAGACGCCGATCCAGGTCGACGGGGTGCCGGTGATCCCGCGGCACGTCTTCCATGCCCTGATCGAACCGCAGATCCGGGCGCCCGAGAACTTCGAGGACATCGTGATCGCGCACGTGATCGCCACCGGCCGCAGGGGCGGCAAGCCGGCCCGCGCGATCGTGGACCTGCGCGCGATCCGGGACGACACGCTGGGCTTCACCGGGATGGAGCGCACGACCGGCTGGCACGCCGCCATCGTGTGTCACCTGATCGCCTCGGGCGCCATCCCGCCGGGGGCGTACCCGGTGGAGGAGGCCGTGGCGCCAGCCACGATGGTGGCGGCGCTCCGCGAGCGCGGGCTCCCGGTGACGGAGTCGATCGAGATGGTGGGCGAGGGCTGATCGGCTACTGCAGGATCAGCGGGATGGCGAGGCCGTAGCCCACGCCCCAGACCAGGTTGAGCGTCACGCACTCCGGCACGCCGGCGAGCCGCAGCCGTGGCCGCACCACCGCCGCGGCCACGCTGAGGGCGGCGCTGCTGCCGAGTCCGATGGCGACGAAGACCTGGAGGCTGCGCTCGGGCAACAGCCCGTCGAGCCAGAGATACGCGATCGTGGCCAGGGCGCCCATCGCCAGGGCGGCCGCCGCCCACCACAGGGCGGCCCGGACGGCGCGCGCGTCGCTCCCGGCGTCCTCCTCGCCGGGGCCGGCGTCCATCTCGCCGAGGCCGGACTCGCCGGACGGGGCGCCATCGCCGAGGGTATCGGGGCGGTAGTACGCGAGCAGGCTCGACACGACTGCGACGGCAAGCACGATCGATACCGTCGCGACGAGATTCTCGACAAGCATGGCTGCCTCCCGCCCGTTGGGCTCGGCCGGTGACGGAGCGACCATACGAGGCGCCCGGGGACGGCCGCATCGGCCATCCGGCCCGTCCGTGGGTTCCTGCGCAGCACCGGCCGCTGGATGGGACCATGGGGCGGTGACAGTCACGGTCTACGGCACGGCGGCGTGCGAGGACACGGCCATCGTCGCCGACCGCCTGCGCGCCCTCGGCGTCCCGTTCACGGCCGTCGACCTCGACGCCGACGCGGCCGCCGACGCCTTCGTGCGCGGCCTGCATGCCGGTGCGAGGGTGACGCCGACGGTCGTCGTGGACGGCCGGCAGCCGATCGCAGAGCCGTCGCTCGACGACCTCGCGGTGCTGCTCGACCGGTCCGGGATCCCGGCCGCGGCTCCACCGCCCATCCAGTTTCACCGGCCCATGACCGACCGCGCGGTACCGTTGCGGACCCTCCCGCTGGCCGGCGAGGCGTCCGCCGGGCTGTCCCTCGCGCGGTGGAGGGACCGATCCCAGGTGGCGCTGTTCCTGGCGCACCCGGCCGGGTGCCCGGCCTGTGCCGGGTATGCCCGCCAGCTGGCGCGATCGACGCCGGCGCTGACCGAGGTCGGGGCCGTGCTCGTGATCGCGCTGCCCGGGGCGCCGGAGCCCGTCGCCACCTGGCGAGCCGAGTTCGTGCCGGGAGCCCTGGTGCTGGCGGACCCGGGCGGCGGCTGGGGGGCGGCCGTTCGATCCCACGCCGGCCTGCCCGCCGATGGCCCGGTCCTGCTGCTGCTCGACCGGTACCTCGCGCCCCGCGTGGCGTCGACGGGCACGGATGCGGGCCGGCTCCTCGCACCCGGCGAGGCGCGGGAGTGGCTGGCGTTCCTCCAGCTGGAGGGCACGGCGTGCTCGCTCGAGCTGGAGCCGCCGGAGGACGCGGAGCCCGGCGGATAGCGCCGCCCCGGCCGCGCGTCGGACCCATCGCAGGCGCTACGATTGGTCCCCGGAGGCGTCGTGTTCTACCGCTCTGATCCCTGGTTGC
>JAJYKX010000238.1 GCA_021788175.1 Chloroflexota bacterium
AGTCGGCGGCCGCCGCGCCCGCGACCTTGATGAAGGAACCCTGGACGTTGCCGGGGCCGTCGACGATGCCGTCGCCGCCGCCGAACGCCAGGCTGCCCATGCCGACCTGGGCCATCTGCTTGCGGAGGAGTCCGCCGCCTGTCGCGGTGACGCCGCCGAAGTAGACCACGTCGGGGTTCTGGCTCTGGACGGCCGTCAGGAGCGGGGTGTAGTCCGTGGTCGTGGCCGGCGCGCCGTCATGCTTGACGACGGTGCCGCCCAGGGCAGCGAACTGCGTGGCGAAGACGTCCGCGAGGCCCTTCCCGTAGGTCTCCGTGTCATCCACGACGTATGCGCGGCGCTTGCCCAGGTCCTTGTAGGCGAACTCGGCGCCGGCGAGGCCCTGGATGTCGTCGGTGGTGGCGACCCGGATGTAGTTGATCCGGTTGGGGAACGCCTTGCGGATGTCGAGGGCGCCGTATGCCGGCTTGGTCAGGCCCGGGTTGGTGTTGGCCGGGCTGCACTGGAGCAGGCCGGCCTGGTTGGTGATCGGGATCTCGGCCGCGCCCACGTTCGAGTTGAACGGGCCGACGATGCCGATGACCGACGGATCGGCCACCAGCGACTGGACGTTGGTGGCGCCCTGCTGCGGGTTGTGGACGCCGTTGACCGCGTCGTCCTTGATGCTGAGGACGATCTTGTAGCCGCCGACGCCGCCGTTCGCATTGGCCTGGTCGACCGCGAGCTGGATGCCCTTCTTGGTCGGGTCGCCGTTGGCGAACTCGCCGCCCGAGAGCGGGAGGTCCACGCCGATGGTCACCGACTTGCCGCCCGCCGCCGCCGATCCGGCCGGGGCCGCGCCGCTTGCCGGTGCCGTGGTCGCGGCGCTGCTGCACGCGCCGGTCATGATCACGGCGACCACGGCGAGCGCGCCGATACGCCTGGTTTGCATAGAAGTGCAGTCTCCTCCTCAACGCTGCCGCTTCCCACAACACGCCCCGGTGGCATGGCACGCAAGGCACGGAGGCGGGAAGGGTCGTCGGAGAACGTCGATCGGGGAACGACGCGACGGCGGCCACCCCTCGTGACCGCCGGGACCGGTTCCTCCAAGGACGGGAGATGCGGGTGACGACCGAGCCCACCAGGCATCGCTGCCAGTCGCCGATGGGTAGGCGTATGATAGGCACAGGCGTCTCAAATGCAAGCGACGGTTTCGAGCGCCCCGGGCGTGTGCGGCCCGGCCGCAAGGCCCGACCCCACCCGGTGCGGCGCGCTCGAACAACCGGAACGGTTTCGGCAGCGAACGGCGGTCCCGGCCGCCGGAGCGTGGCGCCCGGCGACTTCATTCGAGGTATCCCTCGCCATCGTGCAGTACCAGGTCCGCACCGCCCGGATCACGGACGTCGAACGCATCGTGTCGATGCTCGACGCCGTGACGGCTGGGCGCGACCCGGACGCCGTGCCCCTGGCGACCGGCGATCTGCTTCGCCAGCTCGTCGGTCTCCCGCACGCCGTGGTGCTGGTGGCGGAATCGGGACGGCGGCTCGTGGGCGCCGCTGTCCTGGCGCTTCACCCCAGCGTGGCGCTGGGCGGGTTCGTGGGCACCGTGGATGTGCTCGTCACGGACCCGCTCGTCGCGTCCGCCTCCGTCCGGCAGTCGCTCGTGGACGAGCTGCTCCGGTCCGGACGGAACAAGGGCTGCGTGACCATCGAAACAGGGCCCACGAGCGACCCCGCGGAGCGGGAACGCTGGGTCGCCGACGGCTTCGTGGAAGCCGATCCCCGCCTGGTCCGGAGCATCGCGCGCGTGCGCGTCTGACCCGGGCCCAATCTCGTCCACCGGCGCCCGCGGGCGCCGGCACCCGGCACCGCCACGGCGGTGGCCGAACGGAACAGGAGACTTGCGTGAGCAAGAACGTCGCCGTCTTCGTTGACGTGGCGAACATCTTCTACGCCGCCAAGGCGGCAGGCGTGGACATCGATTACGTCACGCTGCTCAAGGCGGCCAGCGCGGGGCGGGACCTGGTCCGCGCCTACGCCTACACGGGGCTCGACCCGGAGAACGAGAACCAGCGCCAGTTCCACGCGTTCCTCGCCCGGAACGGCTACAAGGTCGTCAGCAAGGACATCCGCAAGTACGGCGACGGCAAGGTCAAGGCCAACCTGGACATCGAGCTGGTCGTGGACCTCATGCGCACGTCGCGCAACCTGGACATCGCCGTGGTGGTCTCCGGTGACGGCGATTTCGCCCCGGCGATCCGCGCGGTCCAGCAGACGGGCATCCGGGTCGAGGTGATCAGCTTCCGCGGGAACACCAGCTCGGACCTGATCGACGTCGCGGACGTCTTCACCGACATCACCCAGATCGCCCGAGTCGAGCGGTCCTCGCGCAGCGGCCGGCGGGTGGCCGCGGAGGAGGACCTCTCGATGACGGAGGTCCCGGAGAAGGAAACCGAGGGAACCGGGCGCCGGCGGCGAACGCGCCGCGGCGAGGGTCGCGAGGAGGGCCGGCGCGAGGAGCGCCGCGGCGAGCGCCGCGAACGTGCGCCGCTTCCCGCGGCGGGTCCCGTGCCCTCCGGCACGCCGCTCGTGGTGCTGCCCGGCGAGAAGCTGAGCAGGGTCGCCGCCGCCGCCCAGGTGGCGGAGGGCGAGGAGGCCGAGGAACTCGTGGCCGCAGAGGCCGCCGAGGGTGCGGAGCTCGTCGCGGCGGAGGCCTTGGGGGCAGAGGGCCAGGAGGCCGGCAAGCGCCGGCGCCGGCGCCGGGGCGGCCGCGGCCGCGGTCGCGGCCGGGGCCAGGAGCAGCTCGGCGGCGTCGAAGGTGGCGCGGGTGCCGAAGAGCTCGAGACGGAGGAGGAGCCGGATCTCGAGGCTCCTCGCCTCCCGCAGCATTCCACCTTCGGCTCCGTGTGGGACAGCCAGCTGGGGATGCCCTCGGCGCCCGTGAGCGCCGCGCCCGGCTTCGACGAGGAGGAGGAGCTCGAGGAACCGGAGATCCCCGAGTACCTGCTCGCCGAGCGGCGGCAGCGCGGACGGGGTGGCAATCGCGGGGGCCGGGGAGGCCGCGGCGGACGGGGATCTGCCTACCAGCAGGCCGTCGAGCGGGAGCGCTACGGGCGCACCGCCGGCGGCGGCATGCCGGGCGGCACTCGTGGCGGGCGCGGCGCGGATCGGGGTTCCCGGCCGCCGTTCGAGCGGCAGGAGCGCCCGCGGCCGGTGCGTGAGGCCCAGACCGAGGAGCGCGCGGGAGGCTCGGAGCCGTGGAGCGAGGTTCCACCCGAGGTGGCGGAGCTGCTGCGCGCCGAGCTCGCGCGTCGCGGTGGAGCGCGGCCGGAGCGCGCGGAGCGTGCCCCGATGCCGGCCGGGCGTCGCCCGGAGGCGGCCGGGGAGCCCGCTGCCGCGGGACCGGCACCGTCGGGCGCCGAGGCGGCCGGCGCCGGGACGCCCGAGCCGTCGCGC
>JAJYKX010000048.1 GCA_021788175.1 Chloroflexota bacterium
CGCGCCGCCGGTTCGTCGGTGTCGATCCGGGGTGCGTTGTTCATGGGTTGGATGGTAGTCGTCTGCTCGCGGCGGGGCCCTGGACGGGCGCATCGCAGCGAGGCCCCTGGACGACCGGGTCGCGGCGGGCCCGGGCCCCGTGGCACGTCCGCCGGTCCGCCGGCCCCGCCGCCGGTCCACCGGCCCCGTCGATGGCCCGCCGGCGGTTCAGAATGCCGGCTCGACCGGCTCGTCCACCGGCGTGGGGGTCGTGAGCCGGAACTCGGCCGCCAGCTCGAGACCGTCCTGCGCCGTCGAGATGCGGCCCCGCCCGCTGCGCTTGGACGCGTAGCAGGCGCGATCCGCGGCCAGCAGCACCGAATCCTGGTCGGCGCCGTCGTCCGGGAACGTCGCGATGCCGATCGAGCAGCTCACGCCCCGGCTTCCGTCGGCGTTGCCGGCGGCCTCGATCCCCATTCGCACCTTCTCGGCGACCGCGTGCGCTCCCCGCCCGTCGGTGCCCGGCAGGATCAGCGCGAACTCGTCGCCGCCGTAGCGGAAGACCGCGTCGGTCTCCCGGATGGAGCCTCGCAGTCGTCCGGCGATCCGGCGCAGCAAGCCGTCACCGGCCTGGTGCCCACGCGCGTCGTTGACGGCCTTGAAGTCGTCGAGATCGACCATCAGGAGGCTAAACGCTTCCCCGTGCGCGACCGCCTGGGCCAGGTGGCGGTCGAAGGTGCCCTTGTTGTGGAGAGTGGTGAGCGCGTCCGTCTCCGCGCGGACCTCGACGGCGCGGTGCTCCTCGGCGTTCTGCAGCGCGATCGAGACCTGGGCGGCGAAGAGCTTCACCAGCTCGAACTCGTCCTCGCTGAACCGGTCGACGGCGCCCCGGCGCTCCAGGACCAGCACGCCGGTGGGACCGGCCCGGCCACGCAGGGGGACGGCGATCACGCTGCGCTCCGACGGCTCCGTCCCCTCCGCTGCCGGCACACGGGGGTCGCTCCGTGCGTCGCGGACCAGCTGGGGTTCGTCGTGCCGCATCACCCAGGCGGCCAGCCCGCGGTCGCCCGACAGCGCCTCGGGATCCCGGCTGTCGGCGCTCACGCCCGCCGCGACCAGGGTCCGAAGGTTCCCGGTGCCCGCATCGAGCTCGGCGATCGCCAGGCTGTCGTGCCGGACCAGCGCGGCGAGGCCCTCGGCGATCTGGTCCAGCACCCGCCGGGGATCGAGCGTGGTCAGGATCGACTCGGTGATCTGGAGCAGGACCTGCTGGCTCCGCAGCTGGTGCGCCAGCGCCGCGGACTGCTCGCGCAGACGCTCGGTCGCGTCGGCGCTGGCCATGGCGTGCGCGGCGAAGCTCGCGTAGATCTCGAGGAGGCGCAGGTCGTCCTGGCTGAACTGGCGCAGCCCGAGCTTGGCGAGGACCAGGACACCGAGCACCTCGTCCTCGTAGACCATGGGGGCGACCAGCATCGACTCCTCCAGGTCGGCGTCCGTCCCCGGGATCGTCAGGACCCGCGGGTCGTGCGCGGCGTCGTCGACGCGCTGTGCCGTGGCATGCTGTGCCACCCACCCGGTGATGCCCTGGCCGACGCGCACCCGCAGCTGATCCGGCGTCTCGTCCACGTACTCGCCGACCTGCCCGCGCATGGCCACGGCCACCAGGTCGCCGTTGGGCAGCAGCCGGTAGACGCGCACGTTGTGGTAGTCGATGAGCTCGCGGAGCTCGGTCGCGATCGCGATCCCGATCTCCCGGACGGTGTTGAGGCGGCTCAGCCGCACGCCCAGCTGCTGGATGGAGCGCAGCTGCGCGGCCCAGCGGGCCATCTGCGCGTACTGGTCGCGCAGCCGCTCGGTCGCGTCCACGTTGGCCATCGCCTGGGCCGCGAGGCTGGCGTAGATCTCCAGCAGCCGCAGGTCGTCCTCCGTGAACTGGCGCAGGCCAAGCTTGGAGAGGACCAGGACGCCGAGCACCTCGTCGTCGAGGATCATCGGCGCCAGGAGCATCGACTCGTCCAGGCCGGGCTCCGTCCCCGGGATCGTCTCCGCGCGCGGATCGCTGGCTGCATCGTGGACGAGCAGCGCCTGGCGGTGCTCGGCGACCCACCCGGTGAGCCCGTGGCCGATCGTCGTGCCCAGCTGCTCGGTGGTCTCGTCGACATACTCGCCGACGCGTCCGCGCATGGAGACGGGCACCAGATGCACCCGGTCGGCCAGCCGGTACACCCGCACGTTGTGGTAGTCGATCAACTCCTGGAGCTCGGTCGCGATCGCCGCGCCGACCTCCCGGATGGTCCCGAGCCGGCTCAGACGCACGCCCAGCTGCTGGATCGACCGGAGCTGGGCTGCCCAGGTGGCCATGCGCGCGTAGTCGCGGGCGATGCGGATCGGACCGCCGGCGCGCAGGCCCACGAGGCGCAGTGTCTCCAGCTCGTCCGCGCTGTAGGTCCGCGGGCGGTCGTGGTAGATGGCGAGCGAACCGAGCACCTCGCCATCCGCCGCGAGCGGCGTGATGACGACCGATTCGAACCCCTCGGACCGCGCCAGCTGTCGCTGCTCGTCGTCGTGCGACTCGCCGAGGCCCCAGCGCGGCACTGCCAGCACCCGGCCGGCATCGATCGCGGTCCGGGTCGGCGAGGAGAGCGCCCTGGCTTCGACTGCCGCCAGGTATCGCCTCGAGAGCCCGCGTGTGACATGGGCCACCACGCCGCCGTCCGGCTCGCGCAGGAAGACCGCACCGCGGTCCGCGTGGAAGTGCGCCATGACCCTGTCGACCAGGGCGCGCCCGATGACCTCCAGGTCCAGGGTCGCGCCGATGCCCGCCACCAGGTCGTCCGCCGAGGTGGTCCGGGGATCCGTGACCGGGGCGCGCCCGTCCACGCCGGTGCGCCACGGCGCGGCGCCGTGCCGCGCACCCCATCCTGGGCCGGCGGCCGGGGTAGCGGCATCGTCGTCGAGGAACGCCTCCAGCGCGGAGACGCGGTATCGCCGGTCTCCGCGCTCGTTGATCCGCACGAAGGGGAGCCGGCCCTGCTCGCTCCAGGCACGCACCGTGTTGGGGTGCACGCCCAGGAGGCGGGCGGCACCGGCGACGGAGACGGTCCCCGGGGTTCCGTTCCTCTCCATGACCCTCTACCAGCCAGATCCGGCCGAACGACCTGCCAGAGCCTACCGGCGCCTCACAGCGCCTCACAGTGGTTCGGAGGTACCGGGACGCGTCTCCCGATCGTCCCCTGCCGGGTCCGGGACTCCGGAACGCGTACGTCCCGGAGCCGCCGATCGCGGAGCGACCGGCCGGGGCCGTCAGCGGCGGCGGGCTCCCCGCGCGTACAGGGTGGTGGCGGCCGCGGTCAGCACGCCGAGGGCGATGACGGCGACGGCGGCGAGGACGGGCTGGCCGATGAAGCTCGGCGGAGTCCCGCTGGAGCGCGCGTCGCCGGAGAGCGTCCCCGGCGCGGGTGATGCGGCGAGGGCCGGCACCACGGTTACGACCAGGAGTGCGCCCACGAGAAGCAGTGACGCCGCTGTCGGCCGCGCCATCGTCCGGGCCGCCCGCACGCCGTCAGCGGCGCGCACCATGGTGCGCATCAGCCAGCCGGGGCGATCGCCGGTCCAGCGGCCCCGTGGGACGAGCGCCCCGCCTGCCAGCAGGATCGCCAGGCCACAGGCGGCGAATACGAGCGCGATCACGTCGCGCGATCCTATCACCCGCGCGGAGCCGGCTCCGGAACGGGGCGGTGGGCGCCGACACGACGGCCGACAGGCGCCACGTCCGCCGGCAGCGTCGGCGGACGCGACGGACCGTCGGACAAGGAAGGGCCCGGAGGAACCTCCGCGAACTCACGTGGGCGTTGATGTCATCGCCGCCGTTAGTGATCGCTCCTGACCCCTCCGGGCTGTTATCTACGCTAGGCCTCCCGCCGTCCCACCGTCAACCGGGTTGTCCACCGCGCCGGCGAATCGGCGGACGCTTATCCACCGTTCATCCACCGTCGCGTGCGCGTGGTCAGAGCGCGCGACCCGACTGGGGATCGAACGCCGACACCTCTCCCCCGTAGCTCGTCAGCACCAGTCGCCCGCCCACCAGGTCGGCCCCGGCGACGACGTCCGAGTGCGCCAGGCGCCAGGCCACGGAACCGTCCGCGCGCACCGCGACCGTGTCGATCTCGCTCTGCACCAGCACGTGATCGATGCGGGAACTGCCCAGGATGTCGATCACGGGAGCGCCGCTCTCGCGCGACCAGCGCAGCTCGCCGGTCCGCGCCGCGAGCCCGTACACGCGGAACCCGTACTTGACCACCAGCAACCCCGGCACGTCCCAGAAGAACGCCGTGGGGCCGTCGAAGATCGGCGAGGCGAAGCGTGCCGTCCACGTCGTGCCGGGCGCCTCGACCCTGATCTCGGCACGGCACAGCCGGTCGGGGGAGGCGGAGACGAGTGCCCCGTGGTCGTCCAGCCGTCCGCCCGCCTCGGTGAGGGAGAAGACGTCCTCCGCGCGCCCGGTGCCCGCCCAGCGGAACCGGACCGTGAGCCCCCCGGGATAGCGGACGACCGAACGATGCGCCTCGGCCTCGTTCACGCGGCCTCGTTCACGCGCTCTCGGCCGGTCCCGCCGCCCGCCTGGCTTCCCCCGGGACGCCGCCGGGCTCCGGCTGGGCGATCGCGGCCACCGGCGCGACCGTCGCGTTCGCGAGCATCCGCAGCGTGCTGGGCGCCACGGCGAAGACCGTGTTCTGCGTGCCGGCGGCGGCCCAGACGACCTGGTGGCGGCCCAGGCCAGGGTCCATCACCACCCGGATCGTGCGCCGGTGGCCGATCGGCGGGATGCCGCCGATCACGAACCCGGTGAGGTCGTTCGCCTCGCGGGCCGTGGCCCGCCGGATCCCCGGCTCGCCCAGGACCGCCGCCAGCCGGGCGACGTCCACGCGATCGGGGCCCGCCACGAGCACGATGAACGGCTCGGGCGGCCCTTCGTCGCGCGGGGCGACGAAGACCAGGCTCTTCACGATCTGGCCCAGCTCCGCGCCCACCGCGCGCGCGGCATCCTCGGCCGTGTGCGTGCTGTCCGGGAAGCTGACGATGTCGACCGTCACGCCCCGCCGGGCAGCCGCGTCGAAGACGCGCTGCGAAGGCTCGGGAAGCGGATCGGACACGGGCGGGAGTCTATCACCCGCCCGCCCGTCGCTCCGTCGGGCCGGCTGGCACAATGGCACCGTGCGATTGTTCCGCCGGGGGCGGCCGCCCCGCGATGTCCTCCGCGCGCTGGGCGAACGTCCCGTCTGGGCGTTCGACTGGGACGGCACGCTCATCGATTCCATCGCCCGGACGAAGGCGACCTATCGGCAGATCTTCGCCGAGCTCGACCTGCCGTTCGACGACGCCCTGTTCCTGCAGCACTACGCGCCGGACTGGCGGCGCATGTACCAGAGCATGGCGATCCCGGAATCGCTCTGGCCACGCATCGACCGGCGCTGGGTCGAGATCTTCGAGACCGAGGTCTCCGACCTGGTGCCCGGCGTGCACGAGGCCCTGGACTGGCTGCGGACGGCGGGCCGCCGCGTCGCGCTGGTCACGGCCGGCCACCGGGACCGGCTCGAGCTCGAGCTGCGGGCCACGGGACTCGCGGGCGTCTTCGAGACCATGGTGTACGGCAACGAGGTGCCCCACCAGAAGCCCGATCCGGCGCCGCTCCTGATGGCGTCGCGCTACCTGCGGGTCGCGCCGACGGACATCGTGCTGGTGGCGGATGCCGTGGACGACATGCGGATGGCGAAGCGCGCCGGCGCCCTGCCGATCGGTGTGCTCACCGGCGCCGCCCAGGCGGGCACGCTGCGATCCGGAGGCGCCCGCTGGGTGGCCGCGGATGTGCCGGCCGTCGTGGCGCCGCTCCGGGACGGCGCGTAGTACCATCGCCTCGCAACCGAAGAGCGGACAGGGGAGCACCATCTCGGTGCTGAGAGTGCGGCGGCAGCCGCAGACCCTCGGAACCTGATCTGGGTCGTACCAGCGAAGGGAGTCCACGAGCACGACCTCTGTCCCGAAGGACGGAGGTCGTCGTAGTTCCGGCATGAATGCGCTGATCGTCGGCAACGGCCGCGTGCCGCCCCGCCACTCGCTGCCCGGGACCGTGTTCGCCGATGTCTCGCTCGTGGTGGCCGCCGATGGCGGCGCGGCCGGCTGCGAAGCCCTGGGCCTGCGGCCGGACCTGGTGGTGGGCGACTTCGATTCCGCCGATCCCGATCTCGTCGCCCGGCTGGCACGGGACGGCATCCCGGTCCTGCGCGTCCCTGCGGCCAAGGACGAGAGCGACCTCGAGCTGGCCCTCGCGGCGGCGCTCGACCGCGGTGCCGACCGCGTGGTCGCGCTCGGCGCCCTGGGCGGCACCCGGATCGAGCACGCGCTGGCCGCGATCGCCCTGCTGCAGGTGGCGGCCGACCGGGGCGCCGACCTGGCCATCGTCGACGATCGTTCCACGCTGCGCCTCCTCGACTGCGACGAGCCGGACCGCGGAGGCCGGGCGATCACGATCGAGGGCGAGCCGGGCGACTACGTCTCGCTGCTGCCCGCCGCGGGCGACGTGCGGGGGGTGGTGACGGACGGCCTGCGCTTCCCGCTGCGCGACGAGGCGCTCCGGCCCGGGCCGTCGCGCGGCCTGTCCAACGAACTGCTGGGGTCGACCGCATCGGTCCGGGCCCGGTCCGGACGCCTGCTGGTCGTTCACACGCGCCGATCGGTCGTGGAGGCCGCGGCGCAGCATCCAGGGGAGGAGTGACACGATGAGTGGTCGAGTGACACCCTACGGGGGCGCCGCGACCGTTCCCGACACGCGCTGGAGCACCCGCGACATCGTGGTGACGGCCGTGATCGCGGTGGCCTTCGGCGTCGTCTTCTGGGCATGGGGCTACGTGTGGAACTTCGCGGGCCCCCTGTTCACGGCGCTGAAGCCGGCGGAGTACATCATCAGCGGGATCTGGCTCATGCCGGCGATCATCGCCCCGCTGGTCGTCCGCAAGCCCGGCGCGGCGATCTACGCGGAGATGGTGGCGGCGATCCTCGAGAACGTGCTGGGGAGCACCTGGGGCCTTGACGTCCTCTTCTCCGGTTTCGTGCAGGGGGTGGCGGCTGAGGTGGTCTTCGCGTTCGCCCTGTACCGGGTGTTCAGCCTGCGGGTGGTGATGGTCGCCGCCGGGCTGGCAGGTGTGGGCGAGGCGATCCACGACATCCTGATCTACTACCCGACCTACTCGGCCGACCTGCAGATCGCGACGATCGTGGCGGCGGCGCTGTCCGGCGTGGTGGTGGCAGGCCTGGGAAGCTGGTGGCTGGTCCGCGCCCTGCGCCGGGCTGGCGTCCTCGAGGGCTTCCCGGCGGACGATTGAGCGCCGGCACCCCATCCGGGTCGGGGATCTCGCCGGACCCGGAACCCGTCGGCGCCGGGACGGGCCGGCGAGCCGCGCCGGAGATCGTCGCCGAGGGGTTCGGCTGGACCTATCGCGGCCGGCCGCGGCCGTCGCTCGCGGGCTGCACGTTCCGCGTCCCGCCCGGCCGGGTGCTCCTGGTCATGGGCCCGTCGGGGAGCGGCAAGAGCACGCTCGCGCGGGCCCTCACCGGGCTCGTCCCGCACGAGCTGCCGGGGACGTGGACCGGCACCCTGCGGGTGGGCGAGCTCGACGTCGCGTCCACGCCCGCGCAGGTGGTGAGCGGCGAGGCCGGGATCGTCTTCCAGGAGCCGGAGAGCCAGCTCGTCATGCCGCGCGTGGAGGACGAGGTCGCCTTCGGGCTCGAGAACCGGGGCTGGGACCGCGCCGCGATGCAGCGCCGCGTGCCCGAGGCGCTCGAGGCGGTGGGCCTCGCCGGCTTCGAGCGGCGCTCCACCGCAGGGCTGTCGGGCGGCGAGCAGCAGCGCCTGGCGATCGCAGACGTGCTGGCGCCGATGCCCGGGCTGCTGGTGCTGGACGAGCCGACCGCCAACCTGGATCCGCCCGGGATGGAGCGCGTCTTCGAACGGCTGGCCGCGCTCGCCGCCGCGAGGGAGCGGACCATGGTCATCGTCGAGCACCGGCTCGACGCGGCGCTCCCCCTG
Organism: Chloroflexota bacterium; assembly: GCA_021788175.1. Lineage (GTDB taxonomy): Bacteria > Chloroflexota > Limnocylindria > Limnocylindrales > CSP1-4 > JAJYNJ01. The sequence continues at coordinate 8,063 of JAJYKX010000048.1, forward strand.
GCCGACCTGGTGCTGGTGCTGGACGCCACCGGCCGGCAGCTGGCCTTCGGCGCCCCGGACGAGGTGGCCGGCCGCCACGTGGCCGCGCTGGAGCGGATGGGCAGCTGGATCCCTCGCGCGTGGCACGGCCGGTCCGCGTCCGAGGACGCAGTCCCAGGCGGGGAACCGGCCGCTGCCGCGCCAGCCACCGGGGGTTCCGCGTCCGTCGTCGGGGCCCGGCCAGTCCCCGCGTCGACGTCCGATGCCCGCCGCGCGTCGGACGGCCGACCGGCCGACCCGGTGCTCGTGATCGAGGGGGCCACGCTCCGGTATCCCGAGAGCACGGGCGGTGCGTCGCGGCCGGCCCTGCTGGACGTGCGGGTCGAGCTGCGGGCCGGCGAGCGGGTGGCGCTCGTGGGGCCCAATGGCTCCGGCAAGTCCACCCTGCTCTTCGCGGCAGCCGGCCTCCGACGGCTCGAGGCGGGACGCGTGCGCGTGGGCGACGGGACGCGCCCGCCGGATGCCGATCCCGCACGTCTGCCCGCCCGGCGCCTGGCCCGCTCGCTCGGGCTCGTCTTCCAGAACCCGGAGCTCGGCTTCGTGGGGCGCACCTGTGCCGCGGAGGTCGCCGCGAGCCTCGTGGCCCTGGGCAGCCTGCCCGACCCGGCCGATCCCCGGGTGCGGGCGGCGCTCGAGGCGTTCGGGCTGGAGCTGCTCGCGGACGAGGATCCGTTCCGGATCAGCGAGGGCGAGCAGCGCCGCCTGGGGATCGTCGCGGTGAGCATCGCGCGCCCGCCCGTCCTGCTGCTGGACGAGCCGACATTCGCCCTCGACCGCCGCGGGGCCGGGGCGGTCGTCGCCCTGCTCGACGGACTGCGCGGCGAGGGACAGGCGCAGCTGATGGCCACGCACGATCCGCGCCTCGTGCCGGCCTGTGACCGGGTGGTCGCGCTCGACGCCGGCCGGGTCGTCTTCGACGGGCCGCCCCAGGTCTTCCTCGCCGATCCTCCCTACCGTCCCGCGGCGCCGTGGCGCGACACGGGGACTCCGGCGGCACCGCGGACCGATCGGGCGTCCCGGGCGGCACCGGCCGGGGTGCCGGCGTGAGCTTCCTGCCGGCGCCGCTCGAACCGGTGCGACCCGCCCTGCTGACCCGTCTCTCGCCCACCACGCGCCTGGTGGTCGGCACGGCCTGGCTCGCGGTGGCGGTGATCGCCGCCGGTCCCCGGGTCTCCTTCGCCCTCAGCCTCGTCGCCGTCGTCCTGCTCGTCATCGCGTCCGGGCTTCCGCTCGAGCGTGTCCCGACGCGACTGGCACCGCTCTGGCTGGCAGCCCTCGGCCTGGGGCTGCTCACGGTGCTGGTGAACCCGTCGAACGGCGATCCCACCGTGGTCGCGCTCGTGCGGGCCGGTCCGCTGCGCGTCACCGGCCCGGCGCTGGAGGCCGGCATCGCCATCGCCCTGCGCCTGGTGGTGATCGCCCTGGTCAGCCTGCTGGTCTTCGCCACCTCCGATCCGACCCGCCTCGCCGACGCGCTGGTGCAGCAGTGGCGGGTGCCCTACCGGTTCGCCTACGGCACGCTCGCGGCGCTCCGGATCGTGCCGCTCCTTGCCGCCGACTGGGCCGCGATCACCGCCGTGCATCGTCTGCGGGGGCTCCAGCGGCGCTCTCCGTGGGGCCGCGCCGCGGAGATCGGCGGGAGCCTGCTGGTCCTGCTGGTCTCGGCGATCCGCCGGGCAGAGCGGATGGCCCTCGCGATGGACGCGCGGGGCTTCGACACGGGCCGGCCACGCGGCGTCTACCGGCCCGTGGCCTTGCGTGCGCTGGACGCCGCCGCGCTGGTCGTCGGCCTCGCGATCGCCGTCGCGGCGCTCGTGCTGGCCGCAATCTGAGCGGCCGGGTCCCGGCGCCGTATCCTGCAACGCATGACCCAGCTCCAAGCGGGCGATCCGGCTCCCGACTTCGAACTGCCGGACGACGCCGGGGTGATGCGCCGTCTCTCGGCGCAGCGCCCCCGGCCGACGGTGATCTACTTCTACCCGCGTGACGAGACGCCCGGCTGCACCACCGAGGCGTGCGAGTTCCGCGACGCGAACGCGGACCTGCGCGCGCTGGGTGCCGAAGTGTGGGGGATCAGCCCGCAGGATGCGCGGAGCCACGCGCGGTTCCGGGAGGCGCACGCACTGTCGTTCCCGCTGCTGGTGGATGCCGACCACGCCGTGGCCGAGGCCTACGGCACGTGGGTGCAGAAGTCGCGCTACGGGCGCACCTACTGGGGCAACGCCCGCGAGACGTTCCTGGTGGACGGCGAGGGCCGGATCGCCCGCGCCTGGGAGAAGGTCCGCCCGGAGGGGCACGCGCGCGAGGTCCTGGAGGCGCTCCGCGAGCTGCTGGCGTCGAGCGGGGGCGGCACGGGCGCCTGACACCCGCAGACGTCCGGCGCAGCCGGCGTCCGACCCGCGGGTGCCCGGCCTTCCGGCGCCGGACCCCGGCGGCGTCCCGCGGTACGATCGCGGGCATGGCAGCCCAACCAGCGCTTCACACCGACCGACCGGACCGCGTCCTCGTGATCGTGGCCCACCCCGACGACGCCGACTTCGGACCGGCGGCCACCATCGCCAGCTGGACGGACCGGGGAACCGTCGCCGAGCTCGTCTGCTGCACCAGCGGCGACGCCGGGGCGGACGACCCGGACACCGACCCGGTGGAGCTCGCGCAGGTCCGCGAGTCGGAGCAGCGCGCTGCGGCAGAGGTCATCGGGTACCGGGCGGTGCACTTCCTGCACCAGCCCGACGGTGCGCTCGAGAACGACCTGCCACTGCGCGAGGCGCTCGTGCGCGTGATCCGCGAGTTCCGCCCCGATGCCGTGGTGAGCCCGGATCCGACGGTCCTCTTCACGGCCGAGGGCTTCATCCAGCACACCGATCACCGGGCCGCCGCCGCAGCCGCGGTGGATGCCGTCTACCCCGCCGCCCGGAACGCGATGGCCTTCCCGCACCTGGCGAAGTCGGGACTGGCGCCCCACGTCGTCCGGCGGATCTACCTGTTCTGGCCCGGCGAGCCATCCGAGTGGGTGGACGTCAGCGGATACGTCGACCGGAAGGTCCGGGCGCTGCAGGCGCACGTCAGCCAGCTGCGCGACCCGGCGTCGGTCGAACAGCGCGTACGGGATCGCCTGGCGGAGCAGGGCTCGCTCGTCGGCGTGGCCGCCGCGGAGCCGTTCCGCGTGATCCGGATCGACCGCTGAACCGGGGCGTCAGCCGGCGCGCCGCACGAGCAGCGGCCGGATGCGACCCCAGGCATCCCAGAGCGTCGTGAGTTCCGTCGCCCGCTGGCCCAGCAGATCGATCATCTCGCCCAGCGTGAGGTTCGGGGCCCTGGCCGTGACGAACTCGGCGCCGGCGACCCTCGTGCCGCGCAGCAGCGCGGGGAGCTCCGACGCCGCGGGCCAGCGGCGGATGCGGAGTGGATCGATCCCCGCGTAGCCTACGGCCAGGGCAAGGTCGCGCGTGGCAGGGACGCGTCCATCGGCGAACCCGTCGCGGCCGTCGAACCGGTAGCCGAGGCTGGAGAGCGCGACCGCGATCTCCCGGGCCTCGGCGCCGGAGAACGCCGACCAGAACGGGTGATCCCCGGGCAGCTCGATGGCGGCCGCCTCGATCGCTGTGGCCACGAGCGCGTCCCGCAGCGCGGCCAGCTCGACGCTCCAGCGTCGCGCGTCCTCTGCCGAGCCCCCACCGAGCTCCCCCGCCACACCCTGCAGCAGCGCGTCGTCGCCCTCCAGGATCCGACCCAGCACCGTCAGGGGCGCTCGCGGGATCAGCCGCAGCTCCTCCAGGTCCACGGTCGCATCGGCGGCTCCCTGGTCGATCCCGCCGCCGACCGACGACCCGGCGCCGGGGACGGCGAAGCGGGCCGCCATCGGTGCGCCGGTCGGGACCACGCCGGGTGCCGGCGCCGCGGCCGGCGCGCTCGGTGTCGGCGGAGCCGCCGGTGTGCCGGCCGTGGGGCCGCCGGGCGGGACGGGCGCGCTCGGCGCCATGGCGGCGGCCGAACGCCGTGCGGTCGCCAGTTCCTCGCAGGCGGCCAGCGCCTCCCGGGCCTGCCGCATCCGCAGCTCGGCAGATTCGAGGGCGATCCTGGCGCCGTCGACACGGGCCGAGCCCGACTCGATCTCGGCCACCAGGCGGGTCACCCGGCGGCGCTCGGTCGCCGCGACGTGCTGCGCGTCGCGGACGCGGAGGTTGAGCTGGTTGATCGTCGAGAGCCACCGGGCGGCGGCGGCCTCGATGGCGACGGGGTCGCGCGCTGCCAGGCGTGCCTCGCGGAAGCGGCGCTGTGCCTCGGCCTTCTCCTCGAGCACGCGGCGGCCGTCCATGGCCAGGGTCGCCTCGTCGATGCGGGCCATGGCGGCGTCGTACTCGCGCTGCAGGCGACGCTGCTGTGCCGCCAGGTCCTCGTGGAGAGCACGCGCCCGGGCCACGATGGCGGTCACCTCGCCCAGGAGCCGGCGCTCCGTGGAGCACGGGCCGCTTGCCGTCCCATCGCCTCCGTCCGCCGGATCGGGCGCCCCGCCGGGATCCCCGGAGGCGCCGCGCTCGTCCCCGTCGACCGGAAGGAAGGCCCGGACATCCCCGTCGTCCTGACCCGCGGCCGAGGCGACCGCCCGGAGCGATGGTGCTCCGCCGCCGGTGGCGACCGGGTCCATCCGGACGGCCCGGACCGACGCGGCGGCGAGCACGGGGATCCGCTCGCGCGCCGGATCGGACGCGGAGTCATCCGGAGCGGCGGCGATCCGCGTGGAGGAGCCCGGCATGGAGGGCTCCGCTGCGTCGAGGCCGGCATCCGCGGAGGCCGTCGCCAGGAGGTGCCGCAGGACCGGATCGTCGCCGGTGGTGACGGGCACCGCGACGGGGGTCGCGCTCGGGGCCTCGGTCGGCTCGATCGGGCGGACCGCGACGGGGTCGCTCCGGTCCAGCGTCGGCTCGGGCTCCCGGGGAGGCATGGCGTTCCGGGTGATCGTCAGGCGCACCTCCGCCGGACGTCGCACGGCGATCAGGCGGAGCACGAAACCCACGGCCGTCGCGCCGATCACCACGCCCGCCGCCACGAGCGCAGGGCCTGGGAGGCTCACCGTGAACCGATTCGCGCAGACGGCGTTGGGCGTCGCATCCTGGAACGCGAGCGTACGGGTTCCATGGGGCTCGCGTCAATGCGAAGTGCGCCGGACGCGGCCGTTCGCGGCCGACGGGCGCGCCTACGGGCGCGCGTCAGGGCGCGGCCGATGCCGGGGCCGAGGACGCGATCGGAGCCGTCGACGCGGCACCCGCCGACGGGCCCGGGCTGGCCGATGGCGCGGCGAGCGCGTCGTCGATCGCCTTCGAGATCGTCGCGAGGTCCCACGACGCGACCGACGTGCCGTTCACCAGCACGGTGGGCGTCCGGTCGATCCCCGCCGAGAGCGCGGTCTGGGTCTCCGACTGCACGGCCTTCGTCCGTGCAGGATCGGCCATGCAGGCGTCGAACTTCGTCCGGTCGAGCGCCAGCCGATCGGCGATCGCGTTCAGCATCGAGCGGGAGAACGTGCCGCCGTTCTCGACGGGGCCCTGGTTGGCGAAGAGATACTCCTGGTACGCCCAGAACCTGCCCTGGTCCTCGGCGCAGTTCGCCGCCAGCGCCGCCTGCACCGACTCGTCGCTCGACGGGTTCGACGTGGGCCCCAGGAAGGCCAGGTCGTGGATCACCATCCTGGCATCGCCGGTCCGCACGTACTGGTTGACCAGTCGCGGTTCCACCTCGCGGGCGTACGCGGCACAGTTGGGGCACTGGAAGTCGACGTAGACGTCGAGCGTGACCTTCGCGTTCGCCTGGCCGAGCGCCCGGCCGGACGCCAGGTCCGTGGGCGCCGGTTCGGCCGGAGCCACGAGGCTGACCGACGATGGTGCGCGATTGGCGAGAACCACCGCCGCGAGCACGACCACGCCGACCAGGACGGCGGCCGCGGTGACCAGCGCGACGGGGGAGCGGAGCGGGCTCCCGCCTCCCGCAGGTCGCCGGCCGCCTCGCGAGCCGGCGCTCGAGCCGCCGGTGCCGGACGAGCCCGCGGGTCGCCGCTGGTCCCGTTGCGCCGCGCGCCGCTGTCTTCGGGTGGTCACGTCCGGGGACGGTCGCTGCGTGCTCAGGTCGGGTGCCTCCTTTCGCCTCCGCGGGGAGGGTCCGGTGGGGCGCCGGCGACGTCAAGGACTGGATGGCCCGGGGTCGACGGGCGTGTTGGCGGCGGGTCCCGATCGGCGAGGCGATCCCCGGGGCGCGATCCCCGGGGCGCGACCGACTCCGATCAGGGACGGCGGCGTGCGAGCCAGCAGGCGGGGCCGGACGGACGTGGCGCGGCCGGCTGGAGGCTCGTCACGCGTTCGTCCGAGGCCAGTGCATCGCCGGCGAGCGGCCACTCCGCGAGCAGCCACGCGCCACGCTCCAGGGCGGCGACCGCTGCGCGCAGCACCTCGAGCCGGGCCGCGTCGCCGGACGCCTTCGGATCTGCCGCCACGATCGCGACGCGATACCGGCCGACCGGGAGGAGCCCGATCTCGTCCGCCCCGACCAGGTCCCAGGCGAACGGCCCCTGGAGGATGCCGGGCTGCGGTGACGGCCCGAGCCAGGCGGCGGGCCCCGGCGCGGCCCGCTGCGTGACCTGCGCGACCCAGGCCCGCTCCCGCTCCAGGTCCTCGCGGCGTCGGCGGAGGAGGGCGTCGTTGCGCCGGTCTGCCTCGGCGCGCAGTCGGGCGATCCGCGCCGGCGAGGCGTCCGTACCGGCACCCACCAGGGTGGCGCCGGCATCGAGCAGCCGTCCCTCGGGGAGCGACGAGGAACCGGGTCCGTCGGCCGCCTCGCGCGGGGCCTCGGAACCGTCACGCGGTTCGTCGGCGGCGCCCGGTCCGGAAGCCTGGACCGGCACGGTCACGGTGCCGGGCCCGGGACCCGGTGCGGAGGCAGGCCGCACCGCCGGTTCCGCCGGCAGCGGCGCGCCGAGCGGCCGGTCCGTGCGCGCGGCCAGGGCGGCGAGCGCGGCGGTCGTCGACGCGAGGGAGGGACCGGCCACCAGGAGCACGGCGGGCCCGATCCGCCCGATCGCGTCTGCCCACGTGTCCAGCGACTCGCCCGATGGGAGGGACCGCCCGGAGCCGTCCACCACGACCCCGGTCCACGTCTCGAGCCCGGTCTCCATCGCCGCGCGGGTGGCGGCTTCGCTCTCGGCGATGGTCCCCATTCCCTCGATGCGGATGACCTCGGCACCGGCGTCGGCCAGCATGCCGGCGTGCGCGCGATGCTCCTCCGAGGACGTCGCGCCGCCCGGTGCCGTCTCCGACGTGCCGATCCCCTCCAGGGGCAGGACCGAGGCGGCCAGCCGCAGCCGGGGCGCGGGCTCGCCGTTGCGTGCCGGCCTCGACGCGTCGTCCGCCTCGTCCGCGGCCTGGCGGACGAGATCCAGCGCGATGCCGATCCACTCGCGGCCCCGTCGCGCGGCGCCCAGCCGCGACAGCGCCCGGCGGTGGAGTGCGCCGGTGGGTGCCGTCAGCACGTCACTGCCGGCCAGGGCCAGGTCGCGCAGCAGGGCGCGGACGGCGGCCGGCTCGCGGATCGCGGGCGGCGCGGCACCGGGCGTGGGGCGCAGCACGATCCCGCGACGCGCGAGCTCCGGCCCCGGGTCCCCGTCCAGGACGAGGACGGGTCGCTCGGAGCTGCGCAGGGCCGGCATCCGCGGCAGTCAGGCGAGGTCGGACAGTGCGCGCCGACCCGAGAACCCCGCCGACAGCTCGTGCCACCAGCCGACCTGGTCCTCACCCAGCCGCCAGCAGAGCCAGACCTGCCGGCCCGACACCAGGGCCGGGAAGTCGACCAGGCCGGACCGGATGTCGCGCAGCGTGATTCCCCAGGCGTCGACCTGGGCGACGGCCTGCTCCATGCGGCCGACGAGCTCGCGGATGCGCGCCTCGTGCACCGGTCGGCGGGCGTCCGCCTCGGGAGAGCCGTCCGATGCCAGCGTCTCGCGGAACTCCCGCTGCTCCTGCGCGAGCGCGGCCCGGTCCGCCTTCAGCTGCTCGAGGACGGGGCGGAGCTCGCGGAGCCGCTCGTTGGCGGCGTCGATGTCGTAGAAGCGCGCCATGCGCCGGATTCTCTCAGGCTTCCGGTCGCCCGGCCTCCACGGGACCCGGAGCTTCGTCCCCGTCCTCCTCGGACCCCGCGTCCGCCTCCGGTGTCCAGTGCGTGTCGAGCAGGTAGCCGATCCCCTGGAAGGTCCGGATCGGGCCGCTCGACCCGACCGGGATCCGGAGCTTGCGGCGCAGCCGGCTCACCCAGATCCGCAGGTAGTTGAACTCGCTCCGGTACTGGGGACCCCAGACGGCCGTCAGCAGCTGTGTGTGCAGCACCACGCGGTCCGCGTGGGTGGCGAGTTCCTGGAGCAGCAGCCACTCCGTGCGGGTGAGCGCGAGCCGCTCGCCGGCCCGGGCGACCGTGCGGCGCCCCAGGTCGATCTCGATGTCCGCGACCTGCACCACGCGGGCGGGTCCCACCGGGGTCCGGCGCAGCACCGCGCGGACCCGGGCCGCGACCTCGTCCGGGTGGAACGGCTTCGCGATGTAGTCGTCCGCCCCCTGGTCCAGGCCGCCTGCGATCTCGCCCGGCATCCCCCTGGCGGTCAGCAGGATGACCGGGACCGGCGAGATGGCGCGGAGCTTGTGGAGCACGGTCAGCCCGTCGAGGTCGGGCATCATGATGTCCAGGAGCACCAGGTCCGGGTGAAGGTGCTCGAAAGCCGCGAGCGCGGCGTTGCCCCCGGCTGCGGTCTCGACCTCGAAGCCCTGGTCTGCAAGGGCCGCGGAGACGAGCTTGCCGACCCACGGCTCGTCGTCGACGACCAGCACGAGGCGCTTCGATCGCACTCCCTCCTCCTTCCCTGGCAGGGACGCGTGTCTTGGCCGTGGCGCAATGGTAGTGCGCCGCAGAAGCCCG
>JAJYKX010000239.1 GCA_021788175.1 Chloroflexota bacterium
GCACGCGCGGGTCCTCGCGATGATCGGGGCCGGCGGGCAGGCACCCGACCAGGTGCGCGCGGTCTGCGCCGTCCGGCGGATCGGCGAGGTGCGCGTGGCCTCGCGCGATCCCGCGCACGCGGTCACCCTCGCGGCGAGGCTGCAGGGCGAGCTGCCGGCGATCCGGGTCATCGCCACCGGCGTCCGCGAGGCGGTCGCGGCAGCCGACGTGATCTGCACCGCCACCACCGCCCGGGCGCCGCTCTTCGAGGCCGGGGACCTCGCGGCGGACGTCCACGTGAACGCGGTGGGGGCCTACACGCCGGCGATGTGCGAGCTGCCCGGGGACCTGCTCGCCACCGCCTCGGTCGTCGCCGTCGACCAGCTGGGTGCCGCGATGGCCGAGGCCGGCGACCTGCTCCGGGCGATCCACGCCGGCCGCCTTGCGCGGGAGCGGCTGGTGGAGCTCGGGGCGCTGCTGGCAGCGGGTGGGGAACGGCCGGCCGGCCGTTCGGTCTTCAAGTCGGTGGGGATCGCCGCGCAGGACTGGGCCCTCGCGCGGCTGGCGGTCGAGCGCGCCGCGGCCGAGGCAGGTGACGCCGACACGGCCGGCCGCCGGTAGGCCCGGCTACCCCACGATCTGCCTCAGCGCGAAAAGAACGTTCGCGGGGCGCTCCGCCAGCCGCCGCATGTACCACGGGTACCACGCGGTGCCGTAGGCGACCAGGTCGCGGACCGTGTAGCCCTCGTGCGCCAGGCGGCGCTGCTGGTCCATCCGGATCCCGTAGAGCATCTGCACCTCGAACGCCGTGCGGGGCAGGCCGAGCGCGGCGGCGTGCCCCGCCAGCTGCTCGACCAGGGCCACGTCGTGCGTCCCGAACCCGATCCGGACCCGGCGCCCCTGCGCCGCGGCCTCCAGCATGGCCACCCCGACGGCCGCATAGTTGGCGTCCACCTGGCGGCGAGCCCGGTAGGCGATGGCAGCGGGCTCGTCGTAGGCGCCCTTCACCAGCCGGATCGCGGGGTCCAGCGGCAGCAGTCGCTGCACGTCGGCGGCCGTGCGCCGCAGGTAAGCCTGCAGGCAGATCCCCACGTTGGGGTGCGCCACCCGGAGTCGCTCGTAGAGGGCCACCGTTCGCTCGGTGTAGTCGCTGCCCTCCATGTCGATCCACACGGTGCCGCCGTCCTGCGCGGCCCGCGCCACCAGCCGCTCCATGTTGCGATGGGTCTGCTCCGGGTCGAGGTCGAAGCCGAGCTGCGTGAGCTTCACGGAGATCTCGCCCGGGATGCCCCGGTCGCGCAGGGCGTCCAGCATCCAGAGGTAGTGATCCGTCACCGCTCCGGCCTGGGCGATCTCGTCCAGGTTCTCCCCGAGACGCGTGAAGAGGGTCCCCATCCCCTCGTCACGGAAGCGGGCAGCCGCCTGCAGGGCGGCCTCCGCGTCCTCTCCGGGCATGAAGCGTCGCACGGCACGCCGCGCGAACCGGAGGCGCGGGATCCGGTCCTTGAGCCAGGGATTGCGGGCCATCCAGAGGAGCAGCGTGCGCATGGACCCTCCCGGTTGGTCGTGGGCCACCGGCGGTGCCACCGCCGGCGACGTCGTCAGGACAGCAGGCGGATCAGCTCGCCGGCGAGGCCGATCGCCTCGGGCGTGGCGAGCACCGGGTTGCGGAAGATGAAGCCGCCGAAGCCCGCGTCCAGGTAGGGCCGCAGGACGTCCGCGGCCTGCGCAGGCGTGGTCACCGCGATCGCCGCGCGCCGATCCGGGGGCAGATGCTCGAGCACGGCGGCCGCGGCGGCCTCGTGCTCGACCAGGACGACCGGGGCCATCACGGTCCGGACGATGGTGGACGGGTCCCGACCCTCCGCCTCGCAGTGCCGCTCCAGTACCTCGGTCTTGTGCCGCAGCTCGTCGAGGGAGCCGAACCAGTTGGTGATATCCGCGTAGCGGGACGCGATGCGGAGCGTGCGGCGCTCGCCGCCGCCGCCGATCAGGATCGGCGGGCCACCCGCCCGGATCGGCCGCGGGCTGTTGAGCGCCCGCTCGATCCGGTAGTGCCGTCCCTCGAAGGACGGCCGCTCCTCGGTGAACATCAGGCGGCAGATCTCGAGGGCCTCCTCGAGACGGTCCATCCGCTCCCGGATGGGCGGGAAGTCGAAGCCGTACCCGGCGTGCTCGGACTCGTTCCAGGCGGCGCCGATCCCGAGGAGCGCCCGCCCGCCCGAGATCACGTCAAGGGTGGTGACCATCTTGGCGAGCATCGCCGGGTTGCGGTAGGTGACGCCGGTGACCATCGTCCCCAGGCGGACGCGCCGGGTCCGGGCAGCCAGGGCGCCGAGGGTGGTGTATCCCTCCAGCATCGGCTCTTCCTCGGACCCCACGTTGGCGATCTGGTAGAAGTGGTCCATCACGGTCACGAGGTCGAAGCCGGCCTCCTCGGCGGCCGTCGCCACGTCGACCAGGCGGTCGAAGAGGCGCTCCGGGGGAACGCCGGGGAACGTGAAGCTGGGGATGTGGTAACCGAAGAGAGGACGCATGCCGAGCGGGCCTCCTTGAGGTCAGCGGCGCCAGAGCCAGTACAGGACGGCCGCTACCACCACGACACCGACCGCGATCACCCGTGGATCGCCCGGCACCAGCGTCCCGGCCTGTCCTGCCGCCCCGGTCACCGCGTCAACAATGCGGCCGACGGTGCTCGAGTAGAGCCCGCCGAGCCCTGAGCCGACGCTGTCGAGCAGACCTCCCATTGCCCCACCCCCGCCCGCGGGTCGACGCCGCGGTTCGCCGGAGCCTACTCCACCGACGGCCCGGACGCCGCGGCGTTCTCGGTCCCCGGCAGGATCGGTCGGAGCGTCCACGTCCAGCGGTGTGTGCCGGGCCCCACGAGGTACTCGGGCAGGGTGTCCGGACCACAGCTCGCAGTGCCCAGGCCGCGGTGGGCGGCGTCCAGGTGGATGACGGCCTCCGCCCGCTGGGTCAGTTCCACGTCGTGCGTGGCGCCCGCCAGGTCCGCCGCGTGCAGGTGGGTCACCGACACCTGGCGGGGTCGGTCCAGCGCGATCTCGATCCCCTCGCCGGCGGCATCGGTCAGCCGCAACCAGCGCACGTCCGCGTGGCCGCCGTTCTCCTGCGGACGCACGTAGGGCACGTACTGCGCGCCGACCGTGGAGCGCCAGCGGCCCACCGCTCCGCCGCGCCGCCGATCGGGGTAGGTCTCGTGCGGGCCGGTGCCGAACCATTCGAGGGCCTCCAGGCCGGCGGCCGCCTCCAGCACGGTCCCCACCCGCGGCAGGTCCTCCAGTTCGTCCGGGACGACCACCTCCTCCTCCACGGCGAGCCCACCGCCGGCCAGGGCGCGGATCGTCTGCCGGTGGCGCACCGCGTGCCCCGCGTCGGTGCGGTACTCGGCGTCGATCACCGCGACGCCATCACG
>JAJYKX010000240.1 GCA_021788175.1 Chloroflexota bacterium
ATGTCTCCCTTGCCAGCGACGTTCCCCCTCGTTGGGGCCGGGACCGGGGCCGGAACGGACGGCCGTCCCGGCCTGACGCGCGCCGCTTCGGTCAGGCGGGCGGTCACCCGGGCGGCAGGGGCTCCGGGCGACCGAACAGGTAACCCCGGCCGAACTCGACGCCCAGCTCCGTCAGCGTGGCGGCCTCCAGGTCCGTCTCGATCTCCTCGGTGATCAGCCGGCACCCCGCGCCGCGAACGGCGGGCGCGTCGCGCAGGCGAACGGCGGGTGCGTCGCGCAGGCGAACGGCGGGCGTGCGGCCCGTCGCGCAGGCGGGCGGCGGGCGCGTCGCGCAGGCGGGCGGCGGGCGCACGGCCCGTCGCTGCACGATCTCCTTGTTGGCTGTTGCACACCAGGCGAGCCGTACGCAGCCGCGGCGCACACGTCACGGCTCCGGCTGGAGCGCCTGGACGCCCATTCGTGCGGCAACTGGGCCTGATGCGGACCACGGACACTCACGCCCGGGCACGGCCGGACACGTAGAGCCCGCCTCGTGTGCAATAGCGACGATCGGTGCGGATGACCAGCTGTTGCACGGCGGGCGCGCAATATCCGCACCGCCCGGCCGGGAGCAGGCTGACGCACCGCACGCGTGCCATAGCCGCGATGCAGCCGCGATGCCCGCGTGGCGATGCCGCGCGAGGGTGCCGCGCGAGGATGCGGCGCGAGGGTGCCGCGCGAGGATGACTGGCGCGCCCATGCAGCCGGAAAGGCCGCCGTTCGGCCCGGCCCGGCCTCGCCCGGCTCGCCCGGCTCGCCCGGGCCGCCGGAGCATGTGACCGCGACGGGCATTTGACCGCGGCCCGACAGGGACGCTAGGCTCGCACCGATGGCCCCACGTTCCCGTTCCGCCGGTGCCCTGGCGCTCGCGCTCGTCCTGCTGGCCGCCTGCGGCGGCACGGCGGGCCCGACCATCGCGCCGGCTGGAGGATCGCCGGGGGGAACGTCCGGGACGGCCACGCAGGCCGGCACTGCAGGCGCATCGGGGGCACCGTCCGCGTCCGGCGGCTCGCCATCGCAGGGAGCCGCGCCCTCGGCGATCCCCCTCGCGAGCTACCAGCCGGCCTCCGGGTCCCCCGCACCGTTCGACGATTCGGCGGCGATCGGCGCGTCGGCGTGCAGCGGCAACCATGACAACCGCGTCTTCTTCGAGGCGATCGCGGGCCAGGTGACCTGGTCGGTCTACTGCGCGGTTCTCCCCTCGGGATGGTTCGTGCAGACCGGCTCCTTCTCCCTGCGTGACGGCGGCCGCATGGAGATCACCTACAAGGGCCCCGGCGGCTCGCTGCTGACCCTCGAGGAGGGCAACATCTGCGAGAACGGCGCCAGCGCCTGCGCCGTGCAGGGACAGCAGCTGGGCAGCTCGGCGTTCGGCGACCAGACCGGCACGCTGTCCGCGATGGATTCCTCGGGCGGGTACGGGATCTACGTGGATCCCGGGTCGTTCCCCTCGTGGTCACTCACAGCGACGGGGCTCGACGAGAGCGCGTTCACCGGGTTCGCCGCCGCCCTCTACCACGTGAAGGGCTGACCGGCCGGCAGCAGGCCGACGCTCTGCCCGTCGACGCCCTGCTCGAGGGGTTCTGCCGCCTGGTACCCACCGCCGGCGTGAACGAGTGATCGCCTCTGCTCAGGCGGGACCGGGGTTGGCGTCGTCGGTGTCGTCGGTGTCGTCGGCACCCAGGGCCAGGTCGGCCCGCGCGTGCACCTCGGTCAGCGAGTCGGTCAGCGTCGGCGGAACGGGCGCCCGGACGTTGTGCCCCTCGCGCTGGGCCACGCGCAGCGCGGCGCGGGCGGCGACCGTGCGCGGCACGGCGGCGGCCCGGTTGAGGTAGTAGAAGAAGAACGCCGACAGGACGGCGGCGACCGGGATCCCGAAGATCGCGCCGGGGATCCCGGCCAGCTTGCCGCCGATGATCACGGAGGCGAGCACCACCAGCGGGTGGATCCCCACGGCTCCGGCCATCAGCCGCGGCTGCACGACATTCATCACGACGAGCCACCCGGCGGCCATCACCACCAGGGCGGGCACCACGGCGCCCGGGTCGGTCAGGATCGCCACGATCACGGGCGGCGCCCACGAGACGAACGGCCCGAAGAAGGGGATCGCCTGCAGGATCCCGGACGATGCGGCCACGATCGGCGTGTACTGCAGGCCGAGCACCATGCCCAGGACGGCCGCCAGCGCGCCGTACATCAGGCCCATGATCGCCTGGCCCCGCAGGAAGCCCCCGAACGAGCGCGAGACCGTGCGCTCGAAGAGCCGGAACTCCTCCGCGTACTGCGGCGGCACCAGCCGGACGCCGAAGGCGAGGATCCGGTCCCGGTCGAGCACCATGTAGAGCGACAGGAACAGGATGATCAGCAGGTTGCCCAGGATCCCCAGCCCGGCCAGCGCGAAACTGGAGACCGGCGCGGCGATGGAGGGGAGATCGCGCAGGAACGTCTGCACCTGTGAGGCGACATCGATACGGATCCCCAGCTGGTCGAGCCGGCCCTGGTTCGCCTGGACGACCTTCAGGAGGCTCTCCTGCAGGGCCGGTGCGTTGGCCACCAGCCTCGACATGGAGCTCGCGAAGACCTGGGCCGCGTAGACGGCGAGCAGCAGGAGGACCACCAGCAGGATCCCGTAGGTCAGCAGGACGGCCAGCCCGCGGGGGCCCGGGGTCACGCGCTCCAGTGCGCTCGCGACGGGGGAGAGCACGAAGGCGAGCAGCCACGCCAGGAAGAAGACGAGGAGGATGTCGCCGAAGTAGAGGAAGACGTTGGCGAGCAGCCCCACCAGCACCAGGGCGACGGCGAGGGTCCCGATGACGAGCAGCGCGTCGAGCCAGCGCCGCTCGCGCTCCGTGAGCCGCGTTCCCGCCCCGGGCGACTCGGGCACCATGCGCTGAGTCTATAACGTGCGCCCGCGCCGAATGCGGGCCGCTGCGACGTTTGCGTGTCGAAGGGCCGTCTGCGCCGCCCTGCGCCGATTGCGGGCACGCGCCCCGATTGCGGGGCGCGTGCCCTACCCGCGGACCGGTCCCAGGCCCATCCGCTCGTGGCAGGTGGCGATCGTCTCCTGCGCCAGTGGCGCCAGCCGCTCCGCGCCGCTGCGGAGGACCTCCTCGACGTAGCCGGGACGCTCGGCAAGCTCCCGCCGGCGCTCGCGCGCCTCGGCGAAGTGCTCGACGATCCGGTCCGCCAGCAGCCGCTTGGTGTCCACGCAGCCCGTGCGCGCTGTCCGCTCGCCCTCCCAGATCCCCTCGTAGTCCGATGGGCTGAAGAATCGGTGGAGCTGGCACACGTTGCACACCTCCGGCCGGCCCGGGTCGGTGCGGAGGATCCGCTGCGTGTCGGTGACCATGCTCATCACCTGGCGGCGGATCAC
>JAJYKX010000049.1 GCA_021788175.1 Chloroflexota bacterium
CGCTCGCTCCGTCGGGCGGGCGGGGAACCGCTCGGCCGGCGGGCGCGCGGCGGGCCAAAGGACTCTCCCCGGTTGCTCCCGCCGGCGTCTAGGCTGAGGCACCCCGCATCTCAGGAGACTCGCTCATGGCATCCCGCGCTGCGTCCACCGGCAATGTCCGTCCCCGCCGTCGCGCGGTCCCGCCCTCCGTTCTCTCACAGCCGCAGGGCGGCGACCAGGCGTTGGCCGTGCTGGACCGGATCGCCCGTTACTGCGAGTTCACGTGCGCGCCCGGCACGGACGCGTGCCTCGAAGAGCGCTGCGAGGCCTGGCAGCAGGAGCGCGCGGCCGCGGCGTATGTCGCCGCCCGCTGGGCCGACGTCCAGGACTGACCGCCCCACCACCTGACCGCCGCCACTCCCGGTTGGCTGTTGCACGCCAGGCGAGCCGTACGCGGCCGCGGTGCACAGGGCACGCCTCCGGCCGGAGCGCCTGGACGCCCATTCGTGCGGCAAGTCGGTCCGATGGGGTTCGGGGCCGGCCCGGCCACGGCGTGATCGGACACGTACGGCTCGCGTCGTGTGCAGCAGCGACGTTCGGGGAACATGACCGGCTGATGCACGGCACGTGTGCAGCAGCTGCATCGCCGCAAGATGACCGGCTGACGCACCGCACGCGTGCAATATCCGCCCGGCCCGATCCGCCCAGCCCGATCCGCCCGGCCCGGCCCGCACGGCCCGGCACCGCCCGATCCGCACGGCGCGATCCGCCCGGCAATATCCGCCCAGCCCGATCCGCCCGGCCCGGCCCGCACGGCCCGGCACCGCCCGATCCGCACGGCCCGATCCGCACGGCCCGATCCGCCCCGCCGCCCTGCCCGGACCAGTCTGACGCACCCACGGCGGTGTCGGGCTCCAGGACGCAACGGGTCCACCAGGCCCGAGGTGTAACGGAGGTGCCGGACGAGTGCCTCCGTTTGACGGGGTGGTTTGTGTTCTAGCAAACTATCGGCCATGTCCGCTGCAGTCGACGAGACCACGGTCCGCCCCGGGATCGTCCTGGAGCACCTCGCGCAGGTGGTTCGGCTGCGCCGGCCGGCGATCCCCGCCTGGACTGCCACCACCGACCTCACCGTCGGCCAGGTCCGACTCCTGTTCCACCTGGGGCGGCGGGGACCCACCGCGATGAGCCAGGTCGCCGAGTGGCTCGGGGTGGACCGGGCGACCGCCACGGGGATCGTCGATCGCATCGAACGGCGCGGCCTGGTGCGCCGCGAGCGCCGCGACGACGACCGTCGGGTCGTCGAGTGCCGGCTCAGCGACGCCGGCGCGGCGCTCGTCGCGGAGATCGACGGCATCCGGCTCGACGCCATGCAGCAGCTGCTCGGGCTCCTCGAGGCACCCGAGCTCGAGGCGTTCGACCGCCTCCTGGCCAAGATCATCGACCGTTCAACGGAGCAGCCATCGTGACCGACGCCATCGCTCCCGACGAACCCGCGCGGCCCGCGGTGCCCGGCACGGGCACGGCCACGGCCGGACGACAGCCCGCCGCTCGCGACGTGCTCCCGCCGGAAACGGGGCCGGACGACGACGTCGCCGTGCACATGGATCGGCGCGGCCAGTTCGTCATGCTCGGCGCGGTGATGCTGGGGATGCTGCTCGGATCGCTCGACCAGACCATCGTGGGCACCGCGCTGCCCACGATCGTGGGCGACCTGAACGGGTTCGAGCGCTACAGCTGGGTGATCACCGGGTACCTGGTCGCGTCGACCGCGATGGTGCCGATCTTCGGCAAGATCTCCGACATCTACGGGCGCAAGTGGCTGTACATGCTCGGGATCGTCGTCTTCCTGGTCGGCTCGATGCTCTCGGGCCTCGCGCAGTCGATGGACGAGCTGATCGCCTTCCGGACGCTCCAGGGGCTCGGCGCGGGCGCCATGATCCCGATCGCCCAGGCCATCATCGGCGACATCTTCCCGCCCGCCGAGCGGGGCAAGTACCAGGGGCTGCTCTTCTCGGTGTTCGGGCTGGCCGTCATCATCGGGCCCACCCTCGGCGGCTGGATCACCGACAACCTCTCATGGCGCTGGATCTTCTACGTCAACGT
This sequence comes from Chloroflexota bacterium, assembly GCA_021788175.1. GTDB lineage: Bacteria > Chloroflexota > Limnocylindria > Limnocylindrales > CSP1-4 > JAJYNJ01. The sequence continues at coordinate 2,086 of JAJYKX010000049.1, forward strand.
ACCCTTCGGCGCGCTGGCGCTGCTGGCCGTCTTCGTCGTCTTCCCCGCCCATACGGCGCTGCACCGGCGCCACGTGATCGACTGGCTGGGGTCTGCGGCGCTGATCGTCTCGGTCGTGCCGCTGCTCCTCGCCCTTTCGCTGGGGAGCACCCAGCCGGACGGCCACAACACGTTCGCCTGGGACAGCGTGCAGATCGTGGGGCTCTTCGCGATGGCGCTGGTCGCGGGGATCGCCTTCGTCGTCATCGAGGCCCGCGCGGCGGAGCCCACCCTCCCGCTCGACCTCTTCCGCAGCAGTGTCTTCTCGGCGTCGGCCGTCATCACCTTCCTCACCATGGCGGGGATGTACGGGGCGATCCTCTACATCCCGCTCTTCGTCCAGGACGTCCTGGGCAAGTCGGCCACCGACAGCGGCGTGATCCTGGAGCCGATGATGGTCGGCCTGATCGTGGTCAGCATCGCGAGCGGCCAGCTGCTCAGCCGGACCGGCCGCTACAAGGTGCTGGCGATCGTCGGAACCGCGGTCATCGGGCTCGGGATGTACCTGCTCTCCACGATGACCGTCCACACGGGGAACGACGCACTGGTGCGCGACATGGTCGTGCTCGGGCTGGGCCTGGGGACCTCGATGGCGCTCTACACGATCATCGTCCAGAACGCCTTCCCGGCGGACCGGCTGGGTGTGGTCACCTCGTCGCTGGCGTTCTTCCGCTCGATCGGGGGCGCCGTGGGGGCGGCGCTCCTCGGCTCGGTGATGACGAACCGCTTCACCGACCAGCTGCAGACCGGCCTGCAGACGCTCCCGGCTGCAGTGCAGGGGCACATGGGGAGCCTGACGCAGAGCGCGCAGGAGCTGATGAACGCCACCAACGCGCAGATCGCGCAGGCGCTGGCGCCGTACGGTCCGGCGGGGACGGCGATCGCGACGAAGCTCGAGGGGATCCGCGCCACGGCGATCGCCGACGGGATCAGCGAGGTGTTCGTGATCGGTGCCGGGCTGACGGCCATCGCGGTGCTCGCGACCTTCTTCCTGCGCGAGATCCCGCTGCGGACGACCCACGGGCCGGCGGGCTCGACGCGGCCGGCGCCGGTGACGGAGCCCGGCACGACCGGCTCCTGAGCGTTCGTCGCCCGGCTCAGGCGTAGCGGGCGAATGCCCGGCCGACGCGTTCGAGATCATCGACGAGACCAGCGGGCAGGGGCCCCGGTATCCCGTCCAGCAGTTCCGCGATCAGGTGTCGTCGGTACTCGACCAGGCTCGTGAAGAGCTCATGCCCGGCCGGCGTGACACGCACGACCGTGCCGCGCCGGTCCGTCTCGTCGCGCTCCGAGGCCACGAGGCCGCGGCGCTCGAGACGACGGACCAGCCGGCTGGCGGAGGGGAGCGTGGTGCCGATGCGGGCGCCGATCGCGCCGACCCGGACGCCCTCATCGGCGCGCGAGACCACGAGGAGCGCGCGCCATTGCGGAAGCGTCAGGTCGGCCGCCGGCGTGAACTCGGACAGCGCGACCGTCGTCATCCCGACGGCCCCGACCACCAGTTCCTCCAGGACCTCGACCAGCCGCGGATCTGCCATGTCGTCTGCACCTCGTGGTCGCACGCCTGCCCGGGGGCCCGTCGGCCGGGACGGGGGCGGGCCCCGTCAGATGGTGACCGGTCGCGGACGCCGCTACGCGGTCACTTCGCGCATCAGCAGCATCGGCGCGGGGCGCGGCGGAATCCATCCACCCCCGGCGCGATGCAGCGGATCGATCGCGACCAGCCGCCAGCCCTCCCTGCCCAGCTCGTTGAGCTGCGCGAGCAGCTCGGAACGGTGGGTCTCCTCGTCCTCGTGAAACACCATCCACTCGATCTTGTACTCGATCCGGGTCATGCCCGTACCCCTTTCCGCGCCGCTCGACCCTCCGGGTCCCGGCGGCGCTCGTTGCTCTGCATATAGTACTGCTGACCGACAATTGTTGTCCTATAGCATGTCTTGGTCCGCACCGGCCGGCTCGCGCAACGGCAGGATGGCCGCCCGAGCCGTCGGGTCGCGGGCCCCGGGCGACGCCGGCGCGCGAGGCGTGCGACACGCGCGCAGCCGGACCCCCCCGGCCTGCTACCATCGGCTCCGCCCCGGCCGTGTCGCACGCGGACTCACCGATCCCGGCCACGTGCGGTCGGTCCACGAAGTGCCCACAGCAGGAATGGGAGGCAGAGCGGCATGAGCGACCGACGGGCATCGACGCGACGGCGCGAGCGAGCCGGTCGGGCCGTCGGTGGCAGGTCCGCGCCGGAGGCCCGCCGGACGCCCCCTCCGCCTCCGCGGGCCGGCGACGTGCGCGTGCTTCTCCGGACGGACCCTCGGACCTGGTCCGGTCCGATGTGGCGCCAGGCAATCTCGCTCCTGCTGTTCGTGGTCGTGGCGCTCTCCGGCATCGGACTCGTGGCCGTCAGCGCGAAGAACCTCCAGGAGGCCGTGATCTGGGGGTTGCTCGTCCTGAGCGTGGTGGTCGCCCTCTGGATCATGCGGGCGAAGCGCTGAGCCGCTGAAGTACCGTCCAGCCGCTGGACGCGCCGTCGACCTGCGCCCTGGCCGCCCCGGACCGCCCTGCCTGCCCGGCCGCGCCGCCGGTCCATCCACGTCCCGCGCGGGACTTCCCTCGCCGTTCCCGTTGACACCCCCGCACGGGGCTTGGTAGTATCCCGCCAGTTAGCACTCGCCAGTGGAGAGTGCTAACAATGAGGAGGCCGGCCACGGGTGGCCGGCCGCGTTGACGAGGACCACACCGTGGCGCGTCGGAAGGACCGCGGGCCCGGGCCGCTCGACCCACGGGCGCAGGCGATCCTGCGGACCATCATCGAGGAATACGTGGTGACCGCCACTCCCGTGGGCAGCCACGCCCTGGTGGAGCGCTACGCGCTGGGCGTCAGCTCGGCGACGGTCCGCAACATCATGGCCGAACTCGAACGCGCCGGGTACCTGTCGCACCCCCACACCAGCGCCGGGCGGACCCCCACGGACGCCGGCTACCGGCTCTACGTCACGTCCATCGAGGAGGCGGTGCAGCTCGCGCCCGTCGAGCAGCTGATGATCCGGCACCAGTTCGGCCAGGTGGAGTACACCTCCGAGCAGTGGTTCCGCCTGGCGGCCGCGACGCTCGCCTCGGTCACCCGGGAGGCCGGGCTCGCCACGCCGGCCAAGCCCGCCACCGCCCGCGTCCGGCGCGCCGATCTCATCTGCGGGGGCGACCGGATCGCCGCGCTCGTCCTCGTCCTCGCGGAGGGGCCTGTCAAGCAGTGCCTCCTCCAGCTGGGCGAGGCCACCGACCAGGAGACCCTCGACCGGGTCGCGCGCCGCCTCAACGAGACGCTCGCCGGCCTCTCCACCGCCGAGGTGGAGGCCGCCATCGACGCGCTCCCGCTCGAGAACCCGGAGCAGCGGCTGGTCCACCAGGCGGCCACCCGTGCGCTTCGCGTGATGCAGGAGTTCGATGCGGCCGCCGTGGAGGACGTGGTGAGCGAGGGGCTGCTCAACGTGCTGGCGGCGCCGGAGTTCTCGGAGTCGGAGAAGGTCCGTCGCGTGTTCGCCGTGCTGCAGGACCGCGACTACCTCGGCCGCCTGGCCCGGAAGGTGGCGGAGGGGAATGACGTGCAGGTGTTCATCGGAAGCGAGAACGAGGTCGAGGAGATGCGCGACGTGAGCCTGGTCGTGGCAGCCTACGGCCGGCCCGGCCGGGCGACCGGGATCATCGGGGTGCTGGGTCCCACGCGGATGCCGTACCCCCACGCGATCAGCAGCGTGCGCTACGTCGGCGGGCTCATGAGCGAACTGGTGGATCACTTCCTGGCATGACCGAACGACAGCACGACGGCGGCACGCGCCGCCGCATCCACGTTCACGCGGCCCCGTCCCACGGGGGCAACGGGGCCGAGCAGCAACCGCCGCAGGGGCCGGTGCCGGAGGAGTCCGCGGGCGCCCCGGGAACCGCTCCGACCGAGGGGGACGAGCTCGAGGCGCTCCGCGCGGAGCTCGATGCGGCCCGTGCCGAGGCAGGCGAGCTGCGCGCCGCGTGGCAGCGCAGCGCGGCCGACTTCCAGAACTACCGGCGGCGGAGCGAGCAGGAGCGGGAGGCCAGCCTCGGGCTGGCCAGCGAGGCGCTGATCCGCAAGCTGCTGGCCGTCGTCGACGACTTCGATCGCGCGCTGGAGGCCATGCCGGCCGACGTGCAGTCGAGCGGGTGGGTCGAGGGCGTGTGGCTCGTCGAGCGAAAGCTTCGCGCGCTGCTGGAGTCCGAGGGCGTCAACCCGATCGAGGCGGTCGGCAGGCCCTTCGATCCCCGCGAGCACGAGGCCGTCGTGCACCAGGAGACAACGGAAGCTCCGGATGGGACCGTCATCGCGGAGCTGCAGCGTGGTTACCGGCTGCGGGACCGCGTCCTGCGTCCCGCGCTCGTCGCGGTCGCCAACAACGTCGGCGGGCGTGAGACGCCCGGAGGAGAGCACTGACCCATGGGCAAGATCATCGGCATCGACCTCGGAACGACCAACTCGGTCGTGGCGGTGATGGAGGGCGGCGAGCCGACCGTCATCCCCAGCGCGGAGGGCGGTCGCACCGTCCCCTCCGTGGTCGCGGTCACCAGGACCGGCGAGCGTCTCGTGGGCCAGCTGGCCAAGCGCCAGGCGATCACGAACCCGACGAACACGGTCTATTCCATCAAGCGCTTCATGGGCCGCCGCTGGGACGACCCGGAGGTCCAGCGCTCCAAGGGCCTGGTGCCGTACAAGGTGGAGCGCGACGCCAAGAGCGACGGGATCAAGGTGGTGCTCGCGGACGGCACCGGCTACACGCCGCCCGAGATCAGCGCCATGATCCTGCAGAAGCTCAAGGCGGACGCCGAGGCATACCTGGGCGAGAAGGTCACCGAGGCCGTGATCACGGTCCCCGCCTACTTCGACGACACGCAGCGCCAGGCGACCAAGGACGCCGGCCGCATCGCCGGCCTGGACGTCAAGCGGATCATCAACGAGCCCACCGCCTCCTCGCTCGCCTACGGCCTGGACAAGAAGGCCGACGAGAAGATCGCGGTCTACGACCTGGGCGGCGGCACCTTCGACATCTCGATCCTCGAGCTGGGTGACGGCGTCTTCGAGGTCAAGTCCACCAACGGCGACACGCACCTGGGCGGTGACGACTTCGACCAGCGCGTGATCGACTGGCTCCTGGCCGAGTTCAGGAAGGACCAGGGGATCGACCTGCGCGCGGACCAGCAGGCGATGCAGCGCCTCAAGGAGGCCGCCGAGAAGGCCAAGATCGAGCTCTCCACGACCCTGCAGACCGAGATCAACCTGCCCTACATCACGGCCGACCAGACCGGTCCCAAGCACCTCGTGCTGCCCCTGACCCGGGCCAAGCTGGAGGACCTGGTGGCCGACCTGGTCGACCGCACGAAGGGCCCGGTCCAGCAGGCGCTGCGCGATGCCGGCCTGCGCCCGTCCGAGATCGACGAGGTGATCCTGGTCGGCGGGCAGACCCGCATGCCCGCGGTGGTCGAGGCCGTCAAGGCCATGTTCGGGGGCAAGGAGCCCCACAAGGGCGTCAACCCCGACGAGGTCGTGGCGGTGGGCGCCGCGATCCAGGCCGGCGTGCTGGGCGGCGAGGTGAAGGACGTCCTCCTCCTCGACGTCACGCCGCTCTCGCTGGGGATCGAGACGCTCGGCGGCGTCATGACCCGGCTGATCGACCGCAACACGACGATCCCGACCTCGAAGAGCCAGGTCTTCTCCACCGCCAGCGACAACCAGCCGCAGGTGGAGATCCACGTCCTCCAGGGCGAGCGCGAGATGGCGTCCGACAACAAGACGCTGGGGCGCTTCATCCTGGACGGCATCCCGCCGGCCCCGCGAGGCATCCCGCAGATCGAGGTCACCTTCGACATCGACGCGAACGGCATCCTCGACGTGAAGGCGAAGGACCGCGCGACGTCCCGCGAGCAGCAGGTGCGCATCACGGCCTCCTCCATGCTGTCGAAGGACGACGTCGACCGGATGGTGCACGACGCCACCGAGCACGCCGCGGAGGACCGCCAGCGGCGCGAGGAGGTCGAGACGCGCAACCAGGCGGACACGCTCGCCTTCCAGGCCGAGCGCACCCTGCGTGACCTGGGCGACAAGGTCTCGGCCGACGACCGTGCGGCGACCGAGCGCGCCGTGGAGGCGGTCCGCGAGGCCCTCAAGGGCAACGACATGGACGCCATCAAGGCGCGCGCGACCGAGCTCGCCACGCAGCTCCAGAAGGTCGGGACGGCCGCGTACCAGGCCGCGGGGTCCACGCCCGGCGGCGACGGTACCGGTGGCCCCGGCGAGGCCGGTGCGGGCACGGGACCCGGCGAGGAGGAGCCCGTCGAGGGCGAGTACAAGGAAGTGTGAGGGCGGCGGGTCCGGCCCGGGGGCCGGACGCGCTTCCCGCCACCGCCCCGCCGGGGGCCGTGCCGTTCGGCCCGCTGACGAGCATGCGCCCCGGCCCCGCGATCCCGTCGCAGCGGCGCTCGCGGCCCCGGGCGCGCGTGCCACACTGCGGGCGTCGGGCGTGCGCTCCGGGACGCCGGCGGTGAGGCGTCACGGCGCGCGGGTGCTTCGCCTGCCTGGCCGCGTGGCGGCTCGCGGGGCCCCGACGGGGGAGGGGACGGGCGATGGGCGACGTGCTGGCCCGGGAGCCTGGGGCGCGCGCCGCGCCACGGGCGCCGCTGGCGACACTGGTCGCAGGCCGGCCCACCCGGCGCATGACCTGGCGGGAGCTGTTCCAGATCAGCGTCTACTGGCTGGCGATCAACGCGATGTGGGGCGCGTGGGACATCCAGATCCTGCCGGTTCGCATCACCACCCTCGTGTGCGGCACGCTCAGCGGCGCGGCCTGCCTGGGCCACGAGCAGCCGATCATCGGCGGCCTGGTGGTCGGCAAGGAGTTCGCGACCGGCCTGCTCGCGTTCGGCGGCGCGCTGGTCGCGGTCGCGGTGCAGCCGATGGCCGCCGCGGTGAGCGATTACACGCAGACGAGGTGGGGGCGGCGCAAGCCGTACATCGTCGTCTTCACGCTGCTGGACATGGTCTTCCTCGCCGGGCTCGCCATGGCCGATACGTTCATCTCGGTCTTCGCGTTCGTCTTGCTGCTCCAGGCCAGCTCGAACGCCGCGCAGGGCCCGTTCCAGGGGTACGTGCCCGACCTCGTGCCCGAGGAGCAGGTCGGGATCGCGTCGGGCCTGATGGGCGCCATGATCATCGCGGGCAACGTCGTGGGGCTGGCCGTGGCCGGTCTCGCGCTCATCGCGGGGGACTTCCGGCTCGGCCTGGCCGGCGTGGCGGCCCTGGAGCTCGTCACGATGCTCGCGACGGTGCTCACCGTCCGCGAGCCACCCGGCGTCGCACCCCCGCGGGTCGGCGGCAGCCTCCGCGAGTCACTGGGGAACACCGCGCGCGACGTCGCCGCGCACCACAGCTACGTGTGGCTGCTCGGCTCCCGCGGCTCGTTCCTCGTCGGCGTGAGCCTGCTCACCCGCATGGGACAGTTCTACATGCGCGACTCGCTCGGGCTGACCACGGAACAGGCAGGGTTCGCGGTGTTCGCGCTCGGCGCCATGGTGGCGGTGATGAACGGTCTCGCGGCATTCCCGGCCGGCATGCTCTCCGATCGGCTGGGGCGCAAGACGCTCATCTACGGCGCCTGCGCCGTCTGCCTGGTCGGGATGATCCCCCTCGTGTTCGCCGGCCGGGACCCGTCGATCACGCTCGGCACCCTCTCGCTTGAGTCGGGACGGGTCGACGCCGTCTTCCCGCTGGCCGGTCTCGCGGTGCTGGTGCTCGGGGTCGGCTACGGCATGTTCGTCGCCGCCGACTGGGCCCTGATGACGGACATCATCCCGAAGCAGACGACGGGCCGCTACATGGGGATCAGCAATGTCGTCACCGCGCTCGCGAGCCCGGTCGCACTGCTCATCGGGGGCCTGCTCGCGACCGTCTTCAACGCCGCCGTGTTCGGACTCGGGCCGCGGATGGCGCTGGCGGCGGGCGTCGTGCTGTTCGGCGTCGCGGCGCTGCTCCTGCGGCCGGTCGACCCGCGCCGCTGGGAGGACGTGCACGGCGCGACCGATGTCCCGCCGGCGATCCCTCCGGGGACCGCGCCGGGATCTGCCGCCTGACGGCGACGCGATGCGGCCCGGGCACGGCGGGGGCTCGGCCCGGGCACGGCGGGGGCGCGGCCGGGGCGCGTCGCGGGCGGCCAGGGCATGGCCGGGGCGCGTCGCCCGCCTCCCGCGAGGGGGTCCGTGTTGCGTATCCTGTGGCCGACGGCCATCTCGAGCCCCGGGGAGCGCACGTGATCTCGACCTTCGAGTCCGTTCCAGCCGCGGCCGCCCCGCCGGCGCTCGAGGCGCACGGCCTGGTCAAGACGTTCGGGCCCATCCGCGCCGTGGACGGCGTGGACCTCGCGCTCGATCCGGGCCGCATCTACGGCCTGCTCGGGCCGAACGGGTCGGGCAAGACCACCCTCATCCGGCTGCTGGTCGGGCTGGCACGCCCCACGTCCGGCGCGGCGTCGGTGCTCGGCCGGCGGGTCCCCTCGCGCGAGATGCTCGCCCGGATCGGGTACATGCCGCAGGCCGACGGGATCTACCCGGAGCTCTCGGTGTGGGAGAACATCCGCTTCTTCGCCGGCCTGTACGGCAGCTTCGACCGGGAGCGACTGCTGGAGACGCTCCGCGTGGTGGAGCTCGACGACCGCGTCGGCACGCCCGTGCTGCAGCTGTCCGGCGGGATGCGCCGGCGGCTCTCGCTGGCGTGCGCGCTGGTGCACCGGCCACCCATCGTCGTGCTCGACGAGCCCACGGTGGGGATCGACCCGGCGCTGCGCGTCCAGTTCTGGGCGCACTTCCGCTCGCTCTCGGCGGCCGGCGCCACGCTCCTCGTGTCGAGCCACGTGATGGACGAGGCGGACCGCTGCGACGAGCTCCTCTTCATCCGCGCTGGCAGGGTGATCGCCCGCGGATCGGGCGTGGAGCTCCGGCGGCGGGCCGGGACGAATGACCTCGAGGAGGCGTTCCTGCACTTCGCGAACGGCGGCACCGGGGGCGTCGCGTGAGCCCCCGGCGGGTCGCCGCGCTGGTCCGTCGCATCGTCGCCCAGTTCCGCAGGGACCGCCGCACGCTGGCCCTGATCTTCCTGGTGCCGATCGTGATCTCGGCGCTCCTCGGCTGGGTGCTGCGCGACCAGCAGGTCACGCCGGTCCGGCTCGGCATCGTCAACGAGGCGGGTCCGGTCGGACAGCGGATCGCGGATGCGGTGATCGCCGCGAGGGGCACGTCGTCCGCCCGGGGCAGCTCGCCGGTGGATGTCCCGTCCGCGACGATCGACCGGGCGCAGGCGCGCGCCGACCTGGAGAACGACGACCTCGACGTGGTCCTCGTGATCCCGCCCGACGTGCTCACGGGGCTGGCCTCCGGTGGCGGCGTGCACCTCGTGGTGATGACGCAGGGCGCCAACGCCCCGACCGAGGGCGGCCAGGTCGCGCAGGTGCAGCAGTACCTCGCGCGGGCGCTCGCGTCCGCGGTGCCCGGGTCCCCCGGGCCCGTCCAGGTCGACCACGAGACCGTCTTCGGGACCCCGAATGCCGATCCCTTCGACGCGCTGTCGCCGTTCTTCATCGGCTTCTTCGTCTACTTCCTCGTCTTCATCCTGACGGGGATCAGCTTCCTGCGCGAGCGGATCGGCGGGACGCTCGAGCGGCTCCTCGCCACGCCCGTCACGAAGGGCGAGATCGTGCTCGGCTACACGCTGGGGTTCGGCATCTTCGCCACGCTCCAGGTGGTCGTCCTGATGGCGTTCACGCTCATGCGCGTGGACGTCCCCGCGATCGGGCCCCTCGGCGCCTTCTCGATCGGCCTGGCCGTGCCGAGCCTGGGCGACCCCGTGCTGGCGTTCCTGGTGGCACTGCTCCTGGCGATCGGCGCCGTCAGCCTGGGCATCTTCATCTCGACGTTCGCCCGGACCGAGTTCCAGATCCTCCAGTTCATCCCGGTCGTGATCGTGCCCCAGGGCCTCCTGTCCGGGATCTTCTGGCGGATCGAGACGCTGCCCGGGCCGCTGCAGCCCATCGCCCGGGTCATGCCGCTCACCTACGCGGCCGACGGGCTGCGCGAGGTGATGATCCAGGGGCGGGGCCTGGCGGCATCGGGCGTCCAGCTGGACCTGGCCGTGCTGACCGGCATCGCCGCCCTCTTCGTGGTGCTGGCCGCGGCGACCATCCGCCGCGAGGTGGCGTAGCCGCGACGGTCAGCCCGTCGCCGCGCCACGGAGTCGCGACCGGAGCCCGTGCCGGCGCGGCCCGGCCACCAGCAGCGCAGCGCCCCAGACCACGACCGAGACCATCACCAGCCCGTACACGGGCCAGTACGTCCCCAGTCGGTCGACGCTCACGCCCCCCAGCTCGATGGGCAGGATGCCGCCGAGCGGGTAGGCCACGGCCAGCACGCCGAAGATCGACCCGAAGTTGGGACCGCCGAAGACGTCGCTGAAGGCCGCCGAGCGGAGCGCGATCGTGGAGCCCATCCCGAAGCCGTGCAGGACGACGCCGGCGATCCCCACCTGCGGCGCCGCGCCCGTGGCGGCGAACGCGGCCGTCGAGCCCACCGCCACCACGGCGAGCGAGGCGATCCCCACCGACCGGCGGCCGAACCGGTCGGAGAGCGCCCCGCCCAGCAGCTGCCCCCCGATGTACGAGATCGATTCCAGGGCGAGCCCCTGCGCGGCGAGTGCCTCGGGGATGCCCTGCCGGGTCGCCTGCGGCAGGAACGTCTGGAACACGCCCTCGTCCATCACCCCGATCGCGACGGCGCCGACGAAGAGGATCCAGAAGCGGGCCGTGCGCAGAGTCCGGTGCAGCGTGTCGGGTCGGCCGTGGTCCCCAGCCGGCGCCAGCTCGCGGGCGGCCCCGATCGCGCCCGGCGCAGAGGTCTCGTGCAGCCCCGAGCCCTCGTGCGAGGCCCCGGCCCCGGCCCCGGCCCCGGCAGGCCGCGGCTCCGGTTCTGTCTCCGCCGCGCGCTCGGGACGGCGCACCGCATGACGGGCCGGCCGCGCGGGCACCAGGATGGCCGGGCCGCTGGTCATGAGCCACACGAAGGGGAGGCCCACGAGCGAGAGGGCCCCGAAGAGCGCGAGGATCTCGCGCCACCCGATCGAGGAGATGGCCGGCGTCACCAGCGGCAGCGCGATCGCCACGCCCGCGCCGGGGCCCGCGTAGGCGATCCCCAGCGCGAGTCCCGTCACGCCCGCGTAGCGGCGCGAGATCGCGGTGGTCGTGCCGACGAAGACGAGTTCGAGCCCCACCGCGAGCAGGATCCCGTAGGCGACCACCAGCAGCCCCACGTCGCTCGCCAGGACCGCCACGGCCCAGCCGGCGGCCATCAGGATCATCCCGGCGGCCAGCAGCCAGCGGTCCGCGATCAGGTCGTAGGCCCGTCCGAGCAGCGGGCTGGAGAGCCCGGTGACGAGGAGGAAGATCGTCCACGGGGTCACCGCCAGGGTGCGGCTGATCCCGAACTCGCGCGCGTACGCCACCGAGATGGGCGGGAAGCAGTAGAGGCCCGCGTAGGCGATCGCGCCCACGACGAAGGCGGCCACGACGGGAAGCCAGAGGCGTGCGCCGTGGACCCGGAGCGGCGCGGGGCCCGGTGAGGGGGCCTCCCCCGTGCCGTCGGAGCGCCGTGCTGCCGCGGCCGGTGCGCCGCTCATGCGCCCTCCGCCGTCACCGCCCGCGCCAGCGCGCGTGCGTCCCTGGTTCGCGGCCACGTGACCGCGGCGGCACCGGAGAACGCCGCGTAGTCCGCGAGCGCAGCCGCGAACGCCGGGACGAAGCCCGGCTCGGCCAGCGGATCGAATCCCGGCTCCCACCACGCGCCGAGGACGCGCACCCGGCGGGCGGTCCGGTCGATCCGGGGCTCGATGCGGCCCACCAGCCGGTCGCCGAAGAGGACCGGCAGGACGTAGTAGCCCCAGCGCCGCTTCGCCGCCGGCACGTACACCTCCCAGGTGTAGTCGAAGCCGAAGAGGGAGCGGAGGAGGTCGCGGTCCCAGGCCAGCGGGTCGAGCGGCGCGACGAACGCCACGCCGGGCTGCGCGCCGCCGGGCCCCAGCGCCGTGCGGATCTCGCGCTCGGCCTGCGCCAGCACCGGCAGCTCGTCGGTGACGACGTGGCGCACCTGCCGGACGCCCTCCACGCGGACCGGCGTCAGCTCGCCCCGGTCGACCAGCTCGCCGACCAGCTCAACCCGTCGGCGCCCGTCGGCGCGTCCCTCCGGCGTCCTCGGCACGGTCCCGCCCCAGAGCTCGGCGCCCCCCGTGGCCGCCAGCAGGCCGTGTCCCCGGAACCGCGAGAGGAGCCGGTGCCGCACCTGCTCGGACTCCGGGACCCGCCGGGCGAGCAGGTCGGCGGGGTGCAGCCGCTCGACCAGGTCGTAGTAGCGCCGGTTTCCGTCGCGACGGGCCAGCCCGAGCACACCCGCCTCCGCCAGGGCCTCGAGGACCGCGCGGACCCGGCTGGTGGGTCCCCAGTACCAGTCGATGACGTGCCGCCGCTCGAAGTCGATCGAGGAGAGGGGCCCCTCGGCGCGGATCCGCGCGAGCACGGCGTCGACCTCGTCCGCGTACTCCACGAAGATGCCCTCGCCGTGGCGCTCGGCGTGCCGGTCCCAGGTGTGCCGGTACCAGGGCAGCTCGCGGGTCGGCAGGATGCTCAGCCCCTTGTTGAGTGCCTCGAAGAGCAGGCGGCGCCGGTACAGCAGGTCGTCCGTCCACTCCGGCCGGTACCCGGCAATCCGCGCGTGCAGCACCAGGTCGTGGTTCCGACCCGCCACCGAGAGGGGATCGAACTGCAGGGACCCCAGGCGGTCCACCACGGAGAGGATGCTCGCCGGGTCGGGCGGCAGCGCGCGCGGCGGGGCGAGGAAGTGGCGCAGGACCAGGAAGCGGCGCGCGACGGGCGCGGGCACGGGGAGGGCGTCGGGCACGTCGCCGATGGTAGCGCCCGGCGACTCCGGCGGGGGCCGGGTGTCGGGTGCATGTCCGCAGCCCCGGGCCGCGTCCTGGCCATGCGCCGCGCCCCGGCAGGGTGCCGCAACGCCGCCATGCGCCGCGCCCCGGCAGGGTGCCGCACCGGTGCCCGGGCCCCGACCGCGGACGGGGGTGCCGGGCCACGGACGGGTGCGGCGGCCGCCTTCCATATACTTGGCCCCGCATGGCCACCACCCGCGACTACTACGACATCCTGGGCGTGCCCCGCGGCGCGGGCGATGCCGAGATCAAGCGCGCGTTCCGCAAGCTCGCCCAGCAGTGGCACCCGGACGTCAACACCGACCCGTCCGCGCAGGAGCGCTTCAAGGAGATCAACGAGGCGTACCAGGTCCTCTCGGATCCGCAGCAGCGGCGCGCCTACGACATGTTCGGCCAGGCGGGGGTCGGCGGCGGAGGCGCCGAGGGTTTCGGGCCGTTCGGCGGCTTCCAGGGTTTCGGCGACCTCTTCGACGCGTTCTTCGGTGGCGCGGCAGGGACCCAGGCCAGACGAGCCCGTCCACCCGCCGGATCCGACCTGCGCTACGACCTCCGCATCACCTTCGAGGAGTCGATCCGTGGCGCGGAGAAGGAGATCGAGTTCTCGGCGCTCGACCGCTGCGCCACCTGCTCGGGGACCGGCGCCGAGCCCGGATCGGCGTCCACGCGGTGCCCGCAGTGCAACGGCCAGGGCGAGATCCGGCAGGTGCGCAGCACCATGCTGGGACAGATGGTCAACGTCACCGTCTGCCCGCGCTGCCGCGGCGAGGGAAGCGTGGTGGAGACGCCCTGCCACGACTGCCGCGGCGAGGGGCGCATCCAGCGCAAGCGCAAGCTCCGCGTCGTGATCCCGCCCGGGATCGACGAGGGGCACCAGATGCGGCTCACCGGGGAGGGGGAGGCGGGCCCGCGGGGCGGACCGGCGGGCAACCTCTACGTGGCCGTGCACGTCGAGCCGCACCCCGCGCTGCGCCGCGACGCCACGGAGCTCTTCTACGACCTGCCGCTCTCCATCACGCAGGCGGCGCTCGGTGCCCGCGTCAGGGTGCCGACGGCGGAGGGCGAGGAAGAGGTCGAGATCAAGGCCGGCACCCAGCCCGGCGCCGAGATCCGTCTGCGCGGCAAGGGTGTCCCCCACCTGCGGCGCCCCGGCGTCCGCGGCGACCTGCACATCCTGGTCGAGGTGCAGGTGCCCACGCGGCTCTCGAAGCGCCAGCGCGAGCTCCTCGAGGCCCTGGCGGCCGAATCCGGCGAGCGACCCGCACCGAAGTCCGGCGGGATCCTCGACAAGGTGAAGGACGCGATCAGCTGACTGCCACGTGGCTGGAGCTCTCGATCGCGGCCGACCACGAGGCGGTCGAGGCCATCAGCGAGATCCTGTCGCGTGAGGCCCCCGGCGGGATCAGCGTGGAGCCCGCGTTCGAGCTGGTCGACGAGGGACTCGCCGCCCGTCTCGACGTCCGGCGGCCGGTGCTGGTCCGCGCCTGGCTCGCGGACGGCGACGCGCCGGCGGCCTCGCAGGCGGCGGAGCGCGTGCGCTCGGCGCTCGGCCACCTGCAGGCGTTCGGGCTGCGCCCCATCGGCGAGCTCCGGACGGCACTCGTGCGCGACAGCGACTGGACGGCCCAGGGGCGGGCCCACTTCCCGGTGCTCCGGGTCGGGGAGCGGTTCGTGGTGCGGCCGACCTGGAGGCGCTACCGGCGGCGACCCGGAGACCTGGTCCTCGCGCTGGACCCAGGCGTGGCGTTCGGCACGGGGCTCCACCCGACCACGCG